>CALBUB010000015.1 GCA_937967955.1 uncultured Bacillota bacterium | reverse complement strand
TTTAACATGGTGAATTTCATACCATATTGAAACATGCCATGAGCTGCCTCTTGGGGAAATTTCAAAATTTAATACTGTAGGAGTAACCGCAGGGGCTTCTACACCAGATTGGATTATTAGAGAGGTTATCAAAACTTTAGAAGATATAAATCATAGTAAGATGATGGAAGTTATTGAAGATACTATGGTCAAAATAAAAAGAGGAGACCTGTTAAAAGGTAAAATAATAAGCCTTTCCGAAGATAAGATAATAGTAAATATTAATTATAAATCTGATGGTATAATACCAAAAGAAGAGATATCTAACGATCCTGCCTTTGAGCATATTTCTGCTCTTAAAGTGGGAGATGAAATTGAAGTTTACGTACTTAAATTAGATGATGGTGAAGGTAATGTAGTACTCTCAAGAAAAAGGGCTGAAACAATAAGAGGTTGGGGCGAGCTTGAAAAGAGCTATAAAAACAATGAAATAATTGAATGCAAGGTAATTGATGAAGTAAAAGGTGGGCTAACAGCATTAGTGAAAGGAGTTAGAGGTTTTATACCAGCATCACAAATTTCATTAAAACATGTTGGTAATTTATCCAGATACAGAGGCAAAAGGCTTAATGTCAAAATTATAGAATTGGATAGAAGAAAAAATAGAATTGTGCTATCCAGTAAAGAAGTGGAAAAGGAAAAGATAATTCAACAACGTGAACAATTATGGGATAGTCTAAAAATCAATCAAATTGTTGAAGGGCAAGTTAAAAAAATAGTTGATTTTGGTGCTTTTGTAGATATAGGAGGTTTAGTTGGTTTAATCCATATTTCAGACTTATCATGGGAAAGAGTAAAGACTCCATCTGATGTAGTTAAGGTAGGAGATAAAATTAAAGTTAAAATTCTACAGTTGGATAAGGAGAAAAATAGAATTTCATTGGGTCTAAAGCAAACTCTACCAAAACCCTGGGATATATTTATAAAAAGTAATAATGTGGGAGATATAGTAACTGGACAGGTGGTAAAACTACTTAATTATGGCGCATTTGTAAGACTTAAAGAAGGGGTTGAAGGTTTAATCCATATTTCAGAAATTTCTACGGAAAGAGTAAATAACCCAGCAGAAAAATTAAAAGTTGGGGATATCATTAATGTTAAAATTATAAATATCGATGAGAAAGACCAAAAAATAAGCTTAAGTCTAAAAGCCATAGAAGAAGAAAAAATTAAACAGATGGAAAAAGAAATTATAGAAAATTATAGCAATCAAGACTTGGATATAACAATAGGAGACCTAATAAAGAAAAAATAATGCAAATTTTTTGGGGGTTTGATGTATAAATAAGATTATTTTGTAAAAAATAATACTGTAACCTCTCAAAAATACATCAAGACCCCCTTTAAGTTATTCTGTGGCTTTTAGGCCACAGCTTTTTTTGTAAATAAGCATGAAAAGGGGAGTCAAATGGAACAATACGAGATTTTCAAAAAGAATATTAACAAATTAATAAATATAGATCTAAATTATTATAAAGAAAGGCAGATGTTAAGAAGAATAACTTCATTAATGAAGAGAAACGGCTTTAACAACTTTGATGAATATTACCAAAAATTAAAGATAGATAAGGACTTACTAGAACAATTTATAAACTATCTTACTATAAACGTATCTGAATTTTATAGAAATAAGTCTCAGTGGAATATATTAGAAAAGGATATCATTCCAGAATTAGTTAAAAAAAGAAGAGGGCCTTTAAAAGTTTGGAGCTCTGCCTGTTCTACTGGTGAAGAACCTTATTCGCTAGCTATGTTATTAACTAAATTTTACAATTTAAAAGACATAAGGGTACTTGCAACTGATATAGATTTAGGGGCTATAGAAAAAGCCAAAATTGGCATATATGATGAAAAGGCTTTAAGAAATTTACCTAGGGAGTTTATACATAAATATTTTGAAAAAGTTGAAAACTCATATAAAATTAGCGATGAGATAAAAGCTGCTGTTGAATTTAAAAGATTAGATCTTTTAAAAGATCCTTTCCCAAAAGAAGTGGACTTAATTTTATGCAGGAACGTATTAATTTATTTTACAAATGAAGCTAAAGAATTACTTTATAGGAAATTTCACCATAGCTTAAGTGATGGAGGTATATTTTTTGTAGGAAGTACAGAACAAATCCTCTTGCCAGAAAGATATGGCTTCAAATCTGTAAAAACATTTTTCTACAAAAAAATCGATTGATTATAGAACAGTTCACTTATAATAAAAAATAATGGGGGAATATAGAAAAATATCAACACCTATCAGAGATTTTACAAATTTTTTAAAAAGGAATTTAAGGTTTTAAAAAAGAAGGAGTATATTATAACACCGTTTCAAGGGGGTAATCTAATGGTAGATGTAGACAAGCAGTATGGAATATCAGAAGTAGCTGAAATAACAGGCTACCCTCCCCATGTGCTTAGATATTATGAAAAAGAGTTTGAACTGGATATACCGCGCAATGAATCTAATCATAGGTATTATACATATGCTGAGATAGAGTTATTTCAATATATAAAGTATTTACAGGATAAGGGCTTTACTAATAAACAAATCAAATTAATAATAAAATCACCAGAGGTACTTATTAATTCAAAGGATGAAACTGCTTTAACAACTACTAGCCAAATAAATTCTATTGATACAATAGAATTAGCTGAAAAAATTAGTATAAACTTGCATGACAAGTTTATCAATAGTTTAAAAGAAATAATAGCTAGAAATAAAGAATATAATGACCAAATGTTCGAGAAATTAATGGATGAAATTGTATCTTTAAGAAATGAGTTAAATAGCAAGGAAAGGGATATTCTAATTTGTGAAAATGCCAAATTGAAGATGAAGGTAAAAGAAAAATCATATGAAGTAGCTCAGCTAAAAGAGAAAATTAATAGATTAGAGAATAATAGGGGTTTTTTAAAAAGGCTATTTAGAAAAAATAAACATAACTAATAATAAATGTTATGAAGTTAAACTTGCATATTGTATATAGAGAATGCCGGTTTAGCTTCTTATTATTTCAATTAAATGAAATATCGTTAAAAATATTATTCAATTTTCAGAAACATTCCTTGTAATATTCTACTTCCTGTGGTATAATTTAATAAAACCGGCGGGAAAGGGTAGATAGCTATGAAGCAAAAAGATAAAACTGTAAAATTAGTACATGATAGAAGTAAAAAGAGGTGCGGAGCTATAACCTGCATTCATAATGTGTGTGGCCAGTGCCAAGTTAAATGCTGTGAGTTTTTCGAAAACCTACTTATTCAAGAATACTAAATCTGAAAACAATATTAGTTCGAATAAAGATGCAAATAACTTTTTAGTTATTTGCATCTTTTATTATTGTTTCAATCACACAACATATCAAATTTAAATGTTCTCTTTTTATCTAATTTTGCTATAATAAAAGATAGTTAGAATTTAAGGAGGAAAACAAATGACAAAAAAATATACAATAGTGACTTATGGTTGCCAAATGAATGAACACGATTCAGAAAAAATGTCCTGGTTATTGGAAAATATGGGATATAAACCTACAGATAATAAAGAAGATAGTGATATTATCATTTACAATACATGTATTGTAAGAGAGAATGCAGAGTTAAAAGTATACGGTCAATTAGGAGAATTAAAAGAGCTAAAGAGAAGGAAACCTAATTTAATCCTTGCTGTTTGTGGATGTATGATGCAAACAGAAACGGCAAGAAATGTGGTGTTAAATAAGTATAAACATGTGGATATAATATTTGGTACTAGCAATATCCATAAACTGCCCCAATTAATAGACAGACACTTACAAACAGGGGAAACTATAGTTGATGTAGAAGAAGATAATAGAGAGATTGTAGAAAATGTATTAGCTAATAGAAAATACTCTTTTAAAGCTTTTGTAAATATAATGTATGGTTGTAATAACTTTTGCACATATTGTATAGTTCCTTATACTAGAGGAAGGGAAAGAAGTAGAGAACCGAAGAATATCATAAGAGAAATAGAAATGTTAGCTGCAGATGGCTGCAAAGAAGTAACCTTACTTGGACAAAATGTAAACTCCTACGGAAAAACACTGGAATATGATTTTAGTTTTGCAGATTTATTAAGGGAAATAAATAAGATTGATGGTATTGAAAGGATCAGGTTTATGACCTCACATCCTAAAGATTTATCGGATGAGCTAATCCAAGCAATGGCTGAACTAGATAAAGTATGTGAACATCTTCACTTACCTGTTCAATCTGGTAGTAGCAGAATTTTAAAAGCTATGAATAGAAAATACACAAAAGAAGACTATTTACAATTAGTAGAAAAAATTAAGAAAGCTATACCCGACATAGCTATTACTACTGATATAATAGTAGGCTTCCCAGGAGAAACAGAAGAAGATTTTGAAGAAACCCTTGATTTAGTAAGAAAAGTAAGGTATGATTCAGCTTTTACTTTCTTATACTCAAAACGTGAAGGTACAATTGCAGCTAAAAAAGAAAATCAAGTGCCTGAAGAAATTAAACAAGAAAGATTCCAAAGATTATTAGATACATTATATCCAATATTTTATGAAAATAATTCTAAATATCTAAATAGGAATGTTGAAGTTTTAGTAGAAGAAGTAAGTAAAAATAATAAGGAAGTCCTGTCGGGAAGAACTAGAACAGGCAAACTAGTTCACTTTAAAGGAGACGAAAATTTGATTGGTAAGTTTGTAAATGTTAAAATAACAGAGGCAAAAACTTTTACTTTAGAAGGTTCTATCATTCAATGACGGAGGTTTTAATTTTGGAAAATTTAACACCAATGATGAAGCAATATAAAAAGATAAAAGAAAAATATAGGGATTGCATCTTATTCTTTCGTCTAGGAGATTTTTATGAAATGTTTTTTGATGATGCTATTATTGCATCAAAAGAACTAGAAATAGCACTAACTCATAGAGAAGCTGGACAAAACTTAAAAGCGCCAATGTGTGGAGTACCTCATCATGTATCAGAGGTATATATTTCAAAATTGGTTGAAAAAGGATATAAAGTTGCTATATGTGAACAATTGGAGGATCCAGCTGTAGCAAAAGGATTAGTAAAAAGGGATGTAGTTAGAATTGTAACACCTGGTACCATTACAGACATAGATGTATTGGATGAAAAAACAAATAATTATCTTGTTTCAATATTTATGGATGATAATGGAGTTGGGCTGTCATATGTTGACAGCTCAACAGGTGAAATGTATACTACGGAATTCTTAAGTGATATTGACAATTTATATAGCTTCATTATAGATGAATTAGGAAAAATCCTTCCATCGGAGGTTATCTGTAATCAAAAGGTCACACAAAATGAAAAAATAGTGAAAATAATAAAAAATACAATAAATCCGTATATTACGGTTTATGAAGATGATGCTTTTACTACAATAAACTGGATACCTAGGATAACTAAACACTTTAATGTTAAGACTTTAGATGACTTAAATTTAAAAGGGAAAATGTATTCTACCTTATCCACTGGTAAGCTGCTTGATTACCTATATGAAACTCAGAAAGATTCTCTAAACCATATTAACACCATTGAATTTTACAATCCCCAAGAGTACATGATTTTAGACATTAATACAAGAATAAATTTAGAAATCCATGAAACTATAATGAGTAGGAATAAAAAAGGAGCTTTAATATGGCTATTAGACAAAACATCAACTGCAATGGGAGGAAGACTTCTTAAGAATTGGTTGGAACAGCCCTTGTTAAACATATCAGAAATTAAAAGACGTCAAGAAATAGTAGAATTATTAGTTTCAAATGTTGTTTTGATGGATAAGGTTAAAGAATGTTTAGATAAGATTTATGATCTTGAAAGATTGGTTAGTAAAATATCTTACGGAAATTGTAATGCAAGAGATCTATATTCCTTAAAATTATCATTAGAAAAAGTTCCTGAGCTTAAAGAGCTGCTTATACAATCTGGAGAAAATAAATTGAGTAGTATAGGTATAAAAATTGATACTCTTAAGGATGTTTATGAACTTATCAACAAATCTATTGTTGACAATCCTCCAGTTACAATTAAAGAAGGAGGTTTAATAAAAGAAGGTTTTAACAAAGAATTAGATGAATTAAGAGAGATAAGCACCAATGGTAAATTATGGATAGCTAATTTAGAGGCTAAAGAAAGGGAAAAAACTGGTATTAAAAATTTAAAAATAGGTTTTAATAAGAAAACCGGTTATTATTTTGAAGTTACAAAATCCTATTTAAATATGGTGCCAGATTATTTTATTAGAAAACAAACTTTAACCAATTCTGAAAGATATTACACAGATGAGCTAAAAGAGGTAGAATTAAAAATTTTAGGTGCAGAAGAAAAAATAGTAGAAATGGAATTCAACATATTCCAGGATATAAGAGAAAGTATAAAAAAAGAAATTAATAGAATTCAAAGAGTTAGCAAATTAATTGCTACGATTGATGTATTAAATTCTTTTGCCCAGGTAGCGTATAAAAACAATTATGTAAGGCCCAAACTTAATAATAAAGGCATAATCAAAATAGTAGAAGGAAGACATCCTGTTGTTGAAGAAACACTAGCTGGTAAGCTATTTGTGCCTAATGACACTTATTTAGATAATAACAATAATATGGTACAGATAATTACAGGACCAAACATGGCTGGTAAATCTACCTATATGAGACAGGTAGCAATTATTGTTTTAATGGCTCAGATAGGCTCATTTGTGCCTGCAAAAGAAGCTGATATTGGAATAGTTGATAGGATATTTACACGAATAGGAGCATCTGACAATCTATCTCAAGGGGAAAGTACATTTATGGTAGAAATGAATGAAGTTTCTAATATTATTAAGAATGCTACTAAAAATAGCTTGATAATATTAGATGAAGTCGGTAGGGGCACAAGCACTTATGATGGTTTAAGTATTGCTTGGGCCGTAGTGGAGTATATAGCAAAATATCTTAAAGCAAAAACCTTATTTGCTACCCATTATCATGAATTAACCCAACTAGAAAAGGAAATTGAAAATGTTAAAAACCTTACTGTACTTGTTGAAGAAAGAGATGATGAAATAATATTCCTAAGAAAGATTGTAGAAGGAAGTACCGATAAAAGTTATGGTATTGAGGTAGCAAAGTTAGCTGGAATAGATAAAAAGATAATTGATAGAGCTAATGAGATATTAGCAAAAATAGAACAAAAACAACAACTAGTTAAAGAAGCGGAAGATACTCATGTAGATTATCATCAGTATAATCTATTAGACTATAAAAAAGATTACTTAATTGAAAAGATAAAAAAATTAGATGTAACTAATATAACTCCAATAGAAGCTATCAATATATTATATAAATTAAATACTGAAGCAAAAGCCCTTGAGGAGAGTATATAAGATGGGAAAAATTAGGTTATTAGATGAATCTACGATAAAGATGATTGCTGCAGGCGAAATAATAGAAAGGCCTGCATCAGTTGTAAAGGAACTAGTGGAAAACTCATTAGATGCAAAGGCGTCAAATATAACGGTAGAAATAGCCAATGGGGGAAAAGATTATATTAGAGTAACTGATGATGGAGAAGGGTTATTAGAAGATGATTTAAATATAGCTTTTAAAAGACATTCTACTAGTAAAATATATAATGCAGACGATTTATATAATATTTTATCCTTTGGCTTTAGAGGAGAAGCTTTAGCAAGTATTTCTACTGTAGCAAAGGTAGAAGTTTTAACTAAAACCCAGGATAGTATATCAGGTATTCAAGCTTTTGTAGAAGAAGGTAAAATCATAGACAAAAAACCCATTGGCTGCCCAAAAGGTACAACTATGATTGTTAGAGATTTGTTTTATAATGTACCGGTAAGGAAAAAATTTTTAAAATCTGATAAAACTGAAGCAAACCACATTGATGATATATTATATAGATTAGCCCTTGGAAATAGCCATATATCTTTTAAATATGTTAAAGACAATAAGATTATATTCAAAACCAGAAAAAATGATATAGCATCTAATATATATACACTACTAGGTAAAGAATTTCATGATAATTTGTTTAAAATTGAATATACATGTGAAAACTTTAAAATATACGGTTATATATCTAATAACACTTTTTATAGGGGTAATAGGAAGCATCAATATTTGTATATCAATAAAAGATATGTTAATAATAAAGATATATCAAATTTAATTGAAGAAAAGTATAAATCTTTAATACCAGTTAATAGATTTCCTGTCTTTATAATATTTATAGATATCAAACCTTCTTTGATTGATGTAAATATTCATCCCACAAAACAAGAAGTAAAGTTCATAAATCATCAAGAAATACTGGAAGCTTTAGATAGTGCTATTACAAGAATATTAAACAAAAATTTATATATACAAAAGGTAACCTTTAATCACGAAGAAAATAAGAAGTCACAAGAACCATTACCTCTATTATATGAAGAAAGCTTTATAGATAAAAATGTAAAGAAAACTAATTTATACGATAAGCAGTATTCTGATAAAAATAATGTTATAAAAGAAGAAGTTTTTTTGGATAGAGCCGATATTTATGATAGTAAAAGTGTTAAAGTTGAAGAAAAAAAAGATGAAATTAGCCATATTGTATATGAAAAAGATAGCAATATTGATGTTGATAAAAACAAGAAAAAAATAGATTTTTTGCAAGATGTTAAAATTATAGGGGTACTTTTTTCAACTTATATTTTAATGGAAGATTCTAAAAGCAATAAGCTACTAATAATGGATCAACATGCAGCACATGAAAGGGTTATGTATGAAAAATATAAAGCAGAATATACAGGTGAAAATATAGCTATTCAAACTTTGTTAACACCTGAAATTTTGGAATTAACAAGTACAGAAATGGACCTGGTTTTGGATAATATAGATACTTTTCAAAAATTAGGTTTTATAGTTGAAGAATTTGGTCAAAACTCTATTATTATAAGGGGAGTCCCTATATTATTTGGAAAGCCTCAGTTAAAAAGTTCCTTTTTAGAACTAATTGATAGTTTAAAAAATAATGTAAATAGCAGTTATGAAGTAAAAATAGATAAAATTATGAAAATTGCATGCACAAAAGCCATAAAAAGTGGAGATAAAATATCTGAAATTGAAATAGAAAGTTTAATTGAACAGTTAAAGAACACAAAAAATCCATACACATGCCCTCATGGAAGGCCTACAATTATAGAAATATCAAAGAAAGATATTGAAAAAGAATTCAAAAGAATTATGTAAAAGGATGATTAAATTGAGCAAAAAACAAAATTTATTAGTCATAGTAGGACCAACAGCTATCGGAAAAACAGCTGTATCTATAGAAGTAGCAAAAAAATTAAATGGAGAAATAATTTCTGCTGATTCAATGCAAATCTATAAATATATGGATATAGGGACAGCAAAAGTAAAACCAGAAGAAATGGAAGGGATACCCCACTATTTGATTGATGTGGTGTATCCTAATGAAGAATTTACCGTAGCAGATTTTAAAAATTATGCAGAAAAATATATAAAAGAAATAAACGGGAAAAACAAAGTCCCGATTGTAGTAGGAGGGTCTGGTTTATACTTAAATTCCATTGTTTATGAACTTAAATTTACTACAATAAAGAAAAATGAAAAGTTTAGGCAAAAATGCGAAGAGCTTGCTAATATACATGGAATTGAGTATTTATACAATAAGTTATATAAGATTGACCCTATTACTGCTAATAGAATTAGTCCAAATGATTTAAAGAGGATTATAAGAGCGTTAGAAGTATATAATGAAACTGGCAAACCTATGTCTTATTTTAATAAGAACTTTAGAAAGGAAACTGATAAATATAATTTGCTTATGATAGGTCTTAACACGGATAGAGCTACTCTATACTCAAGGATAGAAAAAAGAGTGGATATGATGATAGAAGAAGGTTTAATAGAAGAGGTAAAAATGTTATTAGATATGGGCTATACTAGAGACCTGGTATCGATGCAAGCTATAGGTTATAAGGAAATAATATCTTATCTGTACAGAGAAACTGACTTAGAAGAAGCTATAAATATTTTGAAAAGAAATACTAGAAGATTTGCAAAAAGGCAATTAACATGGTTTAAAAGAGATGATAGAATAAAATGGATAGACATTAAAAAGTTTAGTAATGTTGATGAAATTAGTGACTATATTGTAAAACAATATAAAAATATATCAACTAATTAATTTTAAGGAGGGAATTTTGGGTGAAGACAAATATTAATTTACAAGATGTTTTTCTTAACAAAGTAAGAAAAGAAAATAAGGAAGTAACTATTTACTTGATTAATGGATACCAAATTAAGGGGATAATTAGGGGTTTTGATAATTATGTAGTTATTGTAGAAAACGGAGAAAAACAACAGCTTATTTATAAGCATGCAATATCAACTATAACTCCAAATAAACCTGTAAATTTAGTTAATAAAAATAGTGAGGAGTAGGCCTTTGTAACGTAAAATGTTATCAACTATAATATTAACATAATTTTAGAAAGGTTGAAAAGATGGACAAGGATATAAAGAACATATTAATTAAATCTTTTGGAATAGATGAAGAAATAATAGAGTACGTTAATTCTAAAGAAAAAGAGATAATAAGCAAATTTAAACACATTGATAAAATAAAAGAATATAACCAATATAAGGTTCTAAAAAGTATGCAAGAAGCTAGACTTAGTTCAATTGACTTTAATTGGACAAGTGGATATGGTTATGGAGATATTGGAAGAGAAAAAGTAGAAAAAATATATTCATTAGTATTTAATTGTGAGGACGCTTATGTTAGACCATTAATTGCATCTGGTACGAATGCTATTTTTTTAACGTTATCAAGTCTTCTAAGGCCAAATGATGAATTACTTTCGATTACTGGCAATCCTTATGATACATTGCAGGAAGCTATAGGTACAAAGGGTAATCAAAAAGGTACTTTGTTAGAGTATGGAATAAAATATAAAGAAGTACCTTTAAACAAGGGAAAAATTGATATTCAAAAATCTATCGAAAACATAACTGAAAAAACGAAAATAGTTTATATTCAGAGATCAACCGGATATAGTAACAGGAAAGCAATTCCTGTAGATGAGATAGGTAGTGCCATTAAGGCAATAAAAGAATATAATGAGAATCTCATTATAATGATTGATAATTGTTATGGAGAGTTTACAGACATAATTGAACCTACAGATGTAGGGGCCGACATAATGGCTGGTTCATTGATTAAAAATCCTGGAGGAGGATTGGCTTTATCTGGTGGATACATAGTAGGAAGGGAAGAGTTGATAGAACAAGTAGCTAATAGAAGTACAGCCCCTGGTTTAGGGAAAGAGTGCGGTTTAACTTTTGGAATGACTAGAAACATATTGCAAGGTCTATTTTTAGCCCCTCATGTTGTTGCAGAAGCTATGAAAGGTGCATTATTAGTAGGGGCAGTGTATAAGGGATTGGGATTTGAAATAGTCCCTGAACTGGATGATAAGAGAAGCGATATTGTACAAGCAGTTAAATTTAATTCACCTGAAATGGTGATAGAATTCTGTAAAGGAATCCAAAGTGCTTCTGCAGTTGACTCCTATGTTATTCCTGCAGCGTGGGATATGCCAGGTTATGAAGATAGGGTAATTATGGCATCTGGTGGGTTTGTAGAAGGTTCTTCCATAGAATTAAGTGCAGATGGTCCCATGAGAGAACCATATTTTGCTTATTATCAAGGCGGTCTAACTTATGAACATTGCAAACTTGGAGTAATGAAATCGTTAAATAATCTATGCTATAACAATTTAATAGATAAAAATAAGCTAACTACTTAGTAGTTAGCTTATTTTTTATTCTTTATTACAGTTTTCTATAAAGAGCTATTACTTTGCCTAAAATTTTTACATCCTTCACAATTATGGGTTCCATGGATTGGTTTTCTGGTTGTAGCCTAATATAGTCCTTTTCTTTAAAAAATCTTTTAACAGTTGCTTCGTTGTCTATAAGGGCTATTACCACATCACCATTAATTGCATGGTTTTGTTGTTTTACAATAACATAATCTCCATCTAATATACCAGCTTCAATCATGCTGTCACCTTGAACTCTTAACATAAACAACGAGCCTTTTTGGGCAAGTTCAATAGGAACCGGAAAAGTATCCTCTATATGTTCAACTGCTAAAACAGGTTCACCAGCAGTAACTTTTCCGATTATAGGAATGTCAACAGTTTTTTTTGCTTCAAACATCTCACCATCGCTATTATCTAAAACTTCGATAGCTCTTGGTTTAGTAGGATCTCTTCTAATATAACCTTTAGTTTCTAATTTTTCTAAATGTCTATGGACAGTAGAAGTAGACTTAAGATTAACCCCTTTACAAATTTCTCTAACAGATGGAGGATAGCCTTTATGTTTAATCTGATCTTTTATAAAATTTAATATTCGCACTTGATTTTCGTTTAAATCTTCATACATAATTAACACCTCGCATATATTTACAGAGAGTTATGTAAACAAATATAGTATTTTATTACATTATATCATAGCAGTTGTTATTATTCAAACACTAGTTCTTTATTTCAAAAAAAGTATTGACATAGAACAGGTGTTTGATTATTATATAATTGAAGAACATATGTTTAGAACGTGCGTGCGAGGTGTAAAAATGAAAAGGAAAAAATATAAAATAGTCAATAAGAGAAGATTTTTTCTATCCATATTTACTCTATCCTTAGCAATTATTACTGTAATATCTTTATTTATAAATAGTAGAAAGGTATATAGTTTTACATACAAAGAAGAACATATAGAAGTAATTGTAAAAGCAGGGGACACATTATGGAAAATCGCAAAAGAGCATATGCCTAAAGACTACGACATAAGAAAAATGATACATGAAATAAGAGAAATCAATAATATGGAAACTGCTGATGTATATCCTGGTGATTTAGTCAAAGTACCCATAATTAAAAAATAAAAATAGGTGAGAAACTCACCTATTTTTTATATTTATATTGGCTAATGGATTACTTTTAACAGCTTCTCTTAAATGTTCATTGTCTATATGAGTATATATTTGAGTTGTAGATACATTTTTATGGCCTAATATTTCTTGCAAAGCCCTTATATCTACATTACCATATTTGTACATTAAAGTTGCTGCTGTATGCCTTAATTTATGAGTGGAATATATAGAAGTATCGAAGCCTGCTTTTTTTAAATACTTATCAATCATATGTTGGATTGCTCTATTGCTCATCCTTCTTTTTCTTTTACTTAAGAACAGGGCATCCTCATCGATAGCATCTTTAGGCCTTACACTTAAATAATCATTTATAGCTTCTACACATGCTTTATTTAAGTATACAGTCCTTTCTTTATTTCCTTTACCAATAACTGTTAAGGTATCATCTTTAATTTTACTTATATTAATACTAGATAATTCTGATAATCTTAAGCCACAGTTTAAAAACAATATAATGATAGCATAATCTCTTTTTCTGTAAAGTTCATTTTTATTTTCTAATACAGCTTTTAATAATCTTTCACATTCTCCTAAAGTCAAATAGGTAGGATGTCTTTTGTCAGTTTTTGGAAACTCCAACTTATCAGCTGGATTCTTATCTATTAAGTTTACTATAGAATAGAGGTAATTAAAAAATGACTTCAAACTTGCAATTTTCCTTGACTTAGAGAAATTACCATTTCCTTTAATTTTATCAATGTAGGAAATATAGGCATGTAGGTCTTGTATAGTAATTTTTTTAATTAAATCTGCATCTACATCATGTATATGGATTTCATCAAAAGGAATATTGCTTTTTACTAACCTATAACGTATTTTTAGAAACCTAAAAAATGTACGCAAATCATAAAAATACTCTTTGACTGTATTAGGTGATAAACCTTTGATTGTTTCCATGTAATTTAAGTAATCTTCAAGTAATAATGGCATTTGTTGCATATTATCCCTCTTTCTATACTACATATTAGTCACAAAATATACATTTTGTGACTAATATGTAGTTCTACATAAAAGGCTGAAAATCCTTCTAAAAATATAAAAAAAATATAAATTTGTATTAATTTTTTTAGTATATACTATGATTAAAATTACAAACTAATAAACAAATTATCAATAAGCAGTATAAAATCTATACAATACTTTTTAATAGCAAATAGTATGAGAAAGTAGTATTACGCATATTTTTAAATTTCTACAGCAAGCAGCACGCAAGTACATTGGATTATAATTCCTTTTGCTTATGTTTTGCTAATAAAACGCTTATATTATTGTCTATTTAATATTGTTATGTTAATTAGTGGTAGTTTAAAATATTATTGTAGTTTACATAATATTTTTATGTTAATCAATTATATGATTTCTTTATAGCTATTTTATATTTAAGAAAAACCCACTACGTCATAGCTATTATTGAGCAAATCTACAAATAAAACTTTTTTTCTTAATGGCTTTCCTTTGTTAAGCAGCACTTTTATCACTTCAGCTACCTCAATAGATGCTATTAGTGGAGGTGTAAAGGAAGGATTACCTAATTCTTTTTCAATTCCCCTATTTGTTTTAATATCATCAGAATATAATATATCTAGAGTATTATCATTTGGATATATGGTTGTTACTTGCCCATAAAATCCTGCTATTGCTCCATGTATCATTGGGATGTTTAGTTTTGATGAATACTTTTGTATTAATTTTCTCGATTTTATATTATCCAATGCATCTACTACAACATCATGACCCTTAAGTAAATCAACAGCATTTGACTCATCTAACATTGTTATTATAGCCTTTATTGTTACATGAGGATTTACTAATTCCATCCTCTTTTTTGCTTCTTCAGCTTTACTTAAACCAATATTTTTTGTATTACTTAACAGTTGTCTATTTAGATTGGTCTCATCAAATACATCTCCATCAATAGCTGTAATATGTCCTACTCCAATTCTTGCTAGCATTTCAATTATGTAACCACCTAATCCTCCACAACCAACAACACACACTCTGCTTTCATTTAGCTTTTTCATATCCTCTTCTGATAAAGCTTTCATGTTTCTTAAATATCTTTTTTCCATTATATCCCCCCTATGTTAATAATGGCCTATAGTAAAAAAACAAGTTTACATAATATGATTATGTAAACTTGTTCATATAGTCAAACCTATTATTCTACCTAACTTTCTATTACCTCTTTTATTCTTCTTAATCCCTCTTTTATATTTTTCATAGATGTAGCATAGGATAATCTGAAATAGTCATCATCGCCAAATCCTATTCCTGGTATAACTGCTACCTTACCTTCATCTAATAGCACTCTAGCTAAATCTAGTGAACTATTAATCTTTACTCCTCTTATAGTCTTTCCTTTTAACTCTTTTATGTTAACCATTATATAAAAGGCCCCCTTTGGCTTCCTACAGCTTATACCAGAAATAGAGTTGACTGCATCAACCATGTAATTTCTTCTCTCTTCAAATTGCTTTCTCATTTCTTCTATTGCAGTTTGATCACCATTTAAGCCAACTACGCTAGCATATTGGGAAATGGAACAAGGATTTGAAGTAGTATGGCTTTGAATATTACTAATAACTTTTGCAATTTCTTTATCTGCTGCTAAAAATCCAATTCTCCACCCAGTCATTGAATAGGCTTTTGACATCCCATTTATAACTATTGTAAGTTTTTTAATATCCTCATTTAATGAAGCAATACTAATGTGCTCATCATCATATACTAATTTTTCATATATTTCATCTGAAATTACGAATATATTATTTCTTACTGCCCATTCTGCTATTGCTTCTAGTTCTTTCCTGTTATATATGGAACCAGTAGGATTACTAGGACTATTCAATATTATAGCTTTAGTATTGTTAGTCTTTACCTTTTCTAAATCTTCAACTGTAAACTTGAATTCATTTTCTTCAATGGTTTTTATGTATACAGGCTTTCCTCCCGCAATCTTAATCAATTCAGGATAACTAACCCAGTAAGGTACTCCCACTATAACTTCATCTCCAGGATTCAGGATGGCTAATAAAGCATTGAATATTGAGTGCTTGGCTCCATTAGATATTACTATGTTTTCAGGACTATATTCTAAATTATTATCTCTCTTAAACTTAGCACATACAGCTTCCTTAAGTTCTGTGATACCTGAAGCAGGAGTATAATTAGTTAACCCCTCTTCAATAGCTCTAATTCCTTCTTTTCTAATGTTTTCAGGAGTATTAAAATCTGGTTCTCCTGCACCAAAACTAATAACATCAATTCCTTTTGCTTTCATTTCTTTTGCTTTTGCTGTAATTTCTAATGTAACTGATGGTGATATTTCTAATCCTTTTTTAGATAAATTAAGATTCATCTAAGGCACCTCCATTATTTATATTTAAATTTTTTTGCTTATATATATCCTTTAATATATTCTTAACTATTATTAAGGAATCTTCAAATATGGGCTTGTTTTGTAATAATATTACCTTATAATGATTATAACCTTCATCTGTAAGCCTATATCTTCTTATGGACCTTTTATCAGGTTCTTCCCACCAACCTTTTATATAGCCTTCTTTTTCTAAATCCCTCAACAATGGATATACCATACCAGGACTTGGCTCCCATTTACCATCTAATCTGTTTTTTATTTCTTCTATTATTTCATTGCCATAATAACTTTTTTCTTTTAACAAGTGCAATATATATAATTTTACAAAAGTAGTAGTACTAATCTTTGATGGGAATTGTCTATTTCTTTCACCTTTATACTTTGTCAATTATAATCTTCCTTTCATTTCAGGGATATAATTTAGGTTTACATAGTATTTACCCATAAGATAATCTCCATTAATTATCCTTCCATGGCAGTCTGAACCCCCAGTAGCTATTAAATTATGTTTATTAGCTACATCCAATAAATACTCAACATCAGCTTCTTTGTGTTTTGAATGGATTACTTCCAATCCATCTATTCTATTGTTAATACAGTAATCAATTATTTCTTTATTCTTTAACAAGCCAGAATGAGCTAATATAGCAATTCCATTAACTCTATGGATCAGATTTATAGTTTCTTTTAGTTCTAAAGTTTTTCTTTCTACATAACCTGGTTTTCCTCTTTCTAATAAGTTCTCAAAAGCTTCTTCAATACTAGAGAAATATCCTTTTTCAACTAAGGCTCTAGCTATATGGGGCCTGCCAACAAAATCATCTTTTGAAAATCTTTTAACTTCTTCAAAAGTCAATTCCATGCCCAAGGAATTAATCCTATTTACCATTTCTAATGCTCTTGTTATTCTATTTTTTCTTAGCTTTTCTGTAGTTTTTATAATGTCCATGGAATTATAGTCAATAAAATAACCTAATATATGTACTTCCTCTCCTTTAAACACACAGCCTAATTCTATACCTGGTATAACGACAATATTATATTTTTTGCTATATTCTATAGCACTTTCAAGGGCAGAAATTGTATCATGATCTGTTATAGCTATTCCATCGAGTTCTTTTTTTAAAGCTAAATCTACTACCTGTTGCGGAGTCAATAAACCATCAGAACAATTAGTATGAACATGAAGATCAACGAGCAATTCAAACTCTCCTTTTGCATCATTTTTAATTCTTAAGTATATTATATACAATCACAAATTTATTTCAAAATAAAAAAACCTACTAAAAAATTAGTAGGTTTTTTTATTCAAGAACGAAACATTATCTTGGTTCTACAATTAGCTTCATAGCAGTTCTTTCTTCTCCGTCTATTTCTATGTCTGTAAATGCTGGTATACAAATTAGATCAATTCCACTAGGTGCTACAAATCCTCTTGCTATGGCTACCGCTTTAACTGCTTGATTTAAAGCACCTGCGCCAATGGCTTGAATTTCGGCATTGCCTTTTTCTCTTAAAACACCAGCCAGTGCTCCTGCTACAGCATTTGGACTTGATTTTGCTGATACTTTTAATACATCCATTATATATCCCCCTCTTTTTATATTATTTTATTGATAGTATAAATTATATTTCATATTGTTATTATTCTACAAATTTTATAAAATTCCTCTTTTATTTTTTAAAAAAGTATAGATTTTTTTTAAATATTTTTTAATGCTATACTTTTTGGAAGGTATTTATACTAACGGGATTGATTATTTTGCATACTCAATAGCTCTAGTTTCTCTAATAACATTAACCTTTATTTGACCTGGATAATCTAGTTCTTCCTCAATTTTCTTTACTATTTCTCTTGCAATAAGGACGATTTGATTATCATCCAATTCTTCTGGTTTAACCATGATTCTTAGTTCTCTACCAGCTTGAATTGCATAGGATTTTTCAATCCCCTCAAATGAGTTGGCTATTTCTTCTAATTTTTCTAAACGTTTAATATAAGCCTCTAGGGTTTCTCTTCTAGCCCCAGGCCTTGCAGCCGATATTGCATCAGCTGCTTGCACTAATACAGCTTCTACAGTTTGTGGTTCAATATCTCCGTGGTGTGCTGCAATACAATGAATTACTTCATCAGATTCTTTATATTTATTAGCTAATTCTACCCCTATATCTACATGAGGACCTTCCACTTCATGGTCTACCGCTTTCCCAATATCATGAAGTAAGCCTGCTCTTTTAGCAATTTTTACATTAGCTCCTAATTCTGCAGCCATTGCACCTGCTAATTTTGCTACTTCAATTGAGTGTTTAAGAACATTTTGTCCATAGCTTGTTCTAAACTTTAATCGACCTAATAATTTTATTAGTTCACTATGGAGACCATGAACTCCTGCTTCAAATGCTGCTTGTTCTCCTTCATCTCTAATTAAGTTATTGATTTCTCTTTTCGCTTTTTCAACCATTTCTTCTATTCTAGCTGGATGAATTCTTCCATCTGCTATTAGTTTTTCTAGTGCAATTCTTGCTATTTCCCTTCTGATAGGATCAAACCCTGATAGTACTACAGCTTCAGGAGTATCATCTATTATTAAATCAATCCCGGTTAAAGTTTCTAAAGTTCTAATGTTTCTACCTTCCCTACCTATAATCCTTCCTTTCATTTCATCGTTTGGTAATGAAACTACTGTAACAGTCGTTTCAGCAACATAATCAACAGCACATTTTTGGATAGCATATGATATTATTTCTCTAGCTTTCTTATCAGCTTCTTCTTTAACTCTACTTTCCATTTCCCTGATTAATATTGCAGCCTCATAATCTACTTCCTTCTTTACATCATTTAGTAGTATTTCTTTTGCTTCTTCACAAGTAAGACCTGATAATCTTTCTAATTCTTTAACTTGCTGTTCATATAATTCATTTATATGATTTTCTTTTTCTTCTAATTCTCTTTCTTTTATAATCAAAGCTTCCTCTTTTTTTTCTAAAGCGTCAGCCTTTTTATCCAAAGACTCCTCTTTTTGCATTAGACGCTTTTCTTGTCTTTGAATCTCTAATCTTCTTTCTCTATTCTCTCTTTCATTTTCAAGTCTTATTCTATGTGCTTCTTCTTTTGCTTCTAATAATATTTCTTTTTTATTAGTTTCAGCTTCTTTATTTGCATCTTCTACAATCTTTTTTGCCAACTCTTCTGCATTTCCTATTTTCTTTTCTGCAATAGTTTTTCTTATGGAAAAACCTGCAATAATTCCTATGATAGCTACTAAAATGTTAACTATGATATCAATCACAGTACACCTCCGTTCTATTAAGTTTTCAAGTTTCATTCATTTTTTCATCTGTTCCAATTCTAAAGAATAAAAATATAAACCGTATTATTTACCGGCTTATAGAATGTACACAGAAACCCAAAAATAGAATGACTATAGTTTGCTTTTATTTTATTACTTTTTAATAAATATGTCAAGAATATTAATTGTGTCCTACTTTTTCAACTTGACTAATACTACCTTTTAGTTGAACTCTATAAGTATTTGTTCCAATAGCAGATAGATGATTATTATGGGTAACCATAATTATTTGCCTTTGAAACATCTCTGATGCTTTTTTAAGAAATTCTGCAACATTATAAATATATTCTTCGCTTACATGTTTTGCTGGTTCATCTAGTATAAGAGGCCCTTCTATTTTAGGTTTATGTATTTGTAAAAAAGCTATCCTCAGTGCTAGAGATATAATATCTATTACACCGCCACCCCTTGAAAGTTCCGGCTTGTTTTTTACCGTTATATCATTATCCTTTGTAATAACATAAAATTCAGCATTAGGCTTACTATAAGATTCTTCAATCTCAATTTTAAACTCTACATTGCTTTCAAAAATATATTGTAGGCAATTGGTAACTAATGACTCTATCTGCAATTTAGCTTGATTTCTAGCAAACTCAGAGGTTTTTTGCAATAATATGCTAACTTTTTCATTCAATTCTATTTGCTCATTTATTTCTTTAATCATCTTCTTATTTTCTTCAATTTGTTCTAGAATCCTTTCCCTCTTACCTTGTTCTTTAGCAAGGAAAGAATTTAATTTTAATATTGCATCTTCTAATTCCCTATAATCTTTTATCATAATTATCACTTCTTTTCTAAAATATCTTTTGGCATTAATCTATTAGCTTCTTCAAACAATTCTTCAATTTCTTCAGCCAACTTATTGATTTCTTCTTCTAAATCCTCAGGATTAACTCCAAGTTCTTTTAATTCCTTTATTATTTCCTGTTGTTGATTATTTAGTTGTTCTAGTCTTGCTTCTGCTCTATATTTTAAGCTCTTGGCCCTTTCTAAATTTTCTTTCAATAGATTTAACTCTTTTTCGTAGTTTTTCAATGTACTTCCTCCCTTTGAAAATTTCTTACTATCCTTCCTATACTTGCCTTATCAATAGGATTAAAACATAGTGGACAAACTTCTATTTTACTCAATATTTTATTATATCTATCTAAGTAATTATTTATCTCATTTTGTATGGAGTTTAGTCTTTCCTTTAATCTTAATACCTCATCTTTTGTTGTATCATAATTCTTTTTTATGGACAATAAATTAAGCAACAAATTGTGTTTAGTTTCGATTGTTACCTTTATACTTTCAATAGATTTAACATTGGCTAATTTGTCTATATATGTTTTACCTATTGAAAGCCTTTTATTAACACTATCTAGCCTACTCTTTAATTGATATATCTTTGTTAGATACGTATATTTTGTATCCATTATGTTTAATCTTTCTTCAATTTTATCTATATTCTCTAAGCTATTTAATATATTCTTATTAACGTAAATCTCTTTTTTTATTGTGTCATACCTACTATAAAGCTTATTTAACTTATCTTTTCTTAGGATTAATAAATTTAATCTCCTTATATGCTCATCTATTTTATCAATATCCTTCAAATTTGATAGTAAATTTTCACTATATCTAATATTATTCAATATATTAATAAGACTTTCTTGCTTTGAAGAAATATATTTGTAATCTTTAATTTTTTGTGATAATCGCCTTTCTAAATCTAGTATTATATCTAAATTTTTTAATTTTTCCATATTAGTTTTTAAAAGTTTAATTTCAGTATTAATTTGTGTTAGCTGCTTATGTTTCTCAACTAGTTCATTATGTTTCAATTGTTTATTATAAATGTTGCTCTTTATATCTTTTAATCTATTGACTTTTGCCATTAAATCATCTAAATAATCATACTGAGACAAATTTTCATTTAATGCTGCTAAAGTTTCCTCAAGTTTCCTCTTTTCAATCTTTAAGTTCCTATTATCCCTTAATGTCTCCTTTAAAGCATCGTCAATAATATGCACACCGACTAAACGCCCTATAGCATTTGCTCTTGTAGAAGTCTTTTCTGATAGCAAAAAAGGACCTTCCAATTGCTCTCCTATATTGATTAAATTAGGCCTATTTTCATCTAATAATACCTTTCTTAGGGAAATCCTATCTAATATTTCTTGAGGAACTTTTGTACCAAAGCCTTGAAAAACAATTTCTTCCCCATCATTGTCATATAGATAATAATAGTTTTTAGTTTTACTCCTATACCTTTTTATTTTAATATTATTACTAAAAACAACAGTAACACTACATTCATTTTCCCCTTCTCTAATAAAGAAATCTCCAGCTGGTTCATTGAAAAGGGCCCATTTAATAGCTCTAATAATTGCACTTTTTCCCTGATCGGAGGGACCTACAATTACATTTAATCCTGCATCAAACTCTAATTCTGAATACTTATGAGACTGAAAATTTTCTAATATTACTTTTTTAATATAAATCATACTATAACTCATCTCCCAAGCTTTTCATCTGTGAAAGGGATATTCTCCTTAGGGCTTCTTTTTTAACTTCTTCAGAAACTCCCTCTGCATTAGATACTTCTAATAATATTTCATTTACCTCTAACTTATCAAAATTAATCGCCCTTTCTATTGTCTGCTTAAAATCAAATAGAATTTCACTTTTAAATATATGATTTTCAATTTCTTGCCTATTCAACACTTCTTCACCCTTTAGTGCAGATTTAAGTTCAACTAGTTCTATATCTATAGAATCACCTAACTTAATTATTGCAACCTTGGGCATCCTATTTATTTCCGCTAAACTGTTTGTAATTCTAACTAAACTGCCTGGATTTACAAAATATTTACCTTCTACATTTATGATCCCAAAACCAGTATGGTAATGGCCACATAAAGTAATATTAGCCTTAGTATCTTTTATGTCATCAATTAAAGTATAGGGTATACCCTGAATAAAGGGCTTATTTAACAACATTCCATGAACCATATGTATAGAGTAATCCACATCACTAGATACTTCTTTCACAATATAATTGGCTCTGCCTTCTTCATGATCAATATTGTATACATAGGGTTGGCCTGTTAATTGTACTTTAATTCCATCCTTATTTAAATATATTACTTCACCTTCTTTAATCAATTTTACTACATTTAGTGCATCTAATAAGCCTATCATACTCCTATTTACAGTATCAGGATTATGACCATATACATCGTGATTTCCTATTACTATGAAAATAGGCACCCCAAAACTATTTAATATTTTGGAAAAGTTACTTGTGATGGATATTGAAACATCAGGCCTATCAAATAAATCTCCACCATGTAGTATATAATCGATTTTATGTTCTTTAACTATCTGTTTAATTTCGTTTAATTTTCTTTCTATAGTCTCAGGAAAATTATCCATTCTATTTTTAGGAGTAGTGCCTCTAATATGAGTATCTGTTACAAAAAGTATTTTCAAATTTAACACTCCTTATAAATAAACCTCCTAACGGAGGTTTATTTTGTTTTTTCATCTTTAATTTTACCTTTGTCCTCAGAAGAAGTCTCTACATTATTATATGGAAGATTGTATTTTTCCCTAATCTTATTTTCAATTTCTTGGTAAATAGAAGGATTATCTTTTAAGAATTGTTTTGCATTTTCTCGACCTTGTCCAAGTTTGTGTTCGCCGTAACTATACCATGCACCAGATTTGTTTATTATATTAGCTTCTACCCCCACATCCAATACATTGCCCTCGTTGGAGATCCCTGTTCCATACATGATATCAAATTCTGCTTGCTTAAATGGAGGGGCTACTTTATTTTTAACTACTTTTACCCTAGTCCTATTTCCTATAACACTATCTCCTTGTTTTATAGCATCAACTCTTCTTACATCTAAACGTATAGAAGAATAGAATTTTAAAGCTCTACCTCCAGTTGTCGTTTCTGGATTACCAAACATAATTCCCACTTTTTCTCTTAACTGATTGATAAATATAACAATTGCATTAGATTTATTGATAGCTCCTGCAAGCTTCCTTAGAGCTTGAGACATTAGCCTTGCTTGTAAACCTACATGGCTATCCCCCATTTCTCCTTCTATTTCTGCCTTTGGTACTAAAGCTGCTACAGAATCAACTACCACAATGTCTACAGCAGCACTTCTAACTAAAGCCTCAGCAATTTCGAGGGCTTGCTCTCCTGTATCAGGCTGTGAAACAATCAGATTTTCTACATCTACACCTAGATTTTTTGCATAATTTGGATCAAGAGCATGTTCTGCATCGATAAAAGCAGCTATACCATTCATCTTTTGCGCTTCAGCAATAGCATGTAAAGCTACTGTGGTTTTTCCAGAAGATTCGGGACCAAAAATTTCAATAATCCTTCCTCTTGGAAAGCCTCCTATACCCAAGGCTATATCTAAACTCAAAGAGCCAGTAGGTATTACTTCCATCTTTACTGTTTTTTGATCTCCTAATCTCATTATAGAACCTTTACCGAACTGTTTTTCAATTTGGCTCATAGCTATACTTAAAGCTTTCTTTTTTTCTTCTATATTTATGTTGTTACTCATATTTTCCCAGCTAAGCTGGTTTCACCACCTTTCACATATTAAGAACTTATGTTCTGATATAATTTTATAATATTAAGTGAATATAGTCAAAGGTATTTTATTTTTTTGACAAGAACTTTCTTAGTTCATTGAATGCCTTTAAATACGCTCTATTTTGAATAGAAGTCCTATCTCCATTAAATAAAGCTTCTACTACCTTTGAATCCTCTTTTGTGCATATACCTATATATACTAGGCCTACAGGTTTTGTTTCACTACCACCCGATGGACCAGCTATTCCTGTTATAGATAATGCAACATCTACATTTGCCTTATATAAAAGTCCTTTTGCCATTTCTAAGGCTGTTTCTTTACTAACTGCTCCATGTTTTTTTAGAGTCTCTTTGGATACATTTAACTCTTCCATTTTTGAAATATTGCTATAAGTTATTAAAGCTCTATCAAAAACTTCCGATACCCCAGGAATTTTGGTAAATCTAGATGTAATGAGCCCTCCAGTACAAGATTCACAAAAAGCAACTGTCATTTTGTTTTCTTTTAACATTTTAAATACAATTTCCTCTATATTTTCATCTTCATAGCTGTAAATATAATCTCCAAGCCTACTTTCTATTTTCTTTACTGTATCACTCAATAACTTTTCAATATTATCCCTATCTTTTCCTTTTGCTACTATCTTAATATCCACCGTCCCACTTTTAGCATAAGTTGCAATATAAACCCCATTATTATTCCTTATTATATCTTGTAACACATCTTCGATTTGTGCTTCTCCAATATCTATTGTTTTTATAGTCTTTTCCTCAATTATAAAATCCTGTTTTATTAATGGAACTACATACTTTTCAAACATAATTTTCATTTCTTTTGGAGGGCCTGGCAACATAACTACTATTTTGTCTTTCCACTCAATAAATATGCCAGGGGCAGTTCCAATTTCATTAGGAAGATATTTAGCTCCTTCAGGAATATATGCTTGTTTTATGTTGTTAGGCGTCATCTCCCTGTTATTTTTTCTAAAATATTCTTCTATAGATTTTTTACATTCTTCACTTAGCTTTAATTTAAGACCTAATGTTTCACTAATTACTTCTTTACTTACATCATCATATGTTGGACCTAGTCCACCTGTATATATCAATAGTTCTGCCCTATTCAAGCCAATATTTGTTACATCTTTAAGCATTTGTGGCTCATCTTTTACTGAAGTATGGTAGAGTACTTCAATTCCAATTTCAGTTAACCTTCTAGTTATATAGTAGGTATTTGTATTAAGTATATTGCCTGATAGAAGTTCATTTCCTATGGAGATTATTTCTGCCTTCATTTCATCACTCCTCTATCTTTTACCTAGCTTTAGTACATGTTTATTTCTTAGAATATACTCTATACCTGATAATAGAGTAAAAAATAGGGATATATACAACATTACTTTATCAAAAGGAAAATTAATAAGCCTAAATGGATAATTATTGATTAGTAATGATATAATAGCAACAAGTTGAGTTATAGTTTTAATTTTTCCTAAAGGACTTGCAGCTATAGTAACACCTTCCGATGCAGCTATTGTTCTAAAGCCTGTAATAGTAAACTCTCTTGCAAGTATTATTATAACTATCCATGCAGGCACTTTTCCCATTTCGATTAAGCATACTAAGGCAGTGGTTACTAATAATTTGTCTGCTAAAGGATCGACAAATTTTCCAAAAGATGTGACTTGATTTTTACTCCTAGCTATATAGCCATCTAAAGTATCAGTTATAGAAGCAACTATAAATATTCCGGCAGCTATATAGTTATTCCATTTTAAGTCAGACAATAAAATTATCATAAATATGGGGATCATTAATACTCGTAAAAGGGTAATTTTATTAGCTAAGTTCATTTTACTATCTCTCCAATCAAATCATACTCTAAACAATCTGTTGCTTTAGCTTTTACAAATTGGCCTATTTTTAATTTTTCATCAGTTTTTACATAAAATACCCCATCAATATCTGGGCTATCCATATAAGTTCTTCCCACGTATAAGCCTTCATTTTCTATATCTTCAATTAGAACCTCGTATATTTTACCTATTTTTTCTTTATTTAATTCATAGGATATATGACTCTGAAGTTGCATTATTTTATCTCTTCTATAATTTTTAACTTCCTCTGATACTTGCTTTTCAAAGTTATAAGCTGGAGTTCCTTCTTCCCTTGAGTAAGTAAATACTCCAACTCTATCTAATTTAACTTCCTTAATAAATTCATATAACTCATTAAATTTTTCCTCATCTTCGCCAGGAAAACCTACAATAAAGGTTGTTCTTATTATAATGTCTGGTATTTCTTTTCTTAATGTATTAATCAATTTTGTTATCTTTTCTTTTGTGGTCTTACGATTCATTCTTCTTAAAATATCATTATTTACGTGTTGTAATGGAATGTCCAAATATTTTAATACCTTATCATTATTTTTTATTGATTCAATTAACTTTTCATCCAAGTGGTCGGGATACAGATATAAAATTCTTATCCACTTTAACTGTTCAATTTTATTTAATCTGTCTAATAGGGTACTCAATTTATATTTTCCATAAATATCTATACCATAGTCTGCAGTATTCTGTCCAATTAATATTACTTCTCTAACTCCATTGCTTACAAGATATTCTACTTCCTTAACTATATCTTCAATCTTCCTACTTCTATATTTTCCTCTCAATTTTGGAATAATACAATAGGTACAAAAATTATTACAGCCTTCAGATATCTTCACATATTCTGTCTTTCTGAAGTTTTGTCTTTGGACATCTTCTAGATATGCTTCATTTATGTTTTTAGTATATACAATATCACTTTCACCATCTTCTAACTTATTAATAAGATTGGCAATATCTTTAATGTTTCCAGTACCTATAATTCCATCAACTTCGTCAATCTCCTCTAATAATTCCTTGTAGTATCTCTCAGCTAAACAACCAGCTAAAATGATATATTTACACTTACCTTCTTCTTTGTATCTGGTCATTTCCCATATAGTTTCTATTGATTCCTCTTTTGCAGCATCTATAAAGCCGCAAGTATTAACAATTATAATATCAGCTTCGTATAAAGAATTTGTAATTCGAAAATTATTGGCCTTTAGTATTCCCATCATCAGTTCAGAATCAATTTCATTCTTTGCGCATCCTAAAGTTACTATTGCTATATTTTTCATCATTATCTCTCCTTATCTATTGAATCTAATTCTTCTTTTGATATTAGAACTTTTCTAGGTTTACTGCCTTCATATCCACCTACGATACCTCTTTCCTCCATCTGATCTATAATTCTGGCAGCTCTCGCATAACCTATTTTTAGCCTTCTTTGTAGTAGTGAGATTGATGCCTGTCCTTCATCAACCACTAAAGAAATAGCATCTGGTAATAATTCGTCAGCATCTCTATGTAAATCATTCATATTTGCTTCATTCTCTATTGTAGACATAACTTCATCATCATATTCTGCTGTATTTTGAGACTTCAAGAAGTCTACAACCCTTTTAACTTCCTCATCACTTACAAAGGCTCCCTGTACACGAACAGGCTTTGGAAGATTTGAGGGGAAAAATAGCATATCCCCTTTCCCAAGTAGTTTTTCTGCACCACTCATATCCAGAATAGTTCTAGAGTCTATCTGTGATGAAACAGCGAAGGATATTCTCGATGGAATATTAGCCTTTATGGTTCCTGTTATAACATCTACAGAAGGTCTTTGAGTAGCAATTATTAAATACATACCTGCAGCCCTAGCCATTTGTGCTAATCTACATATGTAATCTTCTATCTCCTTTGCGGCCACCATCATTAAATCAGCTAGCTCATCAATTATGATTACAATATTGGGCAATTTTTCCCCTGCTTCATCTGCAAGCATTCTATTATAAGATTTAATATCTCTTACATTATTATCAGCAAACAACTTATATCTTCTTTCCATTTCTTTAACTGCCCAATCAAGTGCCATGGCTGCTTTTTTGGGATCAGTAACTACTGGTATCAATAGGTGAGGAATACCATTATATATGTTTAACTCTACTACTTTTGGATCAATCAATAATAATTTTACATCATCTGGATGGGCTTTAAACAGTATACTCATAATAATTGTATTAATACACACGCTTTTTCCTGAACCAGTAGCACCAGCTATGAGTAAATGAGGCATCCTATCTATACTCGAAATTACTGTTTTACCTGTTATATCCTTGCCCAAGGCTAAGGGTATGTTACTATCCAAGTTTAAATATTCTTCAGATTGTAAAATCTCCTTTAAAGTAACCACATCTTTAACCTTGTTAGGTACCTCTATACCAACAGCGGCCTTACCTGGAATTGGCGCTACAATCCTTATATCTGAAGCAGCTAAGCTTAAGGCCAAATCGTTAGATAAATTTACAATCCTACTTACTTTTACACCTGGAGCAGGTTGAAGTTCGTAGCACGTTATAGTTGGCCCTCTGTCAATTTGGATTATTCTAGAATCAATCCCAAAGTTTTTCATAGTTTCTTCTATTTTTTTTGCATTATTAATAACTTCTTTCTTAAAATCGTAGGTTTGCTTTTTTTCAACGTCTTCTAGAAGTTCTAAAGAGGGAAATTTAAAATTTGAAAAAGAAGCTTTGTTATCTGTTATCACAATATTAGTTTTTAATTTGTTTTTATGATTCCCTTTAGGTTTGGAGTTGTATTCTTTGATAATTACTTCTTGTTTGCTATCTTCTATAAAACTGTTTGCTTGTATATTTCTTTTATTATCTATTTTATTACTTACTTTTGAAGGAGCATTTTTCTTAGATTTAAATTTAAATTTAATTTTAACTTTGTCCAACAAGTCTGTAAATTTTACATCAGTAAATAATAAGACTGCTATTAAAGCAATAAAACTAATTAATATATATGAACCTACTGAGCCAAATAACTTTAATAATATGTAACCTATAAAAGAACCAACAACTCCTCCGCCAACACCTTTCTTACTTAAATGTATAGACATTAAAATTCTATTGGAAAAATTGTTTTCTTTTATATATGTAATATCTAAAAATACTAATAAACATAAAAATAAAATTAGTAAACAAGCAGTTTTAAATTTGTCGTCACCTTCAAACTTAGCAATTAAAAAAAGTAGGCTTGTCCCTATGATTACCAATGGAAAAAAATAACCTCCAAAACCCATTAATGTAAAATAAGTATTTCTTAGAACAATTCCTACAAGCCCTGTTTTATTACTAAACAAACTTATAAGTGAAAAAAGACCAAATAATAGAATTATAACTCCTAATATTTCCCTATTGTATTTAATTTTTCCCTTCTTTTTACTCTTTACTTTTTTCCTAGACAAACAAAACCACCTCTTATTTTTCAAATATTACTATGTATGTTTTTAATATTAATCTTATTATATCAAAAAAATTATATCCTTATAATCAAATAGATATAATATGAAAAATAAAAAAATCCCCCTTTATGTCTTCATGGTATTATATTATAATTTATTTTTCAATATTTTTCCTTTCATTAATAAGTTCATGTAATTTTTTTAGTGCCTGACTAAAGCCACCTACTTCATCAATCAAGCCATATTCTACAGCTTCTTTACCAATAAGTATTGTTCCTATGTCATTAGCCAATTCATCTGTAGCAAACATAAGTTTAGTAAGAGTTTCTTCTGAAATATTAGAAGTCCGCAGTATGAAATCATTAATCCTCTTTTGCATTTTCTGAAAATATCTGAAAGTTTGAGGAACGCCTATAACCAGTCCAGTTGTTCTAATAGGATGGATAGTCATAGCAGCAGTAGGAACTATAAATGAATAGTCTGTAGCTGTAGCTAAAGGTACACCTATACTATGACCTCCACCAAGGACTAAAGAAACTTTTGGTTTGTCTATACTATTAATCATTTCGCTTAACGCAAGTCCAGCTTCTACATCTCCTCCTTCTGTATTTAATATTATAAATAGACCTTCAATTTTTGGATCTTGTACTGCTGCAATCAACATAGGTATAATGTGTTCATATTTTGTAGTCTTTTTTCCTGTTGAAGAAGAGGTATGCCCTTCTATTTCTCCTACTATAGTAATAAACTGTATATTGTTTTCAAAATTAGGTACATTTGGCACGCCCACTTTGTTTATATTATCAATAATATCCATATTTTGATTTTGCTCTTGCTTATTTTCTCTTCTCACCCTATAACCTCCAATATATTTAATGTGCTAATTATAATATGCTCATATTTATAAAAAATATTAAGCCTGATTTTAAATCAGGCTTAATATTTACTCTAATTCAATAATAATCATATCTTGACCAATTTTTCTAATGGCTTGCCAAGGAATTTCCATTTCCCTGCTGTTTCCAAATAGTTTAAATTGAAGTTTTCCATCTGGAATTAATAAGGATATTATTTTTCCTGTTTTTTTATCAACTACAATATCAGTATCTGCTATTATGCCCAATCTTTCACCATTGTTTAAATTTACTATTTCTTTTCCTCCTAATTCACTTAAAAGCATTTTATTCGCCCCTTATTTTGTAATTTTTCTTTTATTATTGTATTGTAGTTTTATTTGATTTATGATTTATTTTTGTTTTATCAGTTATGATAAGGTTAGTTATGATATACTATCCAAATTTAATCATTTAATAGATAACAATAAACTGCTTTTGAAACAAAATTAAAAAGGATTGAGTTTCTTAGTGCAAAACTCAATCCTTTTTAATTTTCTAATGTATTTACTTAATACCTGTACTGCCAAAGCCACCTCGTGGTTCATTACCTAAATCATCCACTTCTTCAAACTCAATTACAGGTTGATGTTTTATGATTCGAAACTGACAAATTCTATCATTAACATGTATTTCTGTATCTCGCAAGGCTATTGCCGGAAACTTCCAAACATCTTCATTAGCGCAATAGCTTTCATCAATAACTCCACAGTGATTAGCTTGAATAATTCCAAAGTTTTTGTAGGTACTGCTTCTAGGTACTATTAGTGCTTCATAACCTTCTGGAAGTTCCATTGCTACACCTAAAGAAATTAATCTGAATTCTCCTTTTTTCATTACCACATGTTCTGCTGCCCTTAAGTCTATCCAATCACTTTTTCCATCAATATATCTTAATCTTTCAATTTCATCACTTACATATTTTATTTTTATCTTTTTTTTGTTTTCCATATAGTATCTCCTTTCTATATATTTATTAAGTTTTTCATAATCTTCTTAATTAAATAGTACCTCTTTCAATTGCCCATTAAGTCTGTCATAATCTTTAATCTTTCCAACATATGATATATTGTATTTGTTTTTATCAAATACTTTTAGAATAACCCTTTCTATATCATCTAAACTTATCTTATCTATTCTTTCTAATATTTTTTGATGGGGAATAGGGCACCCTAATAATAATTCGGCTTCTCCCAAATTGAGCATTCTACTAAAAGTATCTTCAAGGCCTAATATATAGTTGCTTTTTATTTTTTCCTTGGATTTATTAAGTTCTTCTTTTGTTATTAAATACTTTTTTAAACTATCAAGCTCATCTTTAATCAATCTAATTACTTGCATTAAATGTTCTGAACTTAAAGCAGCATATATTGAAAAGACACCAGTAGTTTTATATGTGTCTATGTTAGAATAAATAGAATATACTAACCCCTTTTCTTCTCGTATTTTTTGGAATAGTTTTGAACTAACACAGCCACCTAGTATATTGTTAACTATTGTTAATGGATATATATCTTTGTCTCCTCTTTTTATGCCTTCCATTCCTAAACAAAAATTTAACTGTTCTATATCTTTGTACTTCCACGTAATGTTTTGCTTAACTACAGGTTTGTCATTTATATTATGCAAGCTTTCTCTATACACACTTTCATCCTTTTTCCTATAAAAATGTTCTTCTAGCATATTTAGAACTTCTTTAGAATTAAAATTTCCACATACTGATATGACCATATTCTCAGGAATATAATATCTATTAAAATAATCGATTATAGTTTCCCTTTTTAGCTTTCCAACACTTTCTACAGTTCCTATAATAGGCAAAGAGAGAGAATTTTCTTTGAACATAACTTCATATAACATGTCGTATACAAGATCCTCTGGAGAATCTATATACATCTTAATTTCTTCAAAGATAACCTTCTTTTCATTTTTTATGTCTTCATCTTTAAAAATTGGATTATTTATAATATCGGCTAATATATCAATTGCTTTATCAATATGCTTGTCCAGTGTTCTAACATAAAAGCATGTATATTCTGTATCTGTAAAAGCGTTTAACTCTCCTCCAATGTTATCAATATATTCAGCTATTTCTTTTCCAGTCCTTGTTTTAGTTCCCTTAAAGAGCATATGCTCTATGAAATGTGAAATTCCGTTTATTTCTTTGTTTTCATTTATAGAGCCTGTATTTATAAAAACACCTATAGAGACTGAATTAAAATGAGGAACTTTTTCCATTACAACCCTTGTCCCATTGCTTAATCTATATCTTGAATACAATTAATTACTTCCTCCTTGTCTTATTGTTTTACTACATCACTTATTGTACCAATTTTGTAGCCCTTATCCAATATGTATGTAATCATTTCTGGTAAAGCCTTTACGGTTTCCCCAGTTGGATGCATAAGTACAATTGCCGCATTATGTAATTTCTCTGTTACTCTTTTTACTATTATATCCTTTGTGCTATCTTCTCTCCAATCAATTGTATCTATACTCCACATAATTACCTCATATCCAAGATCTTTTGCAGCTTTTACTGTATTATCATTATATGCACCAGCAGGTGGAGCAAAAAATCTTGCTTCCGTACCCAATACATCTTTAATTATATCATGGGCTGTCAATATCTGTTCTTTATTCTTTTCATAATTTAACTTATCATATTCCAAGTGTTGATAGCCATGATTCCCTATTTCATGGCCTTCTGCATATATGGTCTTTAGCAATTCTGGATTTTCTTTAGCCCATCTGCCAGTAACAAAAAAAGTTATTTTAATATCATGTTCATTAAATATGTCTAACATTGGTTGAATAAATTCGTTGCCCCAGTCTATATTACAGGCAAAAGCAATAATTTTATCATCTACATTTCCTTTATAATATACATCCATATTGAAAGTCTCTTCAGCTCTATTATAAAAGCTAATAACAAGAGAAACCACAATTATAGCAACAATTACCGCAAGTAAAATATACAATATTTTTTTATCAACTATAATCAATCTCATATCTATCCCTCCAAATTTTCTCCTAAAACATTATATTCAGAAGGATAGAAATATATTTATTAAATTATAAATTAAAAAACATGAACCTATTTGTGGTTCATGTGGCTTTATTTTGTATTATTTTTTGTATTTCTCGCTTTCCTTACAGGCTTAGTTTCCTTAGGTAGTACTGCCTTTCTTGATAAATTAATCCTACCATGAATATCTACATCTATTACTTTGACTAAAACTTCATCTCCAATAGATAACACATCTTCCACTTTTTCAATCCTTTCGTGAGAAATATTTGAAATATGGAGCAAGCCTTCTTTTCCATTAAATAGTTCTACAAAGGCTCCAAAGGGCGCTATTCTTGCTACTTTTCCTGTATAAATATCTCCAACTTCTACATCTTTAGTAATAGTGTTTATTAAATCAATTGCTCTTTGTCCTTTTTCCCTATCTTCTGCTGCAATCAATATTTTTCCATCGTTGTCAATGTCAATTTTTACGTTAGTTTCATCTATAATCTTGTTGATCATCTTGCCTCCTGGCCCTATAATATCCCTTATTTTATCTGGATCTACCTTCATCTTAAATATCCTAGGTGCATAAGGAGATAGATGCTCTCTTGGTTTAGAAATTGTTTCATCCATCTTATCTAATATATATAGTCTACCCTGTTTAGCTTTTTCTAAAGCTTCTTTTAAAATTTCTCTATCTATACCAGGTATTTTTATGTCCATCTGTAAAGCTGTTATTCCATCTCTTGTACCAGCAACCTTAAAGTCCATATCGCCAAAATGGTCTTCCATTCCTTGGATATCTGATAGTATAACCACTTTATCATCAGACTTTATTAAACCCATAGCTATTCCTGCCACAGATTTCTTTATTGGAACTCCTGCATCTAATAGTGCCAAAGTACTACCACAAACACTAGCTTGAGATGTTGAGCCATTAGAACTTAACACTTCTGATACTAATCTTATAGTATAAGGGAATTCATCTTCCGAAGGAATAACAGGTTCTAATGCTCTTTCAGCTAAAGCACCATGACCAATTTCCCTTCTGCCTGGACCTCTTATTACCCTAGTTTCTCCAACGCTATAAGGTGGGAAATTATAATGGTGCATATACCTTTTCATTTCTTCGTCTCCAATTCCATCGATTATCTGAACATCACTTTTAGCACCTAAGGTTGCAACTGTCAATACTTGTGTTTGCCCTCTTGTAAATAAACCAGAACCATGAGCCCTTGGAAGTAAACCTACTTCGCAAGATATAGGTCTTATCTCATCGGGTTTTCTATTATCAGGTCTTATTCCTTCTTCCAATATGAGACTTCTCATTTCTTCTTTTAACAGTTTGTTTAGAGTTTCGCTAATATCCTTCTCATTATCAGGATATTTTTCTAAGAAATACTCAATTGTCTCATTCATCACCTTATCTATATTTTCTTCTCTTTCAGTTTTGTCCTCGGTTCTTATAGCATCGATTAGGCTATCCTTAACATACTCTTCTACTTCCTTAGCAATTTCTTCATCTGTCATGAATACTTCAAATGTCTGCTTTTCCTTACCTACTTCTGCTTGTATTTCTTCAATAAATTCACATAATTTTTTGATTTCTTCATGGGCTAACATTATTGCATCTAATATTACATTCTCTGGTACTTCATTTGCACCTGCCTCAACCATCATTATTGCATCCTTGGTTCCTGAAACAGTAAGGCTTAGATCTGATTTTTCTCTTTCTTTTGCATTTGGATTGATAACAAACTCACCATCTACTAACCCAACGGATACTGCTCCGGTAGGACCTTGAAAAGGAATATCTGAAATTGATAATGCTATGGAAGAGCCGATCATGCCTAAAATGTCAGGAGTATGATCTTGATCAACAGATAGCACAGTTACTATTACTTGAACGTCATTTCTATAGCCTTCAGGAAATAAAGGTCTAATAGGTCTATCAATTAACCTAGCTGTTAATATTGCTTTATCACTTGGCTTACCTTCTCTTTTGATAAAGCCTCCCGGAATTTTTCCTACTGCATACAATTTTTCTTCAAAATCAACACTTAATGGAAAGAAATCTATACCTTCCCTTGGTTCTTTCGAAGCGCAAGCAGTAACTAATACAACAGTATCACCATATTGTAATAAACAAGCTCCATTAGCTTGCTCAGCAACTTTGCCTATAGTTACTATTAATTCTGTGCCTGCTAAATTATAACGGAATTGCTTCTCCATATTCAACCCTCCTTCTAATAATGTTATTATATCCTATAATTTAATAATAAATCTATATCTAATATAAATTATATTATAATGAATAAAGGGGCTCTATTGCCCCCGTTCTTTTATCCTCTAATGCCTAACTTTTCAATTAGTTCACGATATCTATTAATATCTTTCTTTTCTAAATACCTTAACAATCCTCTTCTTTGACCAATCATCTTAAATAAACCTCTTCTTGAATGGTGGTCTTTTTTATGATTTTTAAGATGTTCTGTTAAAGCATTTATTCTGTGAGTTAAAATGGCAATTTGTACTTCTGGTGAACCAGTATCATTATCGTGTAGTTTGTACTCTTCTATAATTTTTTCCTTTTGCTCCTTTGTAAGTGACATATAATACCTCCTCAAAATTTATCTATTTGCCATTAGCTAAGTAAAGCGCCGAGGAAGCGCTAAACATAGCTAAGGCATATATCTCTAGAATATCTTAACACATATTTTTTTAATTGTAAATATTTAAATTAATAATGAGTTTTTATATATTTTACATCTTTTTCAATCTGAGATATTAATTCTTGGACTGAGTTGAACTTTATATCATCCCTAATAAAATCTAAAAATTCTATTTCTAAAGTTTTGCCATATAAATTACCAGCAAAATCTAAAATATAAGTTTCTATCTTTAATTCCTTTTCATTAAAGGTTGGATTATATCCTATATTAGTTAAACTATTAAACTTTTTACCATTTATAAAAGTATTGGTTACATATACACCTTCTTTAGGTATGACATAATTATCACTTAATTTTATGTTTGCTGTTGGAAATCCTAGCTTCCTACCTCTATTTTTCCCTTTAATGACAGAGCCTATTATGGTGAAATTCCTTCCTAGAAATTTATTTGCTTTCTTTATATTACCAGCTTTTATAAAATTTCGAATAGCAGTACTGCTAATGATTTGTCCCTCTATATAAACAGGTGGTATAACATTTACCTCAATTCCTTTATCTAAACCTACTTTTTTTAATAAGTCACTATCTCCTGCTGCTTTATAGCCAAACCTATAATTAAAGCCTACGGTAACAAGTTTAGCCTTAAGTTTTTTTAACAATATATTAGTAATAAATTCTTCTGGAGAAAGCTTCATTAAATCCTCATCAAAGTCAATTATATATACAGCATCTAAGCTAAAATTTTTGAGTATCTCTATTTTTTGTTCAAAACTTGTTAACAGTTGTATTTTAGGGTCATTGTTTTTTGCTAATAGCTCTTTTGTATGATTTCTAAAGATTAAAATAGCTGATCGTAATTTTCTAATCTTTGCTTCTTTTATGTTGCTTTCTATCAGTTGTTGATGGCCAATATGGACGCCATCAAAGTTTCCTAAAGCAACTGCAGTGCCACTAAGTTCTATTTTAGATCTATTCAAATCGATTGTTTCCATTATTACCACCTTATATGAGTACTTTGTCCATTTTTAAATTAATGGTGTTATTACTTTTGATTAATTTACCTACTCCTATAAATAAACTTTTACAATAAATCTTTAAAGGCTCATCTATTAAGTCTTCCAAAGCCTTTGAATAAGAATAAGTTATAATATTTCCATTAATTAATTTTTTATAGTATCTTTCATCAACTGTAAAAGACTTTAAGTGAAAAAGGGCTTTGTCTAAAGGAAGTATAAATTTTTTTAGCTCTTCTATATCTAATTTTTTGATATAATCTAGACTTATACTATCAGATATTTTAAATTCTCCTACTCCAACCCTTATTAGATAAGACATATATCCAAAAGTACCTAAAAACTTTCCTATATCATCACATAAAGTTCTAATATAGGTGCCTTTTGAGCATTTAACATAGAATACGACCTTGTTATCATATATCTTTTTAATATTTAAATCATATATATATACTTCCCTAGACTTCCTTTCAACATTTTGTCCCTTTCTAGCCAGTTCATATAACTTTTTTCCTTTGACCTTTACTGCTGAATACATGGGGGGAATTTGTTGAATTTGCCCTTTAAAATTAGCAAAGGCTTTATATATTTCCTCATCAGTCACTTGCTTATTTGAATAATTGATTACCTTCCCCTCTATATCCTGAGTGTCAGTTGCTATTCCCAAGGTCAATTCTGCAATATATTCCTTGTTCGCATCTAGCAGATATTCGCTAATACGTGTGCCTTTTCCTATACATACAGGCAGCACTCCTGCTGCACCAGGATCTAATGTTCCCGTATGGCCTACTTTTTTTATTCCTAGCTTTTTTCTTAACACTTTAATTACATCATGAGAGGTAATGCCTTTAGGTTTAAACACATTTATTACACCATTCATAAAATCACCTAAAACTTTTATATATCTGGTCTAATACAAGCTTTTTTGCATTATCGATAGTATCATAAATTGTACAACCAGCAGCCCTTATATGACCTCCTCCTCCAAAATGGAGAGCTATTTTAGACACATCTACATGCTGTTTACTTCTTAAACTAACCTTTACTTCCTTTTCTGCTATCTCTTTTAATAAACATGCCACTTCAACAGGACCAGTATCCCGTATGAAAGATACTATCCCCTCTGTATCTTCCAATTTAGCATTATTTTTAGCTAACATCTCTTGAGTTACAACAACTAGCCCAATTTTACCATCTAAATGAAATTCCATGTTGTATAAGGCTTCTAAAAATAACTTTGTTCTTTCTATGCTTCTATTTTGATAAAGATGAATATTTATACTGTTTAAATCTATCCCTACTTTCAAAAGTTCTGATGCAATTAAATGGGTTTCATAGCTAGTATTACTATACATAAATCTACCAGTGTCCATACTAATGGCGGTATATAAGCAAGTAGCTATATCTTTATCAATTTCTACACCCATATGCTTAATAAATTTATAAACAATTTCACCTGTAGCACTTGCTGTTGGCAATACTATATTTACATCCCCAAAGTTGTCATTTGTCGCATGATGATCTATATTGATAACTTTATTTGCCTTTTTTAATAATTCTTTTCCTGCTCCTAATCTTTCAATATCGCTACTATCTAAGGATATAAATAGATCTACAGACTCAGCTGTAGTATATTCCTTATATACTTGTATATTAGGGAGGAAAAAGAAATCTGATGGAATTTCATCTACTTTTATAACATTAACATTTTCCTTTATTTTTTCTATTGCCATATATAGTGCTAAAGTTGAACCTATATTATCTCCATCAGGCTGCACATGGGAGCAGATATATACATTTTCAGCTTTCTTTATTAATTCAACAGCCTGATCCATTAATGAATCCAAATGGCTATTCATTGTCATCTCCTCTTTTTTCTCTATCTTCTCTTATAACTTTGTCAATCAATTGAGATATGTGCAAACCATGTTCTATAGATTCATCTAAGCGAAAGATTAGTTCTGGAACTAATCTTAAATCTATTCTACGGCCAATTTCTCTTCTTATATATCCCTTGGCACTTTGCAAACCTTTAATTGTATTTTCTTTTTCTTCTTCCTTTCCTAATACACTAACGTATATAAAAGCATAACTTAAATCATTAGTAACTTCTACCTTAACAACACTAGTCATAGAACTTATTCTTGGATCTTTTATGTCTCTTGTCAACAATTCTGAAACCACTTTCTTTATTTCCTCAGATATCCTATTTATCCTTCTTTTATTCATAGGTCACACCTCTACTTTACTTCTTTCATAATATATGCTTCTATAACATCCCCTTCTTTGATATCATTGAAATTCTGTAAGCCTAATCCACCTTCATATCCTGCTAATACCTCACGTACATCATCTTTAAACCTTTTTAATGATGCAATTTCACCTTCATATACTACAGTATCATTCCTTAACAAGCGTACACTGGCATTTCTAAGTATTTTTCCTTGCTGTACGTAAATTCCTGCCACAGTACCTACATTAGGAACTTTGAAAGTAGCTCTAACTTCTGCTCTACCAATTACTTCTTCTACATATTCTGGCTCTAACATACCCTTTATAGCTGCTTTAATATCATCAATAGCATCATATATAATTCTGTAAGTTCTTATATCTACTTTTTCAACTTTTGCTAGTTCCATTGCACTTAAAGTTGGCCTTACATTAAAGCCTATTATCAGCGCATTAGAGGCAGAAGCTAACATAACATCACTTTCAGTAATACCCCCAACACCATCATGGATCACGCTTACCTTAACTTCTTCAGTTTCAGTTCCAATCTTTTCTAGGGATTTCTTAATTGCATCAATTGTTCCTCTAGTATCTGATTTTACGATTACATTTAATTCTTTCATCTCTCCAGCTTGTATTTTTTCGAATAAACCATCTAAAGAAACCTTCTGTGTAGCTTTTAATTGTTTTTCTCTAATTTCTTCTTTCTTTTTCTCAGCATAGGCTCTAGCTGTTTTTTCATCTTGAACCACATATAATTTATCTCCTGCTTCAGGTACCTCAGATAAGCCTAAAATTGCCACTGGAATAGATGGTCCGGCACTTTTTATCCTTTTTCCTTTATCATCAAACATGGCCCTTATCTTTCCGCTAGTAACCCCACAAATTACTGCATCCCCTACATTTAAAGTTCCTTTTTGTATGATTACAGTTGCAACAGGGCCCCTATTTTTATCTAATTGTGCTTCAATAACAGTTCCTATTGCCGGCCTATCTGGATTAGCCTTAAGTTCTTGCATTTCTGCTACAAGTAAAATCATTTCTAACAGTTCATCTAAACCTTCTTTCTTTAAAGCAGAAACTGGTACAGTTATAGTATCTCCGCCCCATTCTTCCGGAACTAAACCATGTTCAGTTAATTCTTGCTTAACCCTATCAGGATTTGCTGTTGGTTTGTCCATTTTGTTTATTGCTACTATTATTGGAACATTAGCTGCTTTGGCGTGATTAATAGCCTCTATTGTCTGTGGCATAACTCCATCATCAGCTGCTACGACTAATACTGCTATATCTGTCACTTGAGCTCCTCTTGCTCTCATTGATGTAAATGCCTCATGGCCAGGTGTATCTAAAAATGTGATTATATTTCCATTAACTTTTACTATAGATGCCCCTATATGTTGGGTTATACCTCCTGCTTCTTTCTTAGTAACTGCAGTTTTCCTAATTGCATCCAGCAAGGAAGTCTTTCCGTGATCCACATGCCCCATTACAGTAACTACAGGTGCTCTTGGCTTTAAATCCTCAGGCTTATCTTCAAAATCTAATTTCAACTCATCCTCTGAAGCATCAGTAGCTTTCTTTATAACTTCATAACCGAACTCTTCTCCAATTAATGAAGCTACATCAAAATCAATTGAATCATTTATTCCAGCCATAACACCTAAGCCAATCAGCTTAGTAATCAATTCTGTAGGACTTACACCTATATTTTCAGCAAACTCTTTAACTATAATAGTGTCTCCTATTTCAATAGTTTTTACATCTACTTCTACATTATCGTCAGGCTGTTTCTTATGGTTCATATCCATATTGCTATTATGTTTCTTGCTTTTTTTATCCTTCTTCTTGCTTCCATTCTTTTTAGATTTATTATTCGAACGCTGGCTAGATTTTTTTATTCTTTTCTCTTCCTCTATTAATTCTCTAATCATCTCCGCTTCTTCTTCCTCTAGTGAGCTCATGTGACTACTAACATTCAAATCTAAATCTTTCATCTTAGCAATAAGCTCTTTACTGGACATTCTTAGTTCTTTTGCTAATTCATATATCCTAATCTTTGCCAATATATGCACCCCCTAATGTTTTTAGCCATAATCATTCAGAAGCCTTATTAGCCTCTATTACAGTCACTAATTCCTCAAATATTTCAGCTGGAATATCCGTTTTTAATGCTTTAGGAAGATTTCTATTTTTTTGCACCTTGTTTAAGCATTCTAAACTTGAACAAATATACGCTCCTCTTCCATTCTTTTTGCCAGTTAAGTCTACTTCTACTATACCTTCTGGATTTCTTACTACTCTAATCAATTCCTTTTTTGGCTTGTTTTCGCCACATGCCACACACTTTCTTAAAGGAATTTTTCTTTTTTTCACTAATTATCACCCCCATTATTCAGCTTCTAAATCTTGATCCTTTAACATTTCTTGGTACTGACTTTCACTTTTAATATCTATTTTCCAGCTAGTCAATTTAGCAGCTAGTCGAGCATTTTGACCTTCCTTTCCTATTGCTAGAGAAAGCTGGTGATCTGGTACAACTACTAGTGCTGACTTATTCTTCTCATCAATTTCTACATCTATAACGCTTGAAGGGCTTAAACTATTTGCTATAAATTCTTTAATATCTTTACTCCATACAACTATATCGATTTTTTCTCCATTTAATTCATCAACTATTGCCTTTACTCTACTTCCCTTTAAACCTACACATGCACCTACAGGTTCCACATTAGGATCTTTTGAATAAACAGCAATTTTAGTCCTTGAGCCTGCTTCTCGTGCTATTGCATATATTTCTACTATACCTTCTTGTATTTCAGGCACTTCTAATTCAAATAACCTTTTTATCAATCCTGGATGAGATCTAGAAAGAATTATCTGAGGGCCCTTTGTAGTCTTCTTTACTTCAAGTACGTATAATTTCAGTCTATCTCCTTGCTTATATATCTCTCCTTCTATCTGTTCTGCGGGAGGTAATATACCTTCGGTTTTTCCTAAATCAATAAAAACATTGCTTTTACTAGTTCTTTGGACCATGCCTGTTATTATCTCGTTTTCTCTATTTACAAACTCATTGTAAATAACTTCTCTTTCAGCATCCTTAATTCTTTGGATAACTACTTGCTTAGCAGTTTGTGCAGCAATTCTACCAAAATTCTTTGGAGTTACTTCCAATAACACAATATCCCCTAATTCATATTTGTCATCGAGTTTTTTTGCTTCTTCTAAGCTTATCTCTAGTGAAGAATTGGCTACCTCCTCAACCACAGTTTTTTTTGCAAATACTTTTATTTCACCACTATCTCTATTTATATCTACCTCCACATTCTGTGCTGTACCGAAATTCTTCTTGTAGCTAGAAATTAATGCGGCTTCTAATGCGTCTAAAATTGTATCCTTAGCAATCCCCTTAGTTTTTTCTATTTCTTCAAGGGCCTCTATAAACTCTGAATTCATTAAAATAACCTCCCTTAAAATTTTACAGCTAACACAATCTTAGAAATTAGTTGTCTTTCTATTTCTATTAATTTGGAATTTTCTTCTTTTACTACAATCTTGTCATCATTAAAATCAACCAACTCTCCTACTATTTTTTTCTTTCCATCTAAATTTTTGTATAAGCTTACTTCTATATCTTTTCCTAAATTTCTTTTTAAATCTTTATCTGTCTTTAAAGGCCTATCCAAACCAGGTGAAGAAACCTCTAAATAGTAACTTTCCTGTATTACATCTATTTCATCTAGTTTTTCACCTACAATCTCACTAATGTATTGGCAATCATCTATAGTTATACCTTCTGGTTTCCATATGTAAAACCTTAAAATCCTATTACCATTTTCCTTTATAAATTCTAAGTCAACTAATTCGTAACCTAAATCTTCTATAATTGGCTCACACTGTCCTTTTATAGTTTTTAATATTTTTTTAGTACTCACAATATCACCTCCTATAGATTATACCTAGTTTTTGTAATACCAAATCTAAATATACTTTTATACTTAGTCCCATTAAATAAATAAGAGTGGGATAAGCCCACTCTTGCTTGCTTTCTAATATTTCGCCTTCCTTCTGTACATATTATACCATATAGGCTAAAAAAATCAAATATTAAAAAGGCTAATCTGATTAGTTTCTGGCAACTCATTTAAGCAGCCATGTTCCCTTAAAGCTTCAACTACAGTCTTACTTATTTTAGTCCTATTTACCAAATCCTCTATGGAAATAAACTTCTGCCTTTCTCGTTCTCTCACTATATTCCTGGCAGCAGTTTCTCCCACACCTTCCAAGCATTTTAAAGGTGGTATAATGCCTTTTTCTCCAATTAAAAATTTGTCACTATCCGACTTATATAAATCTACTTTCTCAAAAGCATATCCTCTTGCGAACATTTCCTGAACTACTTCCAGTACAGTAAGTAGGTTTTTTTCCTTTGCAGTCATGTCATTTCCTAAACTATTTAGCTCTTTTACCTTATCATCTACCGCTTGTTTGCCCTTTGTAACCAAATGTGCATCAAAATCTTCTGCCTTAGTTGTAAAATAGGTTGCGTAGAAAGCTTCGGGATAATGAACTTTAAAATATGCTATTCTAAAGGACATCATCACATAAGCTACAGCATGGGCTTTTGGGAACATATACTTAATTTTTTGACATGAGTCTATATACCAAGCTGGTAGATCGAATTGTTGCATGTATTCTATATCCTCTTCAGTTAAGCCCTTGCCTTTCCTTACTCTTTCCATTATTTTAAAGGCCCTCTTTTTATCAAGGCCAGCATATATTAGAAATAGCATTATGTCATCCCTAGTTGATATAACTTCACTTAATTGTGCTTTTCCACTCCTAACAAGATCTTGAGCATTATTTATCCACACATCGGTTCCATGGGAAAGGCCACTTATTCGAACCAACTCTGCAAAAGTGGTAGGTTTAGTATCTAAAAGCATCTGTCTTACAAATCTAGTTCCAAATTCAGGTATACCTAAAGTTCCTATATTTAGTTGGAAATCTTTATCTTTTATATTTAGTGGCTCAGAACTAGTAAAAATTTTTATAGTTTCTTTATCATCAAGGGGAATACTTCTTGGGTCTACACCTGTAATGTCCTCTAACATTCTAATAATAGTAGGCACATCATGGCCTAATATATCTAATTTTAGTATCCTTCCACTAATTGCATGATAATCAAAATGTGTAGTTATTACCCCAGCAGTCTTGTCATCAGCCGGATATTGTATAGGAGTAAAATCATAAATTTCTTTGTTTTTTGGAACTATCATTACTCCACCTGGATGTTGGCCAGATGTACGCTTAACACCTGTTAAGCCATTAACTAGTCTTTCTATTTCTGCTGGATGAGGATTTTTACCTTTGTCCTCAAAATACTTTTTAACAAAGCCGTAGGCAGTTTTTTCTGCAATAGTACCTATTGTTCCAGCTCTATATACGTAACCTTCTCCAAATAGCTCCTCTGTATATTTATGAGCCTTAGGTTGATATTCTCCAGCAAAATTTAAATCTATATCAGGTTCCTTGTCTCCCTCAAACCCTAAAAACACTTCAAACGGAATATCATGACCATCTTTATTTAGTCTTGTATTACATTTTGGACAGTCCTTATCTGGCAAATCTACCCCTGAACCTACTGAACCATCTTCTATAAACTCACTATATTTACAATTTGGACAAACATAATGGGGAACCAGTGGATTTACTTCTGTAATACCACTCATAGTAGCAACAAAAGAAGAGCCAACAGAACCTCTAGAACCAACTAAATAGCCATCTGACAAAGACTTGGCAACTAATTTTTGTGCAATAATATACATTACTGCATACCCATTTTTTATAATTGAGTTTAGCTCTTTATCTAATCTATCCTTAACTATTTTGGGTAAAGGCTCTCCATAAATTTCAATAGCCCTGTTATAAGTAATTCTTCTAAGTTCTTCTTCTGCTCCTTCTATTACTGGTGGATAAGTTCCTTCTGGTATAGGAAGTATATCTTCTACCATATCTGCTATTAGGTTTGTATTCTTGACTACCACTTCTTCTGCCTTTTCTTTACCTAAGTATTCAAATTCTTCCAGCATCTCATCTGTAGTCTTAAAATATAGTGGTGGCTGTATTTCTGCATCTGAAAAACCTTGACCATGCATTAAAATCCTTCTATAGATTTCATCTTCAGGCTCCAAAAAATGTACATCACCAGTTGCAACTACAGGTTTATTAAACTTTTCACCCAATTCAACGATTTTCCTATTTATATTTTTAAGCTCTTCTTCTCCTTCTACTAAGCCTTCCCTAACTAGATGCATATTATTACCTATAGGTTGGATTTCCAAATAATCGTAAAATTCCACTATATTATTAATCTCATTAGCATCTTTATTTCTTAATATTGCCCTATACAATTCGCCAGCCTCACAAGCACTTCCTATAATAAGCCCTTCTCTATGTGCACTTAATAAAGACTTTGGAATTCTTGGTCTTTTATAAAAATATTTTAGATGGGATTCAGATATTAATTTGTATAGATTTTTTAATCCAACTAAATTTTTTACTAGAATAATTATATGGTAAGATTCTCCTTTAAAATCATTTTTATCTAGAACAATATCATTCACTTTTGTAATATCGCTTATTCCTCTACTTTTTAGTAACTCTAAAAATTTAATAAAAATTTCTGCTGTAGCTTTAGCATCATCTACTGCTCTATGGTGATTTTCTAAACTAACATTTAAATATTTTGCAATAATATTTAGCCTGTGGCTTTTTAACTGAGGAAGTAAATTCCTAGATAGTTCTAATGTATCTAATACAGGATTTTCCAATACTTCTCCTATTCTTCTAAATTGTTCCCTAATAAAACCTACATCAAAAGATGCATTATGGGCAACCAATATTGAATCCTTAATAAACTCTTTAAATTTTGGTAAAACCTTGTCAATTGTTGGCATATCTTTTACCATTTCATTAGTTATGCCGGTTAATTTTACTATATTTTCTGGAATATCCCTTTCTGGATTAACAAGCTGATTAAATTCTTCAACAATTTGGCCATTTACAATTTTTACTGCACCGATTTCCGTTATCATATCATTAACAGGAGAAAGGCCGGTAGTTTCTATATCAAAAACTACAAATTCATTATATTCCTTTTCTTTGTCACAGTTAGTCAATATAGGTTTTTTATCATTAACTAAATAACCTTCAACACCATAAATTACTTTAATGCCATATTTTTTTGCTGCCTCCATAGCTTCAGGAAAACCTTGAACTACTCCATGGTCTGTAATGGCAATAGCCTTATGTCCCCATTTTTTAGCCCTTTCACAAAGCTTATTAAAACTAGTTACACCATCCATTGCACTCATTTGAGTGTGTAAATGTAATTCAACTCTCTTTTCTTTTGCAGTATCCATCCTTTCCTTTTTACCTAATAGATTTAGAGACTTTATCATTAAGACTGTACATCTCATGAAATTGTCATATTGTAAGTTACCTTCCACTTTTACATAGGAGCCATTATGAATATTTACACTAAATTCATCATATTGCTTTTCATTTAAAAAAACTTTAGCTGTAATAGAGTCACTCAAATCAGTTATATTTAATGTGGCCAGCTTCCTATTTCCTTTTATATCTTTAAATTCTAACGAGAAGACTTCTCCAGAAATAACAACAGAATTAGCATCAGTGGTGAGCTCACTTATCTTAATTGCTTCCTCATCAATTTTCTTTCCAAAAATGTAATCCTCTTTTGGTACTGGAGAGTCTTTAATGGCAGTTTTATTTTCTTTTCCAATACTAGTTAAAAGCTCTACAGACATTTCTTTTTCTTCCGTCTCTTTTTTCTCTATAAAGCCGTCACCATTATCCTTTACTTTTGAATCGTCTATTGTTATATCCCAGTTTAGATTTAATTCTTTCTTAACTTTTTCTTTTATTATTAAGTCTATTTTATTACTTTTTAAAGCATAGGTAGTCCCTTGAGAACTAGAGTATATAATAAGGGTGTTTTTTTTAAAGTCATATTTAAGGTCTTCAAGCCAACATTTGCTAGAAGGTATATTTTTTTCAATATGGAATAGTATATTATTCCAATACTTTTTCATAAATTTTTCAGGCTTTTCTGCAATATCATATCTAATACTTAGTTCCACTTTTAAGTAAGAAAACTTGTCCTGGAAAAGTTTTTTTAGCTTTTCCAATTCCTTCTCCCATATTAGTTCTTTTGAAGTAAGGAATATTTTAAGCATATGTTTCTGCCTATTTAACAATACTTTATCTACATATACATTATCAACAGAAGAGTCAATAGAAATATGGTTTTTATTAAAAATTTCTCTTAAAGGCCTACCAGATACATTCATTATTTTATCCTAGCCTCCTTAGTTATATTGGAAGACTTCTACAACCCCTTCTACGTTGGCAAGATTATTAACTATTTCTATTATTGAATTAGAGCTTTGTAAGCCCACTTCCGTATTTATGGCTATTAATCCATTTTCAGTATGCTCAATATTTATATTTAATATATTGGCATTAAACCTTCCTAACACTTGGCCAATCTTACCTATTTGTCCTGGCTTGTCAACAGATAATATTTTTATATTGACTATATGCCTGCTTCTTCTATTTGGCAGCCTAATATTAAGTTTTTGGAATAATATTAAAGTAATAATTACTAAGCCAGTAGCTAAAGTAGCACCTAAATAAAAGCCAGCTCCAACTGCCAAGCCTATTGCTGCAACTGCCCACAAACTTGCAGCAGTAGTCAAGCCAGTCACTATCCCTCTATCCCTTCTCAATATAGTTCCTGCTCCTAAAAAGCCTACTCCACTTATTACTTCCGATGCCAATCTATCTGAATAATACCCATTGTTTATACCAGCTAAATATAAGGACAATAGCATTATCAAAGTGGAAGCTAAGGAAACCAATACATGGGTCCTCAAGCCTGCCGGTTTGTTGATACTCTCCCTATCTAATCCAATAATACTCGATAGAAGTATAGATAGTAAAAGCCTAATAACAACATCTTTTACTTCTAACATACAATCAAACCTCACTACTGTTATAGATTGCTTATCTCTTTAACCAACTCATCCATTAAATATTCTTCTTTAACCTTCTTTACAACTTTACCTTTTTTAAATATTATACCTACTCCATTTCCTCCAGCAATACCAATATCTGCTTCCCTTGCTTCTCCAGGTCCATTAACTGGACAGCCCATAATGGCAACTTTTAGCGGCTTTTTTATATTTTTTAATCGTTTTTCTGCTTCTTCTACTAGCTCTATAAGCTTTATTTTAGTTCTGCCACAAGTAGGACATGATATTATATCTATTCCTTCTTTTAACAAGCCAAGAGCTCTTAAAATTTCTCTTCCAACCCTTACTTCCTCTATTGGATTACCAGTTAAAGATACCCTAATAGTATCTCCTATACCTTTAGATAAGAGAGTTCCAATTCCTATAGCAGACTTAATGGTACCCCTTAATTTAGGTCCTGCCTCTGTTACTCCTAGATGGAGAGGATAATCTGTCATTTCTGCCATCTTTTCGTAAGCTTCTATTGTAAGGGAAACATCACTAGCCTTTAAAGAAACTTTAATATCATAGAAATCCATATCTTCTAGTAATCTTATTTGCTCTAAAGCACTATAAACTATGGAATCAGCATTTACTCCATTATATTTTTCCAAAAATTCCTTTTTAATAGAGCCAGAATTAACACCTACTCTTATAGGAACTCCTCTTTCTTTACAACACTTAACTATTTCTTTGACTTTTTGTAAAGAGCCTATATTTCCAGGATTTATCCTCAAACAATCTGCCCCATTTTCAACTGCTGCAATGGCTAGTTTATAGTCAAATTGTATGTCTGCAATAAAAGGTATACTTATATACTTTTTGATTTCTCCTATTGCCTTTGCATCATCAAAATCGGTTATAGCAGCTCTAATAATATGACAACCTTCTTTTTCAAGTTCCTTTATCTGCTTTACTGTAGATGGGATGTCTTTTGTTATTGTATTTGTCATGGATTGTACAGTAATAGGACTATCTCCTCCTACTGGTACATTTCCTACCATAATTCTCCTAGTTTTCTTTCTATGCATAAAATCACCTTCCAAATATGTTGAATCTATTAATATCAAAGTATGTTACAGTTATCATTAGTAGCATCAATAAAATAAAGCCAACAAAGTGAACATAACCTTCCTTCTCTGGATCTATGGGCTTACCCCTTATAAGCTCTATAATTAAAAATACGATCCTGCTTCCATCTAAAGCTGGAATGGGTAATAAGTTAAATACACCTAAATTCACACTGATAAAACCCATTAAGTATAACAGGTTAACTAAGCCGTATTTTGCTGCTTCACCAATAGAATATATTATCCCAACAGGACCAGATAGATCCCTAGCACTTACTCCACCTTTAAAAATAGTCTGTATGAAATTAAACATTATTTTGAGCATAGCACCAGTTTCTTTGATACCGCCTATAATAGATGATTTTATAGATCTGTCTATTACTGGGGCTATACCAATAATAACCCTGTTGTCTTCACTTATAGTTGGTTTTAGATTGAATTCAATAATTTTATTCTCCCTTAAAACTTTCACATGCATCATTTCTTCTGGCTTAGAGTTACCAACTTCATTTAATATATCTTGCCAACTATCAATATCTACATCATTAATATTTAAAATAACATCTCCACTTTTTATACCTGCTTCTTCAGCAGGGGAATCGGCAACAACTTCCTCTACTGTAGTTGTAGGTACACCTACATTATAAGATACAATAGATAGAACTATTAAAGCCAGTATTAAGTTCATTATTGAACCTGCAACTACTACTGCAATTTTAGATAATGTTGGAGCATTGTTAAAACTTCTAGGATCGTCTGACTTTTCATCCTCTCCTTCCATGCTGCAATATCCGCCAACGGGAAGAATTCTAATAGAGTATTTCGTCTCACCTTTTTTCCTTTGGAAAAGCCTTGGGCCCATACCTATAGAAAACTCTTTAACCTTTATGCCAGCAGCTTTTGCTACAATAAAATGACCAAACTCATGGAATAGTATTACCATGAAAAATACAAATATGGAAGATACTAAAGTTAACATATCTCACCATCCAATCTAATAGTTAAAAATTTTTAAAATATAGTAAACATATGTAGCTACAAACAGTATACTATCAAATCTATCTAAAATGCCTCCATGTCCAGGCATTATAAAGCCAAAATCCTTTATACCTGTAATTCTTTTAATTTTAGATGCAGTTAAGTCCCCAATTTGGGCTACAATTGAACCTGTTAAAGCGAGGATAACAAAAAACCATAAAGGCTTTAATTCAAAATAAAAAGCTAGTAAGCAAACTAGTATAATTGCTCCAAATATGCCACCTATAGAACCTTCAACAGTTTTCTTAGGACTCAATTTAGGACATAATTTATGTTTGCCAAATAAACAGCCAACTATATATGCAAAAGTGTCTGTTCCCCAGGATATTATAAAGATTAAGGCTACGTAAATTTTATTATCTAGGTATATAATATGTTGAAATAAAAAAGGTATGTAAAAAATGCCAAAAAAAGTTATTACAATATCTTTAAAACTAACATCTTTTTTAATAATTGTATATAACAGCAACCCTATGATTATAAATATGAATATGTTTAATAAACTTGCCCAACTGTAATCTAAGCTATTTAATAAAAAGCCAACACAGCTAATATATCCTATTAACTTAATAGGGCGTATGTTTTTATTGTTTGCTGCCATATAAAATTCCCTAATGCCGATTAAGGATAACAAAAATAAATAAAAAGCTAAAGCCCACTTGCCTATTACTATAGCAAGGATAGTTAATAACACTATTACTAAACCACTAGAAGTCCTTACAATTAAAGATTTCACCTATATTCCTCCAAACCTTCTATGTCTTTTTTGATACTCTATAATGGCTTCATATAGATATTTAGGTTTAAAATCAGGCCAATAAATTTCAGGAAAATAAAACTCTGTATACGCAACTTGATACAACATAAAATTACTCAATCTCAATTCTCCACTAGGCCTAATTAACAGATCTGGATCTGGTAATTCTGAAGTATACAGATATTTACTGAAAACATCAGTATTAATATCTTCTTCTTTTAGTTTACCCTTTTTTACATCAGCTAAAATATTTTTTACAGCTCTTATTATTTCATCCCTTCCTCCATAGTTTAGGCCAATATTAAGGACCATGCCAGTATTATTTTTAGTCTTTTCTATAGCCCTTTCTACTTGTTCAACAACACTCTTTGGTAATTTATATATATCTCCCATAGTTTGTATTCTTATATTGTTCTTATGGATCTTATCTAGTTCTCTTTTAATATATGAAATCAACAACTTCATTAAGGCCCCAACTTCTTCCTTAGGCCTTTTCCAATTTTCAGTTGAAAAAGCATACAAGGATAAATACTGTATATTTAAATTATAAGCTGCCTCTACTATTTCAGTTACTCTTTCCACCCCTTCCCGATGACCAGCAGTTCTTGGTAGGTGTCTCTCCTTTGCCCATCTGCCATTACCATCCATTATAATTGCTATATGTTTTGGTATCCTATCCATATCTATTTGTTCTTTTAATCTCAATATTTCATTATTATTCAATTACATTCCTCCTTATCGTAAAAACCCCTTCTTTATATTAAGAAGGGGAAATATTTTATAACTCTAGTAATTCTTCCTCTTTTTTGCTAGTCAACTCATCAATCATTTTAATGTAGTTATCTGTAATCTTTTGAGTTTCATTTTCTGCTGCTTTTCTATCATCTTCACTTAATTCCTTGTTTTTTTCCATCTTTTTAATTGCATCAATTGTTTCTCTTCTTATGTTTCTTATTGAAACTTTTGCATTTTCACTGCTCTTTTTAACTAATTTTACTAGTTCCTTTCTTCTTTCTTCTGTAAGTAATGGTATAGGAAGCCTGATTACCTTTCCATCATTTGAAGGATTTAGTCCTAAATCAGATTTTAATATTGCCTTTTCAATAGCTGGAATTAAATTGGCATCCCAAGGTTGCACAACTAGTAATCTTGGTTCAGGCGCTGTTATAGTTGCTAATTGTTTTACTGGAGTTGGAGTACCATAATAATCTACTAAGATTTGATCTAAAAGTGCTGGATTGGCTCTACCTGCTCTTATACCCTTTAATTCTTCTTTGTAAACTTCGACAGTTTTTTTCATCCTATTCTCAGCTTCCTTATGGACATCTAAATACATACTTATACCTCCTTTACATAAGTCCCGATTTTTTTGCCCAACACTACGTCTACAATATTATTTGGTTCATCGATGCCAAATACTATAAGGGGTATTTTATTGTCCATACATAAAGATGTAGCTGTAGAATCCATAACCCCTAAGCCCATATTTAGTATGTCTATGTAAGTTAGGCTATCGAACTTTTTCGCAGAGGAATTTATTTTAGGATCAGAATCATAAACTCCGTCTACTCCCTTTTTAGCTAACAAAATTACATCTGCTTCAATCTCAGCAGCTCTTAATGCAGCGGTAGTATCTGTTGAAAAATATGGATTCCCGGAACCAGCAGCAAAAATCACTACTCTTCCCTTTTCCAAATGTCTTATAGCTCTTCTTCTTATATATGGTTCAGCAATCTGTCTCATTTCAATTGCAGTTTGAACTCTAGTAATAACACCTAACTTTTCTAATGAATCCTGAAGAGCTAGTGCATTTATAACAGTACCTAGCATTCCCATATAATCGGAAGTCGCCCTGTCCATCTTTTCAGCAGATCTACCTCTCCAAAAATTACCTCCTCCTACTACAACGGCTACTTCTACATCTAATTCTCTCAATCTTTTTATTTCTTTAGCTATTCTATTTACAGTGTTGATATCTATTCCATGTCCTTTTTCTCCAGCTAGAGCTTCTCCACTTAGTTTCAACACTACTCTTTTGTATAACGGTTCCGTCATAAGAAACCTCCCTTGTTACTTGCTAGTATTAGTATTCCTATTTAAATGGAGAACAACTAAGTGTTCTCCATTTAAATTATCTATTCATTTGTTTTGCTACTTCTTCAGCGAAATTTTCTTCTCTTTTTTCAATTCCTTCTCCTACTTCAAATCTAACAAATCTTCTGATTTTAATATTTTCACCTATTTTGGCAATCAATTCATTTAATAGATCTTTTACTTTCTTATCAGTATCTCTAATATAAGGTTGCTCTAACAGACAAACATTTTCATAGAACTTTTCTAATCTACCTTCTACTATTTTTGAAACAACATGCTCTGGTTTGCCTTCATTTAAGGCTTGTTGAGTTAATATTTCCCTTTCTGCATTAACTTCTTCCTCTGGAACATCTTCTTTGCTAACATATTTGGGGCTTGATGCAGCTACTTGCATAGCCATGTTTTTAACAAACTCTTTAAACTCCTCATTTTTAGCAACAAAATCAGTTTCACAATTTACTTCAATAAGTACTCCAATTCTACCACCATGAATATATGCATCAACTAAACCTTCAGCTGCTGTTCTTCCTGATTTTTTAGCAGCTTGAGATAAACCTTTTTCTCTTAAAATTACAATCGCCTTTTCAATATCACCATTTGTTTCAGTTAAGGCTTTTTTACAATCAAGCATTCCTGCTCCAGTTCTTTCTCTAAGTTCTTTTACCAATTGTGCACTAATCTTCATTTTATCCCTCCTATAATTGTTAAAAAATGGTAAGAGCAAAAGGAACTACCTCTTTACTCTTACCTTTTATGTCCTATTCTTCAACTACATTGTCAGTATCCTGAGAATCCTCTACCTCAACATCTGTCATTTGTTCCCCTTGCTTGCCTTCTAAAACAGCATTAGCTATAGTTTCTGTTAACAACTTAACAGCCCTAATTGCATCATCATTTCCTGGGATTATATAGTCTATTTCGTCAGGATCACAATTAGTATCCACAATAGCAATTACAGGAATACCTAACTTTCTTGCTTCACTAACAGCAATTTTCTCTTTTCTTGGGTCTACAACATATATTGCATCTGGGATACGAGTCATATTTTTTATTCCGCCTAAGAATTTTTCTAACCTTTCCCTTTCATGTCTTAATCTAATTACTTCTTTCTTAGGCAATACATCAAAAGTTCCGTCTTCTTCCATTTTGTCTAACTCATGCAATCTTTCTATTCTCTTCTTAATAGTTTTAAAGTTAGTTAGAGTGCCACCAAGCCACCTTTGGTTTACATAGTGCATTCCACATCTTTGAGCTTCATTAGCAATTGATTCTTGAGCTTGCTTTTTTGTTCCTACAAATAGTATTTCTCCACCGTTTGCTACTAATTCTTTTACAAAATTGTAAGCTTCATCTACTAGTTTAACGGTTTTTTGTAGATCAATGATGTAGATTCCATTTCTTTCAGTAAAAATATACTGTTCCATTTTTGGGTTCCATCTTCTAGTTTGATGGCCAAAGTGAACCCCTGCTTCTAATAAAGCTTTCATTGTTAGTACTGACACAAAAATACACCTCCATGTTTTTTCCTCCATATTCTTCATCTATTTAAAGGACCATTTGGCAACCCTTTAAATATCAGAATATGTGTGTAATCCCTTTGGTAGTATATCACAACAAAAATCGTAAATCAATAATTTTATACAATAAAAGCTATATTTTTTCCATCATATTTATTATTATCTCCACTTCTCTTATTCCTATTTTTAATTTTTGTGCTATTTCTTTATTAGATAAACCTAATTTTTTTAATTCATATACCTTCTCATAAGCTTCAGTTTTAGGGCTAGCTTGAATATTATCGTTAAAAGCTTGCTTTGGTATATATATATCCTTTAAGATATGCCTATCTTTATTTTTATTAGCTTTATCTCCAGTAATCGTTTTAGATTTATGCTGTATTTCTTCCATTTTATTTATACTTTCTTCAACTAGTTCATCAAAATTATCAATTATTTTTTCAAGAGAGCCATAGTAATATTTAACATCATCATGTATTGTAGAAATTTCCTCATACATCCTTTGCTCTTTTTTACTATTTTTTATAATAATTACAGTAGATATAATTATTAAAATAATTCCTACTACATTTAATATGGTGCTTACTAATGTGCTTATTTTAATCACCCCATCTTAAACCTTAATATCTATAGTGCAACCCCTTAATTCTTTATTTTCTATTGGATTGTTTTTTCCTTTTTTCCTGCTTCTTTTTTTCTTTGTATGATAATATTGCTTATTGCCTTTGCCCTCTTTGTTTTTATTAATGGCTATACTTTCCCCTCTTTGAGTATTGTTGACTTTCTTCATATTTTCTTTTATCTCTTTATCCTTCTGTATAATTCTGTTATCAAAATGGAATACTGCTTTATCTGCCTCAACTTGTTTAATTCTAACAATTTCCTGGGTTTTACTTATTAAATTTACATAATCAATTGGCTTTATATACATAAAATCACTCCCAGTAAGGGGCTATTCTAATTTCTCCATCCTCTACATAAAACATACTATTACGTATCTCATTTCTTACTACCATGGAACAATTTCCAATGACAAGTTTAACTCCTGGATATACAATATCAGTAACTATAATGCGGCCTTGAGAAGTATCCTTTACTTCATCTTTTAGCCTTAAATAGATATCCTTAAGTTCATCATATTTATTCATTAAACTTTCTCTAGTTTTTAATAGCTTAGCGTATACTAGCATTTTTTCTTTATCCAATCTATTTGACTTCTTCATTTTTTCTAAAAAGGTTACCATTTTTTCTATCTTATCTAAATCATATTGGCATGCTTTCATTTGTTCCACTGTGGCAATATATTTTTCCTTTGTTTCTGGATCTATACCTACCTCTAGTATAGTATTAGTAGACATCAATGAGCCAACAGTTTTTGCCTTAATCTCTTTTCCAGCTCTACATATGCCTCCGACAATTAATCCCTTTTTGCCAACTAAAGTTAAATTTTGCTTACATGAAACTTGACTATGCATAATTGATTCAGCTGTGATATCTTTATCTGCTTTGATTACTGAATTTTCAATAAATTTTGTAGATAAATTTCCCTTAGTCTGTACAGTCAACCGGTTATAACCTTGTATTCCTTGCTTAATTATTACATCACCTGTATTTTCTATATAGCCTCCTTCTACGACTCCATTTACTTGTACATCCCCGTTAGCTATTACTTTGAAGCCACTTAATACATTTTCTCTTACCATTACTGACCCATCAAAGCGTATGTTACCAATTGTATTATCTACATTGTCTACTCTAAGCACATCTAATACTATTACTTTATCGCCCTTTAATGCTACTAAGCCATCCTTTTCGGCAACTAAGGTTTTGTCATTATTTAGCAGTCTAACATTTTTACCATATTTTAATAAAGGAGATTTACCCTTTTTATAAGGGATTATATCTCCCGTAACCTTGATGCCATCCTTCCCTTCCCTTGGGGGTATTAATTCTGCCAATACTTCACCGGCTGTTACAGTATTGATTGCATCTAATTCCTTATAATCAACAGTTCCATCCTCCAGTATTTTGGGCTTAATCTCTTTTTCTATATCGAAGTAGTATTTTATGTAACCATCTTCTCCATTTATCGGCATAACCCCTCTAGCAATAGTCTCTTTATATACTTTAGAATTTGAAGTAAGTAATTCTCTTAATCTTTTCTCATCTAAACCATACTTTATTATTTCCTTCACTTTATCCACTATTTGGTCTACATTTAAAATTTCATCTGGCTGTTCTTCCTGGGAATTTTCAATAATGGAAATGTAACCTACTAGACCATCCTCAGAAATTTCAATTATTATATTTGGCAAAACTTTATACATACATTAATACCCCCAAATATTTATTAGTATATCCCCACTTTATATAATTTGTTCCTAATATTCAATATTGCTTTGCTATGTATTTGTGATATTCTTGATTCTGACAATTTCATAATCTTGCCTATTTCTTTATACGTCAACTCTTCATAATAATATAATGAAATTACTGTTTTTTGATTATCTGGTAAAGCATCGATAATATCACCTAAAATTTCCTTAAGCTCTTTTTCTTCAAAGGCTTTTTCAGGAATATTTACCTCTTTTTCCTCATCTATTATATGCTCACCTTTGTTTGCCAACAATTCTTCTAAGGATGTTACATTAAAGCCTACAGTATTGGCTAATATGTCTTCTAATTCTTTTAAAGACATGTTTAAATGTTCTGCTAATTCAATATTTGAAGGGGTTCTTCCTAATTTATTTTCTAAATTTAACATTTCCTTTTGTATTTCCTTAGATTTTTTCCTTAGGGATCTAGGTATCCAGTCTAGTTTTCTAATGTTATCTACTATAGCACCTTTAATTCTGATTTGTGCATAAGTTTCAAATTTTATATTTCTATTTATATCAAATCTTTCAATACTATCTATAAGCCCCAATATTCCAAAACTAACTAAATCATCATATTCTACTTTACTGCCGTAATAATTGTACATTCTTCCTGCTACAATTTTTACCAAACCTATATACCTTTCTATTAGACTTTTCCTTATATTATTATCTTTTGTCTTAGCATATTCCTTCCAAAGCTCCTCAGTAGTCATATATACTACCTCCTCAATGGGAACTATATGACTTTAGTTCCATGTCCTAAAGTTTTAACAATTAACGAACCATCTTCTGAATTAAACTGTATCGTTCTTCCATAGTTCCCACCAGTATCTTCTGAAATAATCTTAATTCCTAAATCCCTTAATTTCTGCCTAGTTGCTAAAACATTCTTTTCCCCAATTTTTAATATACTGTTATTACTATTAAAAGAAAACATCTGGGCACCGCCTGCAATTTTAGCTACAATGCTATATTTATTTGCACCCTTCTTAAGCATTTTTTCCAGTAGTAAATCTATTCCTGTATCAACAAATTTAGCTTTATTCTGATTGTTAGATATCTCAACAGAAGAAGGCAACATAGGATGGGCTAAACCGGCTATCTTGTTGATTCTATCATATAAAACAATCCCCACACAGGAGCCCAAACCAAGAGTAGTTAGAATACCAGGGGCCTTTATTACTTTTAAGTCTGCCATACCAACCTTAATTATTCTCATACTACAATACTCCTAATAATGATAATATTTTTTCGAAAGATTCAATGTTTGGTAGTAGGAATAAACTACCTTTAACTAAGTTATTACCTTCCTTAAACAAAGTTTCTATAAATAATGCTTTATCTGATATTAGCCCTAGTTGGATTGCAGGCACGGAAAGGATTGCTCCAGCCATATCTATAGCTAATGAAGGAACTGAAACAGTAATTTTTAGTCCTGTTAATGCACTCAAAGCATTCACATAAGATGATGAAACAATATTACCAACTTCTGCTAAAGCTGACATAGCTAATTCATCCAACTCCTCTACTTCTTTATCTAACAACATGTTCAACAAATTTTTTGCCGAATCTATATCAAGGATAAACATAATATTACCTTCTATATCATCTTCCAGGCTTAAGTATATACCCACAATCAATTCTTCTTCTCCACCTAAAATAGTGGCAATATCCTTAAAATCAATAATTCTAACCTTGGGAACGCTCATATTTATCCTTTTTGATAACATATTAGCCAAAGCAGTTATCGCATTTCCTGAACCAATATTTCCAATCTCCTTTAAAGCGTCTAAGAAGAAATTGTTAAACATATCATCTTTCATGGCTATTAACCCCTTAAATCTAATAGTTTTAAAGAATCAAGTATGATAATCAATCTTTCTCCTTTTTTACCAATCCCACTAACATAATCTATAATGGTGTTATCATCACTAGTTGGAGGCTTGTCTATATCCTCTTTATTAATATCTACCACTTCTTTAGAGGAATCTACCATTAAGCCCACTGTAATTCCTTTTTCTTTTACAATTATAATTCTTGAATCATTGTCCACTTGTTTCTTTTCCATTCCTAATTTAACTCTTAAATCTATAACTGGTATTACATCTCCTCTTAAGTTTATAAGACCAATTATATAAGCTGGTACATTGGGTACCCTTGTTGTTTTACTGGGCTTTTCAATAGATAAAACATTTTCTATAGATAAACCGTAATATTCTTTACCTAGCTTAAAGGTTACATATTTGTTCTGGATGTTGGAAGTCATTATTTTTCCTCCTTTATATCAATGAATTAACATCCAATATGAGTGATACATCTCCATTGCCTAGTATGGTTGCTCCAGAAAAGTATTTTACGTAGGATGATAAATATTTTCCTAAAGGTTTTATTACAATTTCCTGTTGGCCTATTAAATCATTAACTAATAGGGCTGCCAATTTATCACCTTTTCTTACTACTACAGCTATATATTCATCTAAAAAGTCATCATCTTCTAAGCCCATTACTTTGTTCAATCTAACTATTGGTATGGTCTTTCCTCTGTAAAGCATAATTTCCTGTTCTTGTATACTCCTTATACTCTCTCCATTGACACTTATGATTTCAGTAATAGAACTTAAAGGTATTGCATAAATTTCATCTATTAATTTTACTAAAAGTGCCTGGATTATAGCCAATGTTAAAGGAATCCTTATAGTAAACTTAGTTCCCTTGTTCTTCTCACTTTCTAATTCTATGGTACCATTAATTGACTCAATTTTATTTTTAACTACATCTAAGCCAACACCTCTACCAGATATTTCTGTTATTTCATCAGACGTACTAAAACCTGGCTCAAACAATATGTTTGCCAATTCATTTTCAGACATTTTTTCAGCTTCTTCTTCTGTTATCAAGCCCTTATCTATGGATTTTTTCTTTACTTTTTCATAATCTATTCCGCAACCATCATCTAATACCTCTATAACTACATTATTACCATCTGGATATGCCCTCAATATGAGGTTGCCCTCTTCAGCTTTTCCTAATTTTAGCCTTTCTTCAGGATATTCAATACCATGGTCGAGAGAGTTTCTTATAATGTGTATTAATGGGTCCCCAATTTCATCTATTACTGTTCTATCTACTTCTGTGTTTTCTCCATACATCTGTAAGTTTATTTTTTTGTTTAATTCTTTAGATAAATCCCTTACCATACGTGGAAATCTGTTAAATACCCTTTCTATAGGTACCATTCTTATCTTCATAACAGCATTATGTAAATTAGTGGTAATCCGTTCTAAGTATTCAATAGTTTGGAGCATATCTTCTTTATTAGAAGTGCCACTTAAATCATCCATCCTGTTTTTTATAATGATTAATTCACTAGCTAAATTCATAAGGTTATCTAATCTATCTATATCCACTCTGACAGTTTTAGTCACTTTGCTAACTTTTTTAATTTGTTCCTTACTATCAGTTTTCTTATCATCTTTATGTTTTTTCACATGGACCTCTTCCATAGCATTTTCGTCTTCATCCATTGATATTTTTAATGTATCACTTTCTATTGCTTCTATTTCTATCCTATCTATTTCAGATATTGTATCTAATTTCTCTATTAGCTTGTCTTTATTAGCTTCAGTTATTAGTATTAAGGAAAAAGTTAGGTCAAATTTTTCATCTTCAATATCTTCAGTTGACGGCTTGGAATAAACAATATCACCTACAGCATCTAAAGTATTTATTATTACAAAGGCCCTTGCAGATTTCAACATACAAGCTGGGCTTAAAGTAATCGATATTTGAAATACATTAAGGTCTTGCTTTTTAGCTTCTTTTATAACATTTACAACATGGTTATCTAATTGAAGGCCTTCTTGCTTATCCTGTATATCTTCTAGTTCTAAACTTTTTTCCCCTTCTATAATAGCTTTTAATTTGCTTATTAATTCCTTATTAGTATAATTTTCCTTTTCACTTCCACTATCTGCTATATAGTTTACAATTTCATCTAATGCATCGAAACACTCAAAAAGAATATCTATGATACTTTCATTTAGTTTTATCTTATTGTTTCTAACTCCATCAAGTACATTTTCCATCTCATGGGTTAAATCAGCCATATGTTCAAAACCCATAGTTCCAGACATACCCTTTAGTGTATGAGCTACCCTAAACAGCTCATTTATCAAGGAAGTATTTTCTGTATCTTTTTCTAACTCTAATAAAATATCATTCATATTTTGCAAATGTTCATTAGCTTCTTCTATAAAAAGGTTTAAATATTGACTCATATCCAAGTCCATAATTACACCCCCACCACCCGAATAATTTCATTAGCAATTTCACTTAAAGGAACTATCTTATCCACACAATTTGTTCTAATGGCAGCCTTAGGCATACCGAAGACTGTTGATGTTTCTTCATCCTGAGCTAAAACATAGCCATCAGCTTCCTTCATTTTTACAATGCCATTAGCTCCATCAGAACCCATTCCAGTCATTATAACTCCTAACTTTCTTATGCCTTCTATCTCTGCCACAGATTCCATTAACACATCTACTGATGGTCTTAAGCCTTTTATAGGTGCACCTTTGTCCAACTTTATTATAAAATCTTGTCTTTCTTTAACTACTTTCATATGAAAACCTCCTGGTGCAATATAACACCAGCCTCTGTGTAACTTGTCCCCTTCTTCCCCTTCTTTAACATGTATTTCTGATAAGCTATTAAGTCTATCTGCTAATGATTTGGTAAATTTAGGCGGCATATGCTGCACTATTAAAATACTACCATTTATATTTTCAGGTAAAGCTGGTATCACTTCTTGTAGTGCTCGTGGCCCTCCAGTGGAAGTACCTATTGCTATTATATATTCAAAATCCACATCCCCTGCTACTGGGGTTAATTTTTTTATTTTGCTAGTTTTAATTTCTTTTCTCTTATAAACTCCATAATGTTTATTACAAAGTTTACACTTTGCAGCCACCTTTATTTTATCTATTATTTGAAGCCTTAAATCTTCAGCTTTTATATTAAATATATTGTTAGGTTTAGGAATAAAATCAACTGCTCCTTCTTCTAATGCTTTTATTGTCATAGCTGCATCTGCAGTAGTAAAACTGCTAAGCATAACCACAGGTATATTATAATCTTTGGCTATATGTTTTAAAGTTGTTATACCATCCATAAAAGGCATTTCTATATCTAATGTTATTATATCTGGCTTTAATAATGGAATCTTTTGTAAAGCTTCTTTTCCATTTTTGGCTTCTCCTATTACAACTATTTCTTCATCTCTTTCCAATACATCCTTTAAAAGCTTTCGAAAGAAAGCAGAATCATCTACAATTAACACTCTAATCATTTATATCATCCCTTTTTCTATTAACTCCCTTTGCTTTGAAAACAGAAACTTTATTATTCTATCTCTATCCCTTTCTTCTAAATCTACAAATTCTATACCCAGAGCAAAATCAAATTCAAAAGTATCTACCCGTTCTACTCGAACAATTTTTGCTTTTGTAGTAATTAGATGTTCATCTACTTTAAATTCACAAGTAATCATATCTCCTACTTTATGCTTATAATTTGTATATAATTTCATTCCACCGCCACTTATATCTTTTGTTCTGCATTTTTCTTCTAAATCTTTTTCTTCATCATCTTCCATAATGGTAAAATATTTAGTTACAGGTATAGAAATATCTAGCCTAAAATATTTTCGTAACTGATGTTTCGTTATTTGAGAAATCCTTCTTATTTTAAGCTTATAAACTCCTTCATACTTAGCATTTAATACTTCTGCATCAAATTGGTATTTTCCTCTATCTTCTACAACACAAATTATTCTTACTTTTTCATTTCGTCTCACATATACTAATCTACTTTTATATATGGGACCACTAATTATAAGTATATGCTCGTCTATAATATCCAATATTTGACTTGGATATAAAGTTTCATCATTTAAAGAATCTATTCTTAATAGTTCAATCTTATCTCCTACTTTAAGTAAATCTAACATTTTTGCCACTACAATCACCTTTTAGTAAAAATTAATTTTTTTAGCCTATCTGTAAACTTACTTTTCTTACTATACACATATCTATTAGGATCAGCAAACTTTAATGCCATAATTTTCATATTCTTCGAAACTGCTGATCTAGGATCTAGTAATATAAATGGGGTTTGCCTTCTAACAGCCTTTATCACAGTATCAGATTTTTCTAAATATCCTAGATAATCGAGATTACAATTTAAAAAATTCTTAGATGCCAATTCTAATTTATTGTATATATCATATGCTTCTCTTCTGTTATTGACTATATTAGCTAACACGTTCAATTTGCCTTTATACCCATTTAATATTAATGCTTTAATAACAGTATAACTATCCATTATTGAAGTTGGCTCAGGGGTAGTAACTACTATGGCCTCTTCTGCTGCCATTACAAATTTCAATACATTATTTGATACACCTGCCCCTGTATCTATGATTATAAAATCCATTGTTGTTTCTAGCTTTTCAACTAAATTAAGAAACTTTTCTATATTGTTTTCATTCATAATAGAAAATTCATGAAAACCAGAGCCTCCAGATATTATCTTAATTCCTTCAGGCCCTTCGTTTATTGCTTCCTCTATGTCCATACCTAAAACAATACAATCAGAAATAGTATTTTTTACATTTGTTCCAGTTATAATATCTACATTTGCTAAGCCAAAATCTACATCTAAAATTAGCACTTTATGTCCTAAAAGGCTTAAAGATATGGCAAAATTAACAGCAAAATTTGTTTTTCCTACGCCACCTTTACCACTAGTTACAGCTAATACTCTAGCTTTACTAGTTTCTCTCTCAACGTTAGTATTAACTTCTAAACTGGAGATAATTTTCCTAAGTTTTTCGGCTTGATCCTTCATTTTTAACCTCTCCTAATAGATAGCTTACTATCTTGTTTTTATCAAATACTTCTATATCACTAGGAACTTCTTGTCCAGTTGTTACATATGAAATAGGTTTGTTAGTTAGGTATTTTATATTTAAAATATTTCCCATCCTTTCGGTTTCATCTAATTTAGTAAATATAATCTTATAATCTTCTATAAAACTGTAATGTTTAATAATAGATTTTAGTGAATTAAAATCAGTGGTGATACTAAGAAGCAAATATACTTCTTTATTGTTAACTGAATCCATTATATTAAATATTTCATCCCTGCTGCTTATTTCACGATGGTTTCTGCCAGTAGTGTCAACAAAAATTACATCTTTATCCTTAAAAGTAACTAATGCCTTGTACATATCTTCTTCTGTATAGATAACTTCTAATGGAATCTTTAATATATTACTATAAATTTTTAGTTGTTCAACTGCAGCTATCCTATAGGTATCAGATGTAACTAAGCCCACATTAAATTCCCCATCTATAACCAATTGGGCAGCAAGTTTTGCTAAAGTTGTCGTTTTCCCAACACCTGTAGGTCCAACCAGGAATATAATCTTCTGTTGGTTCTTTGATAAGTTTAATGGTTCAGCTTCTCCTATGTATTCAGCAACAACATGCCTTACTATTTTTTCAATTGAATGTGGCTCTTTATTGTCTAAATTCACTTGTTCCTCTAACTTTTTGAAAATAGCAGTTGCAATAGATTCATCTACTCCATTTGCTATTAACTTTCGCCAATACTTTTCTATTTTTGGATGCAGCTGCTTACCTTTTTGCTCATTAAGATTTATATTTGCTACCATTCGCTTTATATCGCTTAACTCTCTGTTAATCCTTACTAAATTTTCATCTGTTCTACTTTTTCGATTAGCAGAGCTTTCCTTTTCATAAGCTGCAATAATTTCAATTAAAGGTTTCCTAAAAAAGCCAAATAATCCTTTTTGTCTAACGGTACGGGTACTTAATATGATTGCATCTGAGCCTAATTCACTTTTTAACCTATTCATAACTTCGTACTCAGAAGAGCCAACGTATTTTTTTACTTTCATCACATACTCACCACCTCAACCGTTTTTACTTCTACTGCTGGATCGATTTCATTATAGGATAATACAATTAAATCTCTAGTAAGCTGCTCTGTTAAACGCTTAAAGTATAGTCTCACTATTGGGGCTGTTAGGACAATTGGCTGTTCTCCTATATTGGTTAACTTTCTAACTGCTTTTAATGTGTTATTTAGTATCTTTTGGGCAGTATTAGGTTCTAAGGATAAGTAAGAGCCTGTTTCTGATTTAGTGATAGAATTCATTATTGTTTCTTCCACTGAATTATCTAAAGTTACCACATTTAATTGCCTTCCATTCTCTACATATTTATTTGTTATATACCCTGCTAATCTCTGCCTTACATACTCTGTTAGAAGATCAGTATCCCGAGTTATCTTTCCATAGTCGGCTAAAGTTTCTAAAATCGTTACCATATCTCTTATACTTATCTGTTCTCTTAATAAGTTGGATAGAACCTTTTGAATTTCTCCTAAAGACAATATATCGGGAACTAATTCTTCTACAACTGCTGGATGTTCTTCTTTCACATTGTCAATAAGCATTTTAACATCTTGCCTTCCAATTAGCTCATGGGCTCTCTCTTTAATAATTTCTGTTAAATGTGTTGCAATTACAGATGGTGGATCTACAACTATATAACCAAAAATCTCTGCTTTTTCCCTTTCGCTTTCTGTAATCCATTTTGCACGCAAACCAAAGGCTGGTTCTACTGTCTCTATTCCTTCTATTTCTCCTTCTGCTGTTCCAGGGTCCATTGCTAAATAGTGGTCAAAATAGACTTCTCCACTTGCAACTTTTACACCTTTTATTTTTATTACATATTCATTAGGGTTTAACTGAATATTATCTCTTAAGCGGACAATAGGAACTACTAAGCCTAGTTCCATAGCTATCTGCCTTCTTATCATGACTATTCTGTCTAGTAAGTCTCCTCCTTGTTCTACATCTGCCAATGGAATAAGTCCATATCCAAACTCCAGCTCTATATCGTCAACTTTCAGCAAGCTTAATACATTTTCTGGCTTTCTTAACTCTTCAGTAGGGGATACCTCTTCCTCAACTTCTACAGTTTCTTCAACAGGCTTTTTATCCATCACTCGGCCTGTAAATAAGAATATAATACCTAAAATAACAAATGTAAAAGGTAAAGGAGTAGTTATTCCTAAAAGAATCATTATAAAGCCAACAGCGTATAGTAATTTAGGATAATTACCAAATAATTGCTCAATTAGGTCTTTACCCAAATTGCTTTCAGAGGCAGCCCTAGTTACTACAATTCCAGTAGCTGTAGATACTAATAGGGCAGGGATTTGGGAAACTAGTCCATCTCCAACTGTTAAACGAACGTATTTTTCTACAGCTTCACCTATTGACATGCCAGAAAGAACCCCAATTATAAGGCCGCCTATAATATCAATAAATATTATTAGCAAGCCAGCAATAGCATCGCCTTTAACAAATTTTGATGCTCCGTCCATCGCACCATAGAAATCTGCATACCTTTGGACATCTTTTCTTCTTCTTTTAGCCTCTTCTTCAGTAATCAAGCCAGCATTTAAATCTGCATCTATTGCCATTTGCTTTCCAGGCATTGCATCCAATGTGAATCTTGCAGAAACTTCTGCAACCCTTTCTGCGCCCTTTGTGATAACTATAAATTGTACTAATGCTATGATTAGAAATATTACAAAACCTACAATTATATTGTCACCAATAACAAAATTACCAAATGTCTCTACTACTTTACCTGCATAGCCTTCTGCCAAAATAGCTCTAGTGGTAGAAATACTTAGAGAGAGTCTAAACAGGGTAGCAATAAGCAATAAGGAGGGAAAAATAGATATTTTTAAAGCATCTTCCACATACATGGAAATTAATAGTATTAATATAGATAAGGCTATATTTAGCGATATAAGAGCGCTCAATAAACCAGTAGGTACGGGTATAATTATTATCATAACTATAGCTATAATACCTAAAGCAACAACTATATCTCCAAATTTCATTTCATTTCCCCCTAATAATTATCTTTAAGTGTATATACATAAGCTAATATCTCAGCTATAGCTTCATAAAGTTCTTCAGGAATTAAATCACCGATTTCTAATGTATCATATAGAATTCTAGCTAATTCCTTGTTTTCTACTATAGGCACAGAATTTTCTTCTGCAATTTTCTTGATATTTTCAGCTATTAAATCGGCTCCTTTAGCAACCACATAAGGTGCCTCATACAAGTCCTTGTCATATTTAATGGCAACTGCAATATGGGTTGGGTTGGTTATAATTACATCTGCCTTAGGAACTTCCTGCATCATTCTATGCATTGAAAGCTGCCTTTGTCTTTCTTTTATTTTAGATTTGATTAAAGGATCTCCCTCGGTCTGTTTGTACTCTTCCTTTAATTCCTGTTTAGTCATCATAAGGCTTTTTTCATGCTGCCTCCATTGGAAAAAATAATCAACAAAAGCTATACCCATTAAAGCAGCCAAAATTCTAATTACAAAATCATAAGTTATATTAGCAAAATTAACAGACATTGCTTTAGGTTTAAAAAAGGGCAAATTAATTAATTGATCGAAGTTCTTTTTTATAAATGAATAACTTAAGTACCCAATAAAGCCAATTTTTAATAAAGCTTTAAGCAATTCAACTAAGGCTCTTTTTGAAAAGAGCCTTTTAAAGCCTTCAACTGGATTAAGCCTATTAAATTTTATAATAAGAGGTTTAGTGGTAAACAAAAAGCCCACTTGTAAATAGCTAATAGCTAGTGCAGCAAAAGTTGTAATTGCTAAAATAGGTCCTGCCAGTCTAATAAAAGCAATTACAACTTTGAATAAATTAAGTCTTAGATTGTTATCATAATAAAATTCATCTATATTTCCTATATAAGAATAAACCTCAGAAATAAAATTAATAAAATAATTTACGACATAATTTCCTAGCACCTTTATACCGACAACTGCTGCAATAAGTATAAAAGCAGATGTAACCTCCTTGCTTTGAAGAACTTGTCCTTCTCTTCTTGCATCTCTCCTCTTCTTAGGCGTTGGTTTTTCAGTTTTTTCAGTATCAGCAAATAATTGTAAATCCATATATATCTTCATATAATCAACCTTTTTACATTCTGAATAATTCATATATTTTTTCTGACATAAGACTCATAAGATTAGATACGATAGTGCCAAAAATTGGCACAGTAACAAGCATTAAAAGTAAGCCCACAAATACTTTTAAGGGTAAGCCTACAACAAATATATTTAATTGTGGTATTGTCCTTGTTAATATTCCCAATACTAAATCAAGCAAAAATATGCTTATGATTATAGGGGTACTTAGCAAAAAACCTATTGTAAAGGTTCTTGCTAAAATATCCACAAGAAAAAAAGCAATATTTTTATTAAACTCAAAATTGCCAATAGGAATAAAGTTGTAACTATCAACCAAAACCCTAATAATAAGATGGTGGCCATTAGTCCCCAATAGGAGCAAAAATGCCAATATGTAATAAAAATTTCCCATAAGGGGGACTTGAATCCTATTTTGGGGATCCACCACATTTACCATTCCAAAGCCCATGCTCATATCAACAATTTGACCCATTGTATAAAAAGTAGAAGCAAACAGATAGCATATAAATCCAATTGTCATTCCTATCATTAGTTCCTTGGCTATTAAGGCTAATAAAGAAATTTCTATTGCTTGAACGTCTACATCTAATACTAAGGTTATGATTATAGAAGTAAAAACTGTAAAACCAATTTTTACCACATTAGGTATGTTCTGAGCACTAAAAAAAGGAGAAACAATAAATATGCCAGAAGTTCTAAGTAGTACTAATAAAAACAATCCATATTTATTTAGCAACATGTCTATCATATCAGTCATAATAAACACCTATCTTCACTTTACAAACAAATGGACATTTGTAAATAAATTTGTTGTAAATTCAGTAATACTATTTAAAATCCAAGGCCCAAAAATTAGTAAAGAAATAAAAACTGCAATTATTTTGGGCACAAAGGACAAAGTGGCTTCCTGTATTTGTGTAACAGCCTGGAATATACTTATTAGTAAACCTATTATTAAGCTAGATATTAACATAGGGGAAGCCATCATCAATACAGTTCTAATAGCATCTTGAGCTAATTTTAAAACATCAGCTTGCTCCATTTAATCACCTCTAATTAAAGCCCATAACAAGTGACTTTACAATTAAATTCCAGCCATCTACTAATATGAACAAAAGTATTTTAAAGGGCAATGATATTATTACCGGTGGTAGCATCATCATACCCATTGACATTAAAGTACTAGATACTACCATATCTATCACTAAAAATGGTATGTATATCACAAAGCCTATTTGAAAGGCAGTTTTTAATTCACTTATTATAAAAGCTGGTATTAAAACATGGTTGGGAATTTGTTCTAAAGTTTCTGCTTCAATTTCACTTATATTTAGAAATAATGCTAAATCCTTATCCCTAGTCTGTTTAAACATAAAATCCCTTATAGGCTCCATAGCCCTATTTAAGGCCTCATCAAAGGGAAGCTCTCCTTCCATATACGGCTGTATGGCAGTAGAGTTTATCTCGGAGCCTACCGGTGCCATTATAAAAAATGTAAGGAATAAGGCTAGTCCAATAATTACCTGATTTGGCGGTGTTTGTTGCATACCTAGTGCATTTCTAATAAAAGATAATACTATAATTATTCTAGTAAATCCTGTTAACATTATAAGAATAGATGGAGCTAGAGTAAGTATTGTTAATATTATTAAAAGTCTTAAAGAAAAAACATAATCCTCTGGTTCTCTAAGCTCCAAATCATTTAATATAGGCTCTTCTATCTGTGCAAATGAAGGAGCTGTTATTACAAAGGCTACGATTATTATACTTAACATAATTATTTTACTTATTCTTATCATGGTCCACTTCTTCCTCATCATTAATATTGTCTATACGCTTTACAAAGCTTTCAATATTTTTATAAATATTGTCTAGATATTTAACTCTTTTGAAAGAAATATATTTATTTAAGTGCTCATCAAAATTGTCCCTTTGTACTATCTGCTCTTTAGAAAATTTATCTATAATCTCAATAGTGCTACTAGTTACGGCAATTATATATATATTTTCATTTATCTCTAACATGAGTATTTTAAAATTAGTACCTAAATTTAGCACATCAACTATTTTCATATATTTACTAGTAACGAATCTCTTAGTGTTTTTTACAATAAATCTGGTTCCATACATGGCCATTAACAATACAAACAAAATTGCTAATAAGTATAGGAGCATTTTAATTATAACAGAGCCAGGACTAGAATTCACCTGAGCTGCATAAGCTATCTGCTTAAAAGTTATTAGTAATATTAATGTTTTTATCAATACTTTTCTTAACATTTAAGCTAGAGCCTTCCTTACTGCTTCTATTACTCTATCCTGTTGGAATGGTTTTACTATAAAGTCTCTTGCACCTGCTTGTATAGCCTCTATTACCATAGCTTGTTGTCCCATTGCTGAGCACATGATTATCTTTGCATCAGGATCAATGCTCTTTATTTCTTTCACCGCTTGGATTCCATCCATTTCAGGCATAGTTATATCCATTATAACTAATTCAGGCTTTAATTCCTTATATTTTTCAACTGCTACTAAGCCATTTTCAGCTTCACCAGCAACTTCGAAACCATTTTTTGTCAAAATATCCTTTATCATCATCCTCATAAAAGAAGCATCGTCAACTATTAAAATTCCTTTTCCCATGGCTATTCCTCCTCAAAATTATTTATTTTTTCCGTAATTGTTGTCAATGTCGGTTATTCTAACACCAAAATTATCGTCTATAACTACCACTTCTCCTCTTGCAATAAACTTTCCATTAGCATAAATATTTAGTGGTTCTCCAACAAGTTTGTCCAATTCTATGACTGTACCTGGTCCGTACTCTAGAATCTCACCAATTTTCTTTACAGTTCTGCCTAATTCTACTGTTAATTCTACAGGTATATCTCCTACCAAGTCTATAGGTTCTTTATGCTTACTCCTTTGAGGAGTATTATCAAAAGACTCAAATTTAGGTTTTTTTACCACCACTTGCTCCCTCATCAAACTTTCTCCCAGACTATCTGAACTATCTTTAGTAGTATCACTTTCTTCAAAATGCATACTTTCTAGCTCAATAGTATCTTCAGCTGTAGTTTGAGGCTCCTCAAATGAACTTGAAAAGCTTGTATCCCCAATGAGATTTTCTACCAATTGTTGTGCAAAGTCTATTGGTATAAGTTGCATTATCTTGCTGTCTATTAAATCTTCTACAACCATTTTAAAAGATATCCTAATAATTGGTCCAGTAGTTTGTAGAGCTTCTAGTTTTTTCTCCCCTTCTGCAATTGTTATATTGTAAGATTTAGGTGGTTCAATGTCAATTTTCTTAGAAAACATCTCAGAAAGGGATGTGGCAGCAGAACCCATCATTTGATTCATAACCTCAGAAATAGCACTTAAATCTAATTCTGTCAATTCTCTCTCTACATTTATTTCATTGCCCATCATTATATCAGTAATAATCTTAACATCATCTTCTTTTATTATTAAAACATTGGAACCTTCTAAGCCTTCTTTATATTTAACATCTACTGCAACAAAGGGAATAGGAAACTCTGCTGATAGCTTAGATGTTGTAGTAATCTCAATTTCCGGAGTAGTAATAGTTACCTTTCTATTTAGTAAGGTAGATAAAGTTGTTGCAGCAGTGCCCATACTTATATTACCAATTTCTCCTAATGTGTCTTTTTCTAAATCGGTTATAAGTTCTTCATCACTAGCAGAACTGCTTTCTATTGCACTTCCCTTTAAAAGAAGATCAATCTCTTCCTGAGATAACATATCATTGTTCTTCATCCTTGTCACCATCCTTTACAACATTGGTTATCTTTACAGCCATTTTGTTGTTAGAAGTCCCAATTTCTCCAATATACTTAACATTAGTTCCTATTCTTATTTTTATTCCACTATTTTCTTTGCTATCTAACCTAATAACATCACCTTTCTGTAAGTTTATTATATCTTTAACTTTGACTAAAGCAGAACCTAATTCTGCTTTCAACTCCACCTTTGCATTTAAAATTCTATTCCTTATCTGTGTAATCTGGTTTTGGGATAACTCTTTTTTACTTGAAGAAAACCAATACCTTGTATGTAACTTGTCTAAAATAGGCTCTAATAATAAATAAGGTACACAGACATTTAACATTCCTTCAGTTTCCCCAACGCTTATATTCATAGTAATAAGAGCAATAGTCTCATTAGGGGGAACTATTTGCGCAAATTGGGGATTGACTTCTACTGTATCTAGCTTAAGATCCAGCTGGATTACATTCTTCCAAGCTTCCTCAATTAAGGGCATAGCTCTTTTCATCATATTTTTTAGTAATGTTAATTCGATTTCTGTAAATTCCCTAATTTCCTGCTCTTTGCTCCCATCTCCGCCTAACAATCTATCAATTATCGTATAAGCTATAGCAATAGATATATCAATCAACATTTGACCATCTAGTGGTCTTACATCTATAATATTTAAAAAGGCTGGGATTGATATGGCATTGGTAAATTCACTATAAGCTATTTGCTCAACCGAAATTACAGATATTTTTACCGGAGTCCTTAAGTAACCAGATAAAAAAGTTTGAAAAAGTCTTCCAAAGTTATCGTGTATAATCTCTAGTGTTCTAAGTTGATCTTTTGCAATCTTTTGGGGATTTCTAAAATCATACTTTTTTACCTTTCTTGACTCTTCTACTTCCTTCATCTCTTGTACATCTAGTTCTCCAGAGCTAAGAGCTTGAAGTAGGGCATCAATTTCACTTTGGGATAATATTTCGGACACTGCCTCTACCTCCTTACTGCATTACAAAGTCGTTGAAATAAACATTGATGATTGTTTCATCGTCAAATATTTTGTTTAATGTTTCCCTAATATCCTTTTGTAAATTTACTTGCCCTTCCTTGCCTATTAACTCATCTTCAGTCTTATTCCTGATTATTTGATTTATTTCATCCCTAATCAAATATACTTTATCGCTTAAATTATTAATAGAATCTTCATCGTTTGTTTCAATAGTTATATTCACCTTAACAATTTTGTTACTATCTTTAACATTACAATACATATCTTCTAAGTTTAAAGAATATGTTTCCTCTTTTTTGTTAGCAGTTATTTCATCCACATCTACAAACCTTAATCCTATCACAATACCTGTAGCTGAAAGAAGAACTACTAAAACTAATAGCACTATTATTATTATATTTTTCCTATCCACAAACCAACACCGTCCTTTTACTATGGTTCATATTTTTCATAGGATGATTTTAATATAACTATATCTACTCTTCTATTTTTAGCTTTATTTTCCCTTGTATCATTTGGAGCTATTGGCCTATAATAACTATAGCCAGATGCAGAAATCCTACTGCCTTCAATTCCTCTTTCTTCTACTAAATATCTTAATACATTGGTAGCTCTTGTTGTCGATAATTCCCAATTGGTAGGAAAACCGTCTTTGGGAGATACTGGTGTAGTATCAGCATGGCCTTCTACTTTAATGGCTCTATTTTTAAATTCATCTCTTTTTAATATATCTGCAACAGCATCTAATATTTCTTTAGCTTCTGGTCTTAAATCAGCTTTCCCTGGATCAAATAACACCCTGTCCATAAATCGAATTATTAAGCCTCTTTCATCCACAGAAACAGTAATATCCCCTTCTAGATTGGTTCTAGCTGCATAATCTTCTATAACTCTTCTAAGTTTCACTAAATCAAGCTCTTCTTGAGCTTGCTTTTTTGGTGATTCGATTACTGTACCTCCATCAAGTATACCCATTCCACCTTGGAAACTAGCCATAACGCCTCTAAATTTCTCAACATCTAGGTTCGAAAAAGTATATAATAACACAAAAAAACATAACAAAAGAGTAACCATATCACTATATGTAGTCATCCAATTAGAGCTAGGCAACTCATCATTTTTTCTTCTTGACCTTCTCATTATACTCCCTCTTTCTCCAACTCTTCTCTATAATTCTTTCTCATCTTTGGAGGTACGAAAGTCTTTAGTTTCTCTTCAATAATTCTAGGATTTTCTCCAGCTTGTATTGATAATAGGCCTTCCACCATTAACTCTTTAACCAATATCTCTCTATTAGTTCTCTCCTTTAGTTTCTGAGCCAACGGTAGGAAGATTACATTTGCTAATATTACTCCATAAAATGTAGTGACTAATGCAACAGACATACTCGGTCCTATTGTACTAGGATCATCTAAAGTTCTCAACATGTTTATTAAACCAATTAAAGTACCTATCATACCGAAAGCTGGTGCAAAGTTAGCTGCAGTTTCAAAAACTCTTTGCCCATTTGCATGTCTATCTTCTAAATATACCAATTCTGTTTCTAATATATTTCTTACCAACTCTGGCTCTGTCCCGTCCACGATTAACATTATTCCTTTTTTCAAAAAATCATCTTCCAAACTTTCAGCATATTCATCTAAAGCTAGAAGTCCTTCCTTTCTAGCAATGTTTGCCAGTCTTATTATTTCTTTAATTACTCCATCTACAGATACATCTTTGTATATAAAAGCTTTTTTTACTACCCTTATAGTATTAGCGAAATCGTCTAATGGAAAGCAAGTTAAAGTAGAAGCTAAGGTTCCTCCCAATGTTATAACCACTGATGGGAAATTCCAATAAGAACCAAGGTCTCCAGACAGAAATATACCATAAACCATAAATACGATTCCTAATATTAGACCAATAACTGTTGAAATATCCAATTATTACACCTCTTTTCTCCAAGCATTACTTTTGCGTTCTAGTATCCTTGCTTTATATTCAATTACTTTATCTATGATTTCGTCAACATTTTCTGCCACAAGTATCTTCTGGCCTGTTGTAAGGGTTAATACTGTATCAGGAGTCTCCTCTATGTACAAAATTAATTCACAATTAACAACAAACTCTTTCCCATTTAATTTCTTTAACTTTATCATCTATTATCACCTTTATTATTTATTCACCCTAGAGGGGCTAAGCCCCTCTTAAGGTTATAATTTATCTTTTCATATTTACTAATTCTTGTAACATTTCATCGGCTACAGTTATAATTCTTGAATTGGCTTGGAAACCTCTTTGAGTAGTAATCATCTCGGTAAACTCATAAGCTAAATCTACATTAGACATCTCTAAAGCACCTGAAGCAATAGTTCCAAAGCCACCAGCATCAGCTACTCCATATTGTGGTTCTCCAGAATTTCGTGAATCTATGAATAGGTTGCCACCAACCTTCTGCAGACCCATTGGGTTATCAAATTTAGCAAGCACTAGCTGAGCCAAGGCCTTGCTCTCTCCATTGGAAAACACTCCATAAACAACACCTTTTGTATCTATGGTATATCCTTCAAGACTACCTGAAGAATTGCCATCCATAGCAAAGGGCTTTGCATCCATTTCGTTAGCATATTGAGTAAGCTTAGAAAAATCTATTGTAATACTGCCTCCATTTCCAAAGTATTCATTATTTAAATTAATCTGGGTTTCTTGGGTTTCAGTTGTCAATTTCCCTTCAGGACTAAAAGTCAGTCTATCAACTACAGTAATTGGATTGTCTATAAGATTCTCTCCATCCCCTTCTTGAAGCCTTATGCTCTCTAAAGTAAAAGTCCAGTATTCAGCTCCATCTGTATCTTGTATTTTCTCAAATCTAAAAGTAGCAATATAAGAATTTCCTAAAGTATCTTTAATGATAGTATCAGCTAAATGTTCTTCATTAATTGTTCTAGAATCTAAATTACCTCTTATTTCGATTCTAGTAGTAGGTGATGGCTCTGCTGTTTCAGACCTGTTAATTCTAACTGGTGCAAGAGTACTAGTCGCATTTCCTTCTTCGTCAATTGTATAACCTAAAACCTTATAGCCATCTGCTGTAACTAAATTGCCATCTCTATCTAAAGTAAAATTACCAGCTCTTGTGTAATACCTATTCTCAAAATTAGTATCGTCTGTTACTACAAAAAAGCCTTCACCATTGATCATTAAATCCTCTGGATTGTCTGTTCTCTGAGTTGCTCCTTGGGTATGGATTGTGCTAATAGTTCCTACATCAACACCTAAGCCTATTTGTTGTGGGTTAGTACCTCCTTTACCTGCCTGTGGTGCGCTGGCTCCCCTGATCATTTGACTAAAAACTTCTTTAAAAGAAACGGTTTGTTTTTTATAGCCAACAGTATTTACATTTGCAATATTGTTTCCAATAACATCCATCTTAGTTTGATGGGATCTTAAGCCAGAAATTGAAGAATACATGGATCTCATCATATAGCATACCTCCTTTTTTAGGAGCAGTGCATATCTTCCATCAGTCGGATATGCATAACCTCCTTGAAAAGGTCCGGTTATATAATAACTGCTCCATCTATATTAGTAAAAACATTTTCTTTTAATTGTTCTTTAAATAGGGTAGTTATAACAGTTTTGTTTTTTATGCTAGCAATAAAGGCCTTATCGTCCAGTAATATTAAAGCATCCTTTACTCCTTTATCTTCTGCCTTATTAAAAGCCCTTTCTAACCTGTTCATCTCTTCTGAAGTAAGTTGCATATTCCTTCTATTCATTCTCTCTAATGCATGCTTTGAAAATACTATGCTTTGATTTTTTCTCCTTATATTTTCTAATATTTGTCCAAAATCTTTATTGGCTACTTTTCTTTGTTGAAAGCCATTTAATTTTGTATTGTTAATCAGCCTATTTTCTAAGCTTTTTATGTTTATTTCTTTCATTGTATCACTCCAAGCTTCATGAAGATTTCCCATCTTCTAATCTATAGGAATATAGGAGTTGAAAGCTTTTTTAAAATTAGATGCTTCTTCTATATTCTCTACCTTAGATTTAAGGTCAGCTATTGTAGTAAAATCTAAATTTTCCAGCTTGTCCAGTATTTCTTCTGCTACAGATATAATATTCTCATTAATTCCCGATAGTCCTAACTTCAAGCTTTCCATAGAATCTAAAATCTCTAATCCTATATCCTTTAAATTAGCATTCAAATTCTGTATCTGCTCTAAAGAGCTAAACTGAGCTAATTGGGCAATAAATTCTGTATCTTCCATAGGCTGTAAAGGATCTTGGTATTTTAATTGGGTTACTAGTAGCTTTAAAAAAGCATCTTTATCTAGAGGGGTTTCTTCCTTTCTTTCTATATTATCTTCCTTTTTAGCAAACCAATAAACATTTGATGTACTATTAACTCTATTAGTTTCCATTTTGTTACCTCCTAAGCAAATAAATTCAATTGGCCTTCATGATAACCTACTACACTGCTTTTTGATAAATTATCATCATAAGCTAAAACGCCTTCTAAAAGATTGTCCTTTAATTTCTGCTTTTTATTTGTGTCAGAGTTGTAATTAAATTTTTCTTGTTGGCTTTCAAACTCCTGATTAGTTCCTACAAAAACTTCAAAAGTTTTTATTTCAAGGCCAATCTCCTCTATATGTTCCTTTAAATATATTAAATTTGTTTCTATCAGCTCCTTAGTTCTATAATTGTCAACAACAAATTTAGCATTTAAAACCCCATCTTTTAATTCCATCTTTAATAGAAGTTTTCCTAAAAGCTCAGGTTTTAATTTTATTTCTACTTCTTGCTTATATTCATTTGAATTTATAGCCATTTTGTCAATAATTTGCTGTAGTAGTTCTTTCTCATGAGCTTCATTTAAATTGTTATAGTTGGTTACTTCCTGAAAAGAATCTACGTGGTCTACATCCATTTCAAATGGGCCATTGTGTAGTGAAGGTGCAATACTTTCAATATTTTCAGCTGCTTTTTCTGCTTCCTTAAAAAGCTGCTTATCTAGAATATTTGTTTTTTCAGCTAATTTATCAATATATATGGGGTTTTGTTCCCTATTATTAAAGGATTCTATAGACTTTGAATAAACTAATAATTTTTCCTCATAAGCATTAGATTTTATTATCCCTTTTTCCTGTAAATCTCCTTGAGTATAAGCATTATTTGTATCATTAGAGGTGCTTTCCATAATATTTTCAATTAGCCCTTTTAATTGACTAGATAGCAGTTTTGTATTTTCTTCCAATATTATTTGTTTGCCAGCCAAGTTAATTTCTTCATTTACACCTGTAAGCAAATGTTTCAATTGTTCTATGTTGGATACACTGTCTTTTAGCAATGAAACCCCTTCTATATTAGGTAAATTATTTGATAGTATTTCAGCTAGCTCGTCCAACTTTAATTTGATTGTTTCTAGGTCTTTTTTAGAAAACTCTATTTCTTCCATTTGCACTAATAGCTGGCTTATGGAGTTTAGTATTTCAACAATTTCATCCCATTTAATCTTCTTTTTATCAATATCACTTTTTTCATCATCTAAGCTCTTTTCCTGCATAGTTGGCTTTAAACTTGCTTTCTTTGCTTGTTCTTCACCTTGCTTTATCTTTTTTTCCATTATAGTTTTTTGTTTTTCTAATACATTAGCAAATATATCATCTTGTTTATTAGATGTTTTGTTGAAACCATCAACTTCTAAATTCATAATTATATTATTATCCTTCTGTATTGTTACTCCAAACACATACTCACCTCCTTTTTTATGGTTTAGCTAACATTTGAGTCAATTTATAAGCATTATCTGTAGACATTAAATTGATGACCCTAGAAAGAGTTTTATCTTTAAGTTTTGATAACACGTCTGTAATAATCATTGCATCTGTTACTTCAAATACAGGTTCTGAATCCCATTGGAGGACAGTAACTGTAGAATCATTATTAATCATCTTCTCTGTTATCAAGGCTATTTTATCTGGGCTCATTCTTTCATAGACTTTTACTAAATCGTTTATCTTCCTATTATATTCTTCAATAAAATCTATAGCTTCAGTAATTTTTTCTGTGGTTGGCTCTATATTATTTAAGTTTTGCTCTCGCCTAACTGAGGCAAGTACATCCTTTATAAAATCTTCATCATCTACATTAGATAGGATTTCTGCTGCCTTAATAATAGATAAATTGGAATATATAACACCTAATTCTTCTATTGTATATTGCTCAGTATTTCCTATTTCTTTAAGTGCAGCTTCCAAAGTTTTAGTCTCATAAAAATTAGCCAAGTCTTTAAGGTGTAATTTTTTATTGCTTATGGTTGATACCTGACTTTCTATTGAAGAACGCTTGTCTTCTTCTAGTAAATCTAAAACTTGCTCCCTATATTCTTCCTCCAAATAATACATAGCATTAGACAATATGCTTTCATCTAGATTGTTAAATATTTCAGCTACTTCTTCCTTAGAATTAGTATCAGCACTTAAAATATTTTTTATCTCTTTGACAGTCATTATTAAATCTTGCTCTTCTAATCTATTAATTTTTAGATTTATCTGTTTTTGCTTTTCCCTACTTATTTCATCGTGCAAGGCAACTAATAAGTCCCCTCTATTTTCTAAATTTCTTACCAGTTTGATTATTTCACTAGTTTTAGGAGAAGATTTCTTATTCATAAGTTTTACCATATTGCTATATAGCATTTCATCATCTTTCTTTATAAGATATAACTTATCTGCAGCTTCCTTAACATCAAGGGATATATAATATTCAGCTAAATCCTCCATCTTATCATTTGTTTCTTTTTCTGTTAACAAAGACTCTCCTTTACTGTATGTACTCCATGGGATTTTGCTAATTAAATTTTTAACCTTTTGGTTAAAAGTTGGTAGTTTAAAATATGCAAAGGTTGTTCCACCTAATATTATTAAAATTGTAGTAGCTAATACTATTAACTTAATCTTTTTATATCCTCTATTCTTTCCACCTGAAATACTTTCCATTTTCTCCCCCCTACTGCTGGGTAGCTGTTTTGTAGCTTACTATAGTGTCATTTAATTTTTCTTCTTGCTTTTTTAAGTTATAAGTAAATCTTTCGTACTCATTTTCTTTCAATTTCTCAAACATCTTTTTCTCTTGCATAGCAATAATCATTTCTTCTTTAGCTTTTTCAAGCTCAACTTCTGTCTCCTTAACTTTTTGTTGTTGTTGTTTTATTTTATTATTTAATTCATTTATATAAGTATTGTACATGGCTAAATGGCCGACTTTTAACTTAACATGATTATTTTTTTCATTTAATAAAGACTTTTTATATTCATTAAAATTATTAAGGAGGGCTTCCTCTTCATGAAGCTTCCTTTTTACCATACCAAATTTACTCTTCTTAGAATCTTCAACAGTCTTCTTATAATTTAATACTTTTTCTAATTTAAAATTAAACTTAGCCATTTCTCTTCCTCCCAATACTAGCTATTGAGTTTATCAGCTATATTTCTCATCAGTGCTATGGTTTCTTCTAGTGGATATGATTCTAGCACATTTTGTTTAAGTAAATTATCTATATCCTCTTTAACATCTATAGCTTTATCTATTTCTCTATTAGAACCTCTCTTATAGGCGCCAATATTGATTAAATCTTCTGCTTCCTTATATACTGCCATAGTATTCTTTATTGCATTAGCCATATTTAAATGTTCCTTATCTACAATATTTGACATTACTCTACTAACACTAGCTAAAACATCTATTGCTGGATAATGATTCTGGTTAGCTAATTTTCTTGACAAAACTATATGACCATCTAGTATCCCTCTAACAGTGTCTGTAATTGGCTCATTTAAGTCGTCCCCATCTACTAATACAGTATATAAGCCAGTAATAGTTCCTTTAGACGAAGTTCCAGCCCTTTCTAGTAATTTAGGTAGTACACTAAAAACAGATGGAGTAAAGCCTCTTGTAACTGGCGGTTCTCCAATAGCTAGTCCAATTTCTCTCTGAGCCATGGCAAATCTAGTAACAGAATCCATAAGTAGCATTACATTTTTTCCTAAATCTCTAAAATATTCAGCTATTGCAGTTGCTACCAATGCACCCTTAACTCTTATTAATGCAGGTTGATCGGAAGTTGCCACAACTACAACAGACTTTTTTAATCCTTCTTCTCTTAAATCCTTTTCTATAAATTCTCTAACCTCTCTACCTCTTTCTCCTATTAAACCTATTACATTTATATCAGCAGAACTATTTCGGGCAATCATCCCCATAAGAGTACTCTTACCTACTCCACTTCCTGCAAATATACCCATCCTCTGTCCTTTACCAAAGGTGAGTAAACCATCAATGGCTTTAACGCCTAAAGTTAAAGGTTCCTTAATAACCTTTCTTTCCAATGGATTGGGAGGACTATTAGATACATTATAAGCTTTATTACTAGGAATAGGACCTTTGCCATCTATAGGGTTACCTAAACCATCTAAAATTCTCCCTTTTAATTCTTCTCCTACATTAACCTTTAAAGTTTTTCCGCTGGCTATTACCTTACTACCTGATGCTATACCTTCCATATCTCCTAAAGGCATTAAAAGTATATTATCATCTCTAAAGCCAACTACTTCTGCTAATACTGGCTGGGCTTTATTATAGGGATATATATAGCATAATTCCCCAATAGATGCCATAGGTCCATTAGATTCTATAGTTAAACCAGTTACTTTTGTAATATTGCCAATAAATTTAATGAATCTCTTCCCTCTTATGCTATCTATATATTTTTGTAAATTTATTCTTTCTACCATATTACATCACTCATTATTTAAAATTGAAATAATGAACTCCTTGATTTCTTTTAGTTGATTCTCTATGCTAATATCAATATCCCCTTTAGATGTTTCCAATATACAATCTCCTTTGCTCATATCATTATCGACCCTTATATCAACATCATCTATAAGAGTAGCTTTTGACAATATCTGCTTTTTATTTTCTTTAACCACTTCATAATCGTATTTAGAAACTATAATAGTTAACTTGCCTTTAACCTCTAAATCCTTAATTCCATTTTGTACTAATGAAACTATTAATTCTTTATCTTCATCAACTTTTTTATACAATACTTTCTCATATATTGTAATTACCATATCTATTATGTCCTTTTCCGTCTCCTTCAGTAGTTGCTTCCTCATATTTATATATTCATCTTTTATGCTTAAAGCCTCATTAATTAATTTATCTGCCTCTTCCTTTCCTTCTTTATAGCCAGCTTCGTATCCTTCTTTAAAACCTTCTTCTTTTCCCTCTTTATATCCAGCCTCATAGCCTATTTGCTTATGTTCTTCCAATATAGACTTGGCTTTTTCATAAACAATATTTAAATGTTTTTCGTATTCTTCCTGGGCAGAAGCAATTATCTTTTCCGCTTCTTTCTTAGCTTTAGTTATAATCTCTTCATACTTTTTCTGCGCTTCTTTCAAAAGAGCATTATTAATAGCCTCAGACTTTAATTCTAAGTTTTCTTCCGATACGTTACTGCCTTCAATAACTTTAAAGGCTTTAATAATATTAGACAATTACCTCAGCTCCTCCTCTAGGAGTGATAATTTCTCCATCCTCTTCTAATCTTCTAATAACATTTACAATGTTTTGCTGAGCTTCTTCTATATCCCTTACTCTAACTGGACCCATGAATTCAATATCCTCTTTAATCATCTCTACAAGTCTCTTACTCATATTAGCAAATATAACTTCTTTTACTTCTTCACTAGCACCCTTTAGTGCAATAGCCCACTGAGAATTATCAATTTCTCTGATAACCCTTTGAATACTTCTATTATCAAGAGAAACAATGTCTTCAAATACAAACATCCTCTTTCTAATCTCTTCACTAAGCTCTGGATTAGTTCTATCCAGCTGATCCATAATATTCTTTTCTGTTCCCCTATCAACAGAATTTAAGATATCAACTACACTTTGAACCCCACCTGTACTTGTGAAATCTTGGTTTAACAAACCAGAGAATTTGGTTTCCAATGTCCTTTCAACTTCCTTAATAATATCTGGAGAAGTCCTATCCATTAAAGCAATTCGTCGAGTAACTTCTGCTTGCTTGTCAGGAGCTAAATTTGAAAGTATTTGAGCTGCTTGATTTGGATTTAAATAGGACAAAATCAGTGCTATAGTTTGTGGATGTTCATCCTGAATATAATTTAGCAATTGGTTTGGATCCGCCCTTCTAACAAATTCAAAAGGTCTAACATGTAAAGATGAAGTTAGTCTGTTTATTATATCTACTGCCTTTTCTTCACCTAAAGCTCTTTCAAGGACCTCTTTTGCATAATTTATTCCACCTTCTGTAATGTACTCTTGAGCAAGGGCTAATTGATAAAAGTCTTCCATTATCTTGTCCTTTTCTTCAGAAGATACCATCCTCATATTGGCTATTTGTAGAGTCAATTCCTCAATTTCTTCTTCATTAAGATGCTTAAATACCTTTGCTGACTTTTCAGGTCCCAAGGCAATTAAAAATATTGCAGCTTTTTCTTTGCCACTTAATCGTCTTGTCATATTTATCCGCTCCTATTCATTTAGCCATGTTCTTAACAATTGAGCAACAGCTTCTGGATTTTTGTCTACAAATCTATCAATTTTTTCTTTTATCTCTGACTCACTAGGTTCAAACTCTAAATCCTCTACTTCAGAACGAATAGTTTCTTCTTCGTCTGCTATATATGGCATTTCTTCCACATAATCTAATTTTCTTCTCTTCCTTCTTCTATAAGCAATAAAGCCTCCACCTAATAATAGACCAGCTATTGCAGCCAACCATACTGGCCAACTAACATCCCTTAGCCTATCTATTATAGATTCTGGTGAAACAATTTCGCTGCTTATAGAATCAAAGTTTGCCGCCATTACTTCTACTTGCCTAGTGTTTAAACCGGTAGCAGCATAAACTAAGTTCTCTATATCTCTCTCAGTAGCTGGCGTTAATACTCCATCTACTAGAACATTACTGTTAATAAGGATTGCTACAGTTATATCTTCAACTTGCCCTGGAGCCCTTGATATTTCTTGGTTTATCTGATTTAATTCATAATTGATAATGTTGCTACTTCTATTGTATGTTTCTTGATTATCTTCAGCCATCACATCATCTGGAATATTTTCAGCCTCTCCTGGTATGCCTTGGGCGGCCCCTCCTGTTATATGTTCTTCAACTTCTTCTATACTCCTTATCAAGCCTTCCTCACTGCCTTCTATAGGAGGAGAAAACTCTACAGAAGTAGTCTTTTCACTGTCAAAGTTTATTGATACACTAGACCTAACATCCACATTCCCTTGCCCAAAAATATTTTCTAAAAATCTCTTTAAACTATTATTAATCTTATTTTCTAGATTGCTTTTAATTATAAATTGGTCTGTAAGCAATAAATCTGATTCGTCTAGATATCCTGTTAAATGGTTTCCATCATCATCAATTATTTCAACCTTATCAGGCTCCATATTAATTGATGAGGCTACAAGATGCTGAATAGCTGCAATTGCCTCAGAATCCAGGGCTCTACTAGAACTCTTTTCTATAAATACAGCTGCTGTTGTTTCATTTTGCTTATCCTGTAAAACAAAGCCCGAATCATCTTCAAAATTTATGTATACAGTTGCACTTTTAACTCCATCGATTTGAGAAATAGTTGAAGCTAATTCATTTTGTAAAGCAAATTTCATTCTTTCCCTTTTATCATAATCAGTCATACTCCAACTACTCTCATTAAATGCATCTAGAAAGCTATAGCCTTTTTTAGGTAAGCCTTCTGAAGCCAATTGAATTTTTAGCTTATCTTTCATATCAGAAGGAACTAGTATTGTAGTAGGGTTATTCTTTGGTGTCTTCCATTTAATACCCATTTCATCCAGCTTTCTAGTTATCTCTCCTGCATCCTCTAAGGACAAATTGCTATATAATGTATCATAATCAGTTCTTGTAAATATAAAAGTCAAAATTAGTATTGTTAATAATGTAATAATTCCTATGATTAATATTTTTTTCTTTTTATCTTTATCAAGGCTTTGCCAATATTCATTTAATTGATTCTTAAGTTGCTGTATTGTGTCCCCCATTACTACACCTCATTTCTTACAACTATCGACTAAACTTGCATTCTCATTATTTCTTGATAGGCTTCTACTACCTTGTTCCTTATAGCTAAAGTTAGCTGTAGTGCAATGCCAGCCTTTTCTGTTGCAATAGTAACATCGTGTAGACTATCCACATCTCCAGTGGCTAACCTTTTCTTATATTCATCACTTTCAATTTGTAATTTATTGACTCTGTTTAGAGCCTCTTTAAATATATTGCTAAACTGCTTATCTTTATCTTTTGTTATAGTTTTGTCATTACTCTGTTCCTGAACAAAAGGATTCTCTATGTTAATAGTTCTTATAATCATCTAATTACCTCCTACCTATTTCTAAAGCATTCATCATCATATTCTTAGTAGTATTAATGGCTGTAATATTTGCTTCATATGCCCTTTGAGCATCAATCAAATCCACCATTTCTCTTACTACATCAACATTAGGTAGCTGTACATATCCATTTTCGTCAGCATCTGGATGTCCTGGTTCATATTTTAATTTGAAAGGGCTTTCATCTTCTACAACTCTGCTTACTTTCACTCCTTGTCCATTAAATTTGTTAGTAAACTTTTCTAAGTAAGAAGCAAAACTTGCTTTTTTATTTTCTTCAAAAACAACCATTTGCCTTCTATATGGTAGGCCTCCAGTAGTCCTTGTTGTATTAGCATTGGCTATATTTTTACTTATTATATCTATCCTCGTTTTCTCTGCCGTTAATGCTGAAGCACTTATGTTAATAGAATCAAACAAGCCCATAACTATCTACTCCCTTCACTTATCACATTTCTCAGCTTGCTAAATTCACCAGATACCTGGTTAACTACAGCATTATACATAATAGCATTTTTTGCTAAATTAGCTGCCTCCACATCAATATTTACATTGTTTCCATCAAACCTATATGCAAAACTTCTGTCGACTTCCACTGTGGGCCTAACTTGATGAATATTTTCAGCAGATGAAATGTGTTTGTCATGAGTTGTTTCCAATTTAATACTTCTATTATTTAATGCATCCCTTAGTCTATCTTCAAAGCGGACTTCTAATCTTTTATAATTAGGAGTATCAGCATTGGATATGTTGTGACTAATTGCTTTATTTCGAAGCCACAAACCTTCTAAAGCTTTATGGAGAATATTAACATTGTTCAAGATATCGCCCATTATCTCCATCTCCTTCCATCTTTATAACTAATATTAATACATACTATCCCTTATTTCAATATATTGTTGCACAAGTTCCCTTTATCTTCAAAATAGTTCCTAAGTATTCTACAAATATTTGCTACTTATTTATGATACAACATTTTTTTCAATTAGCCCAGTGATACTCTAGTTTTTTTGACAAATATTACTATAGGCCTAAAAAAATAGTGGGTAGCCCCACTATTTTTATCTAAAATTCTCTAATTTTTTCTAATTCATCTAGCAGTTTATCATTCAGTATCTTAATGTGAGTTCCTTTCATTCCTAATGATCTAGATTCAATAACACCAGCTGACTCTAATTTTCTTAAAGCATTTACTATAACAGATCTGGTTATTCCTACTCTATCTGCAATCTTACTTGCTACAATTAAACCTTCTTCTCCATCTAGCTCTTTAAAAATATGATCCATTGCTTCTAGCTCTGAATAAGAAAGGGTTCCAATTGCCATCTGTACAACAGCTTTCTTTCTTGACTCTTCTTCCATTTCTTCAGTTTTAGATCTTAATATTTCCATACCTACAACTGTTGCACTATATTCAGCTAAAACTAAATCATCCTCAGTAAATTCTCTATTATATCTTGCTAATACTAAAGTACCTAACCTTTCCCCTGCACTACTTATAGGTATTACTGTAGTAATCTTGTCTGGATATGGACATTCTGTCTCAGGCTCAAAAACACACTCAGGAATTTCCTTGAAATTCTCTTTAGTCTCAGTAATTTTTAATAGTTGATCATTATATTGCTTAGGGAATCTTCTTTCTTTAACTATCTCAGCCTGAATTTTATCACAATCGGAACCTTCTGCTAAAGCATAGCCTAATACTTTTCCTTTTTTACTAGCAATATATACATTAGCATCTAATATATCGCTAAGTATTTTACTTAAATCAAGAAATGATAATGGTTTTGGTCCTGAACCTTGTAGCATTTTATTTAATCTTCTAGTTTTTTGTAATAGTGTTTCTGTCATTAGTATCCTCCTTTTTTACAAAATATATTTTGTTATGTCTTTTTGCTGAACGTATGTTCCTAATTTTTTCTTCACATATTCTTCATCTATGATGTACTTATCAGTATTTAAATCAGGTGCTTCATAAGAAACATCTTCAAGTAGCTTTTCCATAACAGTACTAAGCCTTCTAGCACCTATATTTTCAGCTTGTTCATTTATTAAATATGCTACTTTTGCAATCATTTTAATTGCATCATCTGTAAATTGTAGTTCAATACCTTCTGTTTTCATCAAATGTTGGTATTGTTTTATTAATGCATTTTTAGGTTTTGTCAAAATCTCCATAAAATCTTTTTCTGTTAAGCTGTCTAATTCAACCCTTATAGGGAATCTACCCTGTAGTTCTGGTATTAAGTCTTCTACTTTTGATACATGGAAAGCGCCTGCAGCAATAAACAATATATAATCTGTTTTTACAGGCCCATACTTAGTCATTACAGTAGTTCCTTCTACTATTGGTAAAATATCTCTTTGGACTCCTTCACGGGATACATCTGGACCTGAAGTATAGTTTTTCCCTGCAATTTTGTCTATTTCGTCTATGAATATAATACCATCTTCTTCTGCTTTTTTAATCCCTATTTCTATCACTTCATCCATATCAATCAATTTCTCAGATTCCTGGTTTATGAGGATCTTCTTTGCTTCTTTAATAGTAACCTTCTTTTTCTTATACTTCTTTGGCAGCATATCTCCAAATATATCCCCTAAATTAATATTAAACTCTTCTATACCTAGGCCTCCAAAGAAACCTACAGCGGAACTATGATTATCTTCCACTTCAATTTCAATTATTTTATCATCCAATTCTCCTCTTTTAATCTTTTCCAACAGTTCTTTACGTCTATTTGCTAAGGCTTCCTTTTCTTCCTCTTCCACTGTATATTTTTCTTTATCATTGGCAAATAGCAACTCAAAAGGATTGTTAGTCTTTTTTTTAGAAGAAGGTAATAAAATGTTTACAATTTTTTCATCAGCCAACTCTTTACTCTTTTCATACACTTCACTTATCTTCTTACTTTTAACCATGCGTATAGCTTCTTCCACCAAATCTCTAACCATAGAATCCACATCTCTGCCTACATAACCTACTTCTGTAAATTTAGTAGCTTCTACTTTTACAAAGGGAATGTCTGCTAACATTGCTAGCCTTCTAGCAATTTCTGTTTTTCCTACACCTGTAGGACCAATCATTAATATGTTTCTCGGTTTGATTTCACTTCTAATTTCTTCTGAAAGCAATCTTCTTCTATATCTATTCCTTAAAGATATGGCAACTGCTTTTTTAGCTTTATCTTGACCAACTATATATTTATCCAACTCCTCTACTATCTCTCTTGGTGTCATTTCTCCCATGGCATCCACTCTCCTTAAATGACCTGGCAGGTGATATTGTTATTAGTGTATACACAAATAGATGCAGCAATTAAAATTGCTTCTTTTGCTATTTCTTCTGCAGATAAGTCAGTGTATTTTATCAAAGCCTTAGCTGCTGCCAATGCAAAGTTACCACCTGAGCCTATTGCTATTACACCTTCTTCTGGCTCAATAACCTCTCCATTTCCTGATATAAGAAGCAAATTATCCTTGTCAGCGGCAATCATCAATGCTTCAAGTTTTCTTAAAGTTCTATCCCTTCTCCAGTCTTTTGCAAGCTCAATAGCAGCTCTTTTTAGATTCCCACTATGTTGCTCCAACTTTTCTTCAAGGATTTCTGCTAGAGTTACAGCATCCGCCACGGAACCCGCAAATCCTATTATAACATTATTGTTATATATTTTTCTAACTTTTTTTGCAGTAGCCTTCATTATAGTTTGTTGTCCCATAGTAATTTGTCCATCTCCTGCAATAGCAGTTTTATTATCCTTTTTAACTGCAACTATAGTAGTACCATTCATGACAAACACCTCATCTGCTTCTCTAGTTATATTTTAACACTTCTCAGAATATTTTATCATTTGTATAATAGATTACTATATTTTATGCAAAAAGTACAGCTTTTTTTACTTTTCTTCCATTTTGCTATAGCCACAATCTTTATTTGAACATTTTTTCAATAGGCCTTTTTTGTTCTCTTCCTTTACCATTGTTGCCCCACAATTTGGGCATTTTTCATTTATTGGTTCCTTCCAAGTCATAAAGTTACATTTTGGATAATTACTACAGCCGTAAAAGGTCCTTCCTTTGCTAGATCTAAGACGTACAATATCTCCACCACATTCAGGACATTTTACACCTATTTTATCCTGGATTGGTTTCGTATTTTTGCACTCAGGATAACCAGGACAAGCAAGAAATTTTCCATATCTACCATATTTTATAACCATATTTCTGCCACATTTTTCACAAATTTCGTCAGTCACTTCATCTTCAATTTTTATATTGGAAATCTCTTCTTCAGCTCTTTTTAATACTTTTTCAAAATGGCTATAAAAATCCTCAACTACTGACTGCCAGCTATAATTTCCTTCAGCAATTTCATCTAGCTTTTCTTCTAAATCAGCAGTAAATTTTACATCTACTATATCCTTAAAATATTCTTCCAAAAGTTCATTTACCAATATTCCCAACTCTGTTGGATAAAAAGCTTTGTTTTTTATAGTAACATAGTTTCTATTTAATATTGTTGAAATTATAGGTGAATAGGTGCTTGGTCGTCCTATCCCAAGCTCCTCCAGAGTTTTAATTAAAGTTGCCTCTGTATATCTTGCAGGTGGTTGTGTAAAGTGTTGTTCAGGTTTAATCTCCCTGGCTTTAATCTTTTCTCCTTCTACTAGTAAAGGTATTTCTGCTTTTTCCTCTTTTTCATTCTGTTTACCTACTCCATATACTTTCATGAAGCCATCAAATTTTAATTTTGAACCACTAGCTTTGAATAGATTATTGTTAGAAACCAACTTTAAAGATAGAGTATCATAAATAGCCGGACTCATTTGTGAAGAAATAAATCTCTTCCATATTAAATCATATAATAAATATTGGTCTTTTGTTAGTGAGTCCTTAATGTCATCTGGTTTTCTAAATATAGATGTAGGCCTTATACACTCATGAGCATCTTGAGCCTCTTTTTTCTTATTACTATAATTCTTTCCACCATTAGAATATTCTTTTCCAAAATTTTCTATAATAAAGTCTTTAGCCATATTTATAGCTTCTGTTGAAATCCTAGTAGAATCTGTCCTAATATAGGTAACAAGTCCTACTGTGCCTTCTCCTTTTATATCTATCCCTTCATAAAGTTGTTGGGCAATAGCCATAGTCTTTTTAGTAGAAAAGCCTAACCTTCTAGAAGCATCTTGCTGTAATGTACTAGTTATATATGGAGGATTAGGATTCCTTTTTTTGCTGCCTTTTTTAACTTCCTTTACTATAAAACTGTCCTTATCTAAGGAACTTACTATTTCTTCAACTTTCTCTTTATTTGTTAGCTCTATTTTCTCTTCTTTTCCATTATTTAGAATTCCATAAAAGGTTGCCTCAAATCTGTCATCATCCTTCTCCATAATAGCCTTAATGCTCCAATATTCTTCAGGTACAAAGTTCTCTATTTCCTTTTCCCTATCACATATAAGTTTAACAGCTACTGATTGAACTCTACCAGCACTTAATCCTCTTTTAATCTTCCTCCATAATAAAGGGCTTATTTTATAACCAACAAGCCTATCTAATACCCTTCTAGCTTGCTGGGCATCTACTAAATTTTTATCGATTACTCTAGGTTTTTTAATGGCTTTTTCTATAGCTTCTTTTGTTATTTCGTTAAATTCTATTCTAACAGGTTCATTTTCATCTATGCCCAATAGATAAGCTAAGTGCCATGATATAGCTTCCCCTTCTCTATCTGGGTCGGTAGCTAAAAATACTTTTTTAGACTTTTTTGCTTCCTTTTTTAATTCTTGTACTACTGGCCCTTTACCCCTAATAGTTATATATTTAGGTTGAAAATTATTATCTATATCTATACCTAAGCTACTCTTAGGCAAATCTCTAATATGGCCTACTGAAGCTTTAACCTTATACTTCCTTCCTAGGAATTTACTTATAGTTTTAGCTTTAGCTGGTGATTCAACTATTACTAAGTTCCTTTGCAATTATTACACCTCCATTAATAGCTATTATAAGCTAAAAACCCTTCCAGCTATCTCCTTAATAATTCCTTTAATTTCCAATATGGTAATTACGCTATTTACAGTAGATATATCTAAACCTGTTTTAATAGCTATCATATCAGAATGTAAGGGACCTTCTTTTATAGCTTCAACCACCTTTATTTCCAGCTGGCTTAGTTGGGAAAAATCGATTTCCTTTTCTCTTATTTTTTGTTGTTTACTTTTAAGTAGATGTATTTCTTCAATTATATCTTCCACATCCATAATAAGCTTTGCACCTTCCTTAATAAGTTTATTTGTTCCTTTACTAAATATACTATTTATGTTTCCAGGAAGAGCAAAAACTTCCTTTCCTTGTTCCAAAGCATGTTCTACAGTTATCAGTGAGCCACTTTTTTCCTTGGCTTCAATTACTATTACCCCTAAAGATATACCGCTTATTATCCTATTTCTCTGGGGAAAGTTATATGCCAAAGGCTCCACACCAAAAGGATATTCAGTAATCAAGGCTCCATTTTCAGGTACTGTTTTATATAATTCTTTATTTCTCTTAGGATATATTATGTCCAGCCCATTTCCTAAAACAGCTATAGTTCTACCTCCATTTTCTATAGCTGTTTTATGGGCTATACTATCTATGCCTAAAGCTAAGCCACTAACTATAGTCACTTCCAAATTTACAAGTTCTCTTACAAAATATTCAGTTGCCCATTTGCCATAACTAGTAGCCTTTCTTGAACCTACTACTGCTATAGCAAGAGCATCTTCCTCTATTATATTTCCTTTTACATATAAAACCAAAGGTTTATTATATATATTTTTTAAATCTTGGGGATAACTATCATCATAAATAGTAATTATATCTATATCATTTTCATATAAGGTATCGTATAGTCTTTTAATATAGTCTTCATTCCTATATGATATAATCTTTTCTAAAACATTAGAATTAATATCCTGGAATCTATAAATTTGGTTTATTGGCATATTCCATAGTTCCTGTAAACTATCTAACTGGCACATTATTTTTTCAATATTTCTATTTCCTATATTAAGACTATGTAACCAAATAATAACATCTCTATTAGAGGGCTTTCTCATAACCTCTACCCCCAATACTTCCTATCTATAGTTCTATACCTTATAGCTTCTAAAATATGCTTTTCCTGTATTACTTCTTCCCCGTCTAAGTCTGCTATAGTACGGCCAACTTTTAATATTTTATTATACGTTCTTGCACTAAATCTATACTTTTTAAAGGCTTCTTCCATTATAACTTTAGCATTTTTACTAAGCTTACAATATTTTTTTATATCCCTTGGACTCAATTGAGAATTGCTGTATATATTATCTTTTTTATATCTTTCAAGTTGTATTTGTCTTGCCTTATTAACTCTATTTCTAATTTCCTTTGAAGTCTCTGCTTTCTTTCCTTCCACCAAGTCGGTATAAGCAACTGGCTGGACCTCTATATGGATATCAATTCTATCTAAAAGAGGGCTGCTTAATTTACTTAAATATCTATCAATAGTATTTTGGGAACAAGTACATTCATGATAGGGATCTCCATAATAACCACATGGACATGGATTCATACTTGCAACTAACATAAATTTAGATGGGTAAGTTAAAGTAGCATTTGCCCTAGAAATAGTAACTACCCCATCCTCCATAGGCTGTCTTAATACTTCTAATACACTTTTTTTAAATTCAAGAATTTCATCCAAAAAAAGAACCCCGTTATGAGCCAAAGATACTTCTCCGGGTTTAGGTATCCTTCCACCACCAATAAGGGATACGGCAGAAGATGTATGATGTGGAGCTCTAAAGGGTCTTTTTGTTATTAAGGCATTATCTTTCAAAAGACCTGCTATACTGTAAATCTTAGTTGTCTCTATAGCCTCCTCAAAAGTTAAATTTGGTAATATAGTAGAAAGCCTTCTTGCAGCCATGGTTTTTCCTGCGCCAGGAGGGCCAATAATCAATACATTATGAGAACCGGCAGCTGCTACTTCTAAAGCCCTCTTTAAACTTTCCTGGCCTTTTATATCGCTAAAATCAACTTCATAAGCTTCATCTTCATCAATAGATAAAGCCTTCTCATTTTTGTATGCTTTTATAACTTTTACACCATTTAAATAATCAACAACTTCTCCTAAGTCTTTTACTGGTATTATCTCAACATCTTCTACAATTGCAGCCTCATCCCTATTATCATAAGGAACAATACAGCGTTTAATATTATGCTCCCTTAAGGAAATGACAATAGGTAAAGCACCGTCAATAGGATTTATCCTACCATCCAGGGTAAGTTCTCCAATGAAAGTAGTATTCTCAAAATCAAAATCTCCAACAATGCCCATAGCGCTCAAAAGTCCCACTGCTATAGCCAAATCTAATTGAGAGCCTTCTTTTTTCAAATTAGCCGGAGCCAGATTAACTGTAATTCTGGCCAATGGAAAATCAAAGCCGCTATTTTTTATAGCGGTTCTTACCCTTTCCTTGGATTCTTTTATGGAGGTGTCAGGAAGGCCTACAATATTAAATACGGGTAAGCCTTTAGATAAATCCGTTTCTACCTCAACAACATGCCCATTTAAACCTTGTAGGATACAGGTCTTTATTTTTGAATACATATTTTCACCCTTACAAATAATAATTTCCTATTCCCTGGGTAATAGGTAAAATACCTTATTTTCTGATATTTACATACAAAAAACATTCTCTATATGGTTGATTTTAGTCTTGTCATAAAGAAAAACTTCAATTATGTCGTATCTTATCTGATAATTTCTAATACCCTTTTCTTTAATATATACTAGAGAAGACTTGACTATCTTGTTTATCTTTCTCTTGTTTACAGCTTCATAAGGAAAGCCGAAATTTGTATTTGTTCTAGTTTTTACTTCGACAAAAACTAATATGTTAGCTTTTTCTGCAATTATATCTATTTCACCTATTTTTGTCCTATAATTGGTTTCCTTTATTTCATATCCTCTAGATATTAGGTATTCTTGAGCCTTTTTTTCTCCTAATATGCCTTTTTCAAAATTATTTCTCATAATGCCCTTCCTTTTCTTTATCTAATTGATAAACAAAAAGGATTATCTTGGCAACCGCTTCGTATAAGCTGGGTGGAATTTCTTCATTTAAATCTAACCTAAGTAATTCTTCAACTAAATTTTCATCCTTATATATATGAACATCCTTTTCTTTGCCCTTTTCAACAATTTTCTCAGCTAACAAACCTCTGCCTTTGGCCACTACTTTAGGTGCAACATATCCTTCTTTATAAGATAAGGCTACAGCTTTTTTCTTTTTTAGCTTCTCTTTTGCATTCATAAACTTACACCTTTATATTTAAATAATACATTGGATTAGGATTTTCAATTAGTGTATCTAAAAGCTTTATAGAATCATCAGTATTGTATGTTATAGAAGCTATCTCATAGCCTGTTGGTTCTATAAGTTTTATCAGTTCTTCTTCTCTAGTTTTAAAAAAGTCTACATACTCCCTATTTATATTGCTAAATTTAAGATGTATGTGAAAACCCATAATATTACATATAATCTTTAATTCCCCAAAACTATTAGTATTTAAGTTTATGTAGACATTAGTATTTTGAAAAGGCTTACCTTTTCTTTTCTTATTTTTTATTAAAGTTAATATCCCATCTTTATGAGACTTCTCTATACTAAAAGGCAAGTATATAAATATTAATTCCTTATTCATTTCTTTAATAAATCCAATTTTATCAATATACTCTTTTAAAGCCTTAGATACCTTCTCGTCTCCATCTATAATTTTACTTTCCAAAAAATCTATCTTTTCATTTAGCCATTGGATATATTCTTTTTTACTTTCATCATCAAAGGGATTTTGCATCTTATTTTTTATGATAATATTTTTATGAATATTTGTAAACTCATTATTTAAAAATTTTTTTAATATTTCATAATCTTTTAAAAATGATTCTGGCTTTTCATTTAGTTCAATGAAAAATCTTATGTTATCCAATGTAGGCTTTATTCTATGCTTAACAAAAAAAGCTACTATTTTTAGTATATCTGGACCTACCTCTTTTAGCCCCTCTATTATAGAAGGGTCTATTTCTATTCTAGTCCCTTTAATATTAACATCTTTCTCATCACTTACTACAAATAAATTCCTTATATCTTGCTTTTTAACAGTTTCTGTAGTTTCTTTTGGATTAATTGATACAACTATATCATCAGCTTTCATATGGATAATTTGATTTAATTTATCCAATATATTGATTCCATCCTGGAAGTTTTCTTTGTCTGCTTTTACGTTATACTTAAAAAAATTATCAAGTAGCTCTAAAGCCGTTTCATCAATTCTAACATTAAATTTTTTTAATATACTATATAAATATTTTTCTCCCCTTATATGTGACACTGGCCTGTCTTTTATACCTTCATCGGATACTAGTTTTAATTTTATCTTGTCTGCTTCTATAGATTTAACGACAAAAGCAACATTCTTTTTGCCTACAAGCTCTTTTATATCTCCTTCAACAGCTGCTTTTATACTACCAAAGCCTTTAATATATATCCACGCTGTTTGGCCTTCTAGTTGCTCAATTTTTCCATAAATTAAGTTTCCTTCTTCTATAAATTGTAACCAATCATCTTTTAATAGCTGATTAAAGTATAGATTGGTGTTAATTCTCATACTTTCACAGCCTTTATTATTTATTTAAAATATTGCCTAAAAAACTCATCCTGTGAATAGGGGAAGGACCTAATTTTTTGATAGCCTCCCTGTGTTCTTTAGTACCGTAACCTTTATTCTTTTCTATACTATATCCTTTAAACTCACTTCCCCACTTTTCACATAATTTATCTCTATAAACTTTAGCTACTATGGAAGCGCAAGCTATTCCATATACCTTTTCATCCCCTTTAACTATGCTTTCTTGGGGTATATCAACAGGAATACTTTCAGCATCAATCAATAGATAGTCTGGAGTTACCTTTTCACCTTTTTTGTTTTTCATATTTTCTACTGCTTTTTTCATTGCTAATTTAGTGCTTTCCTTAATATTTACTTGGTCAATTATAGCTGGACTAACTTGTCCAAAGCCTACTGCTATGGCCTTATCTAATATTTCATAATATAATTTTTCTCTTTTTTTAGGAGTAAGCTTTTTCGAATCTTTGACCCCAGAAACTATATTATCTAATGGCATTATAATTGCACAAGCCACTACGTCACCAGCCAAACAACCTCTACCTACTTCGTCAATACAGGCAATTAAATTGTAGCCTTTATCCTTTAGTTCTTTTTCAGTTTCTAGCAATATAAAACCTCCCTATTTCTCAGGCAACTCCAAAGTAATTCTACCAATGATTCCTTTCCTAAATTCATCTAAAATTATATTACAAGCCTTACTAAAATCAACCTCTCCACCTGTTACTATACAACCTCTTTTTTTACCTATTTCTAGTATAATATCATAGGCACTCTTATCCTTAACAGAAACTTTGTAACGTTCTTCAATATATTCCTCTGATATAGAATTTAATTTCTCTACCAGCTTAATGGTTAAAGTTTCTATATCTAACAATTCATCCTTTATAGCCCCTGTAAAAGCTAAGTTTAATGCTACATTTTTATCTTGAAATTTAGGCCATAGTATACCTGGTGTATCTAATAGTTCAATATTACCCTTAGCTTTTATCCACTGGTTAGCCCTAGTAACACCAGGTTTATTTCCAACTTTTGCTCCCTTTCGCTTAGACAAACTATTGATTAGAGTTGACTTTCCCACATTGGGAATGCCTACAATCATTACCCTTACAACTTTACTTTTTATGCCTTTTGCTGCTAATTTTTTTCTCTTTTCATAGGTTAAACTATTAGACATGTCAATAATATGATTTATACCTTTATTGTTTAAAGAATCAACTAAAACAGCGGGAATACCTTTTTTTTTAAAAAATTCTATCCACATTTTGTTAGCCTTTTCATTAGCCAAATCTGACTTATTTAAAATCTTAATTCTCGGTTTGTTTCCAATTATATTGTCTATATCTGGATTTTGGCTGCTTACTGGAATTCTAGCATCTACCACTTCATATACTATATCGATTAAAGGAAGGCTTTTTTTGATTGCTTCCTTTGTTTTCTTCATATGGCCAGGGTACCAATTTATATTCATATTATCACCTGCTTTTAAAGTAAATAAAAAGGGACTATAAAAGTCCCAGTTTATTAATATCTCTTCTTTTCCTTTACTCTAGCCGCCTTACCTTCTCTTTCTCTTAAGTAATAAAGCTTGGCTCTTCTTACTCTACCTCTTCTAGTTACTTCAATCTTCTCAACTCTTGGTGAATGTAATGGGAAGGTTCTTTCTACGCCTACACCGTAAGAAACTCTTCTTACAGTAAATGTTTCTCTAATTCCTCCACCTTGTCTCTTTAAAACAGTTCCTTCAAATACTTGGATTCTTTCTCTATTTCCTTCTTTTACCCTATAGTGAACTTTAACAGTATCACCAACATTGAAAGCTGGTATATTTTCTTTCATCTGTTCAGCTTCTATTGCTCTGATAATATCCATGACTAAACCTCCCTTCTACATAGATGTTCATGCCGCTATTACGACAGAGGACCATCCGTAGTTTCATACGGTGAGTATTATAACATATGTGGATTTAAAAAACAACTTCAATTATTTTAATTTTTTTATTCTTTCTAGTATTTCTAATTCCTTTTCTGATAGTTTACGCTTTTCTAACAAGTCGGGCCTTTTTAAAAGAGTATTTTTTAAAGCTTGATACTCTCTCCATTCCTTAATTTTTTTATGATTACCTGAAAGTAATACTTCAGGTACAGCTAAACCATTAAAAACTCTAGGTCTTGTATATTGTGGATACTCTAATAAGCCATTATAATGAGACTCATCCATGTAAGCTACTTCACTACTTAAAACTCCAGGAAGTAGCCTCACAATAGAATCTATTAATACCATAGCAGGTATTTCCCCACCTGTTAATACATAATCTCCAATGGATATTTCCATATCAACATAATTTTCTACTATTCTATTATCTATTCCTTCATAATGGCCACACAATAGTATTAAGTGTTTTTCTTTAGATAGCGTCTTAGCTAATTCTTGATTAAAAACTTTTCCTTGGGGTGAAAGATAAATAACTAGGGCTTCATTACTTTTTACGCTAAAAATAGCGTCATAAATAGGCTCTGGCTTCATTATCATACCAGGGCCTCCACCAAAAGGATAATCATCTACTCTCTTATGTTTATCCTTAGAAAAATCTCTGATATTAATTATATTTAGAGAAAATATACCTCTATCTATTGCCCTACCTATAATACTCCACTCTTTAAAAGTATTAAAAAAATCAGGAAATAAAGTAAGTATATCTATTCTCATTCTATCATTCCCTCAATAGGGTCTATTATTATTTTTTTATTTTGTATATCAACCTCTTTAACAAATTCTTTTACTGCTGGAATTAAATATTCTTTATCTTTGTCATGAGCTTTTACCACATATACATCGTTAGCTGAGTACAGTAGGACATCGGTTACTACTCCTATTTTATTACCCACAGTATCATATACTGTACAATCTACAATATCAAAGATGAAATAATGGTCTTCTGGCAATTGGACTTTGTCTTCAGCATCTATATATACAAATTCATCCTTAAATTTTAAGACTTGATTAATATTGTCAAATTCTTTAAATTTAATTATTGCTAGGCCCTTATGATACTTTACATCTTCAATTTCCACTTTTTCCTTATTATCTCCCAAATAAACTATTTTTAAATCATTAAACCTCTCTATATTATCTGTTAAAGGAAATACTCTTAATTCTCCTTTTATTCCATGAGTATTTGTGATCCTTCCAACTTTTATATAATCCATATACTCACCTGCCATTTATACAGAAAGGGTACCCTATCCTTTAACAGGCACCCTTAGTATCAATTACTGTAAAATTTCAACTACTACTCTTTTATTTTCCTTAATTGCAGCTGCTTTAACAACAGTTCTAATAGCTTTTGCTATCCTTCCTTGTTTTCCAATGATTTTACCCATATCTTCTTCTGCTACTTTTAGTTCTATGATTATTGATTGAGTCCCTTCTACTTCATTTACCTCTACTTGATCTGGATTGTCTACTAGCGCCTTTGCTATTATTTCAACTAATTCACCCACTTGCTACACCTCCTAAAGCTATTATTCTGCCTTTTCATTTCTTTTTTCATAGATTCCATTTTCTTTAAATAGCCTGTCAACAGTATCTGTAGGTTTTGCTCCATTGTTTAACCATTTGATAGCCTTTTCATCGTCAATCTTAACTGTTATAGGATCAGTTAATGGGTTGTAATATCCTATTTCTTCAATAAAACGGCCATCTCTTGGTGAGCGAGAATCTGCAACTACAATTCTATAAAAAGGCCTTTTCTTGGCACCCATTCTTTTTAATCTTATTTTTACAGCCATCTTTACACCTCCTCTATTTTCTGTTATAAATATCTATCTAGAAAAAGGGAAATTTTCTTCTCCCTTTTTTCTTCATAGTTTTTCCCATATCAGTGAATCTCTTCATCATCTTCTTAGTTTCTTTAAACTGCTTAAGAAGTCTGTTAACATCTTGTACGGTTGTTCCACTTCCTCTTGCTATTCTCTTTCTCCTACTACTATCAATAATAGAAGGATTTGCTCTTTCCTCCTTAGTCATAGACTGGATTATAGCTTGGATTTTAACTATTTCTTTTTCATCTATATCTATATTCTTTAAGGCCTTAGAGTTAATACCGGGAAGCATCCCTAAAATCTCATCTAATGGCCCTAAATTTCTCATTTGCTCTATTTGATCTAAGAAATCATCTAGGGTAAACTGTTGTGACAGAATCTTTTTTTCTAATTCCTTAGCCTTCTTTTCATCAATAGATGCTTGGGCTTTTTCTATTAAGCTTAATACATCACCCATGCCTAGTATTCTGGATGCCATTCTATCTGGATGGAAAGGCTCTAGCTGATCAAGTTTTTCGCCCATACCAACAAATTTTATAGGTTTACCTGTTACTGCCCTTATGGATAAGGCAGCTCCACCCCTTGCATCTCCATCTAGTTTAGTTAGTACAATACCTGTTATGTCAAGTCTTTCATTAAAAGTTTGAGCAACATTTACAGCATCTTGACCTGTCATAGCATCTACAACTAAAAGTATTTCATTTGGCTCAACTGCTTCCTTAATGTTCTGTAATTCCTCCATAAGTTCTTCATCTACATGTAATCTTCCAGCTGTATCTATTATTATCCAATCATGGCTGTTTTTCTTTCCATATTCAATAGCAGCTTTTGCTATATCTACTGGACTTATTTTATCCCCCATAGTAAAAACAGGCACTCCTACTTTTTCACCTACAACTTCTAATTGCTTTATTGCTGCAGGTCTGTATATATCACAAGCTACTAATAAAGGTTTTTTATTTTGCTTTAATAGGTTATAAGCTAATTTACCTGAAGTTGTAGTCTTACCAGAACCTTGTAAACCACACATTAACACAACCGTTGGAGGCTTAGGGGAAAAATTTAATTTTGCTTCCTTTTCTCCCATCAAATTAGTTAGCTCTTCATTGACAATTTTCACAACTTGTTGCCCAGGAGTCAAGCTTTCCATAACTTCTGTACCAATTGCCCTGCTTTTTACATTTTTTACGAAATCTTTAACTACTTTATAATTAACATCAGCTTCCAAAAGAGCAAGCCTAACTTCCCTCATAGCAACATCTACATCTTTTTCGGTAAGCTTTCCTTTGCTTCTAAGTTTACTCAGTGCATTCTGCAGTTTCTCAGATAGACTTTCAAAAACCATTAATTAACAACCTCCTGGTTATCACCAATTATTCTTCCTAATGCCTTCTTTAGCTTGTGGACCTTTTCAGCAATATTTTCTATATTACCACCTTTACATTCTTCTTCAATTTCTAAAACTAGCCCCTGTATATATTTGAGCTCTTTTTTATTATTATAAAATCTATGGACAAGTTGCAGTGTTTCTTCATATTGATATAAATTTTCTTCTGCTCTCTTTAAAATGTCGTATACTCCTTGCCTGCTAATACCTAATTCTTCCCCAATTTCAGCTAAAGAAAGATCATAATTATAATATAGATCTACAACTGTACACTGTTTTTCACTTAACAGTTTCCCATAAAAATCAAACAAAATTGCCACCTCAACTAATTTTTTAACCATTTTATCACCATAAAATAGTACTGTCAAGCTATTAGCTTGACAGTACTATTTTATTATAATTACATGTACTTGTCAATAATTATTTCAACTAATTAAATAGGGCTTCAACAAAATCGTCTATATTAAACTCTTGAAGATCTTCTATACCTTCTCCCACACCTACTAGCTTAATTGGAAGCTTTAACTCTGCTTGTAGGGCTATTACTATTCCCCCTTTAGCAGTCCCATCAAGCTTAGTTAAAGCTACACCCGTTATGTCGCAAACTTCTTTAAAATGTTTTGCTTGATTAATTGCATTCTGGCCAGTAGTAGCATCTAATACTAGTAAAACCTCTTTATTAGCCTCAGAAAACTCCTTATCCACAACCCTAAATATTTTATTCAGTTCATTCATTAAGTTTTTCTTATTATGAAGTCTGCCAGCAGTATCGCAGATAAGTACGTCGGCTTTTCTTGCTTTAGCAGCCTGAATACCATCATATATTACTGCTGCTGGGTCAGCTCCTTCCTGATGTTTTATTATTTCAGTATTTGCTCTTATACTCCATTCTTCCAATTGTTCAATAGCAGCAGCCCTAAAAGTATCACCAGCTGCAACTATTACCTTTTTTCCACTGTTTTTAAGTTTATAGGCTAGTTTTCCTATGGTAGTAGTTTTTCCAACTCCGTTAACTCCAACAACCAATATGACTGAGGGTGATTTGTCCACATTTAAACTATTATCTTCAATAGCTTCTGTCATGCTCTCTTTTATCTGTTCTTTTAACAATTCTTTTACTTTATCTGGTTCGGAAACTTTTTTCTCCTTAACCCTGTCTCTTAGTCGATCTATAATTTCCATTGTAGTATTTATTCCCACATCAGCAGTTACAAGTATTTCTTCTAGTTCATCGAATAATTCATCATCAATCTTTCCATAGGACTTCAACACCGCATCGATTCTTTCTGTCATTCCTTTTCTCGTCTTATTAAGGCCAGCTTTTAGTCTTTCAAATAGGCTAGGGCTTTTTTCTTCCTCTGCTGTTTTATCAATAATCTTTTCTTCTTCACTGGTGTTTTTTACAGCTTTTTTATCCCTATTAAACAAGTTTTTAAACATTATCTTTCCTCCTTAACTAGCTTTTTCACCTAGGGCATCAGTAAGCTTTACTGACAGTACTTTGCTAACACCTTCTTCCTCCATTGTAACCCCATATAGAACATTGGCTGCTTCCATGGTACCTTTCCTGTGGGTTATTACTATAAATTGGGTATCTTTGGCAAGATTTTTTAGGTATTCAGCATATTTATCTATATTAGCATCATCTAAAGCTGCATCTATCTCATCTAAAATACAAAAAGGTGCCGGCTTTATATTCATTATGGCAAATAATAAAGCTACTGCAGTTAAAGACTTTTCTCCCCCAGAAAGAAGGTTTAAAGTCTGTAATTTTCTACCTGGAGGCTGGGCCTTAATCTCTATACCACAATTTAACACATCTTTTTCGTCTTCCAGTTCTAAACTTGCTTTTCCTCCATTAAATAACTTAGAAAATACATTATTGAACTCTTTATTTATAGAATTAAAGCTGTTTATAAATTGGACTTTCATCTCTTCTTCCATATCTTTAATTACTTTTTCTAAATCCTCTTTAGCCATCATTAAATCATCATGTTGCTTCTTTATAAAGTCTAATCTTTCTCTAATAGCCTTATACTCTTCAATAGAATTAAGATTTACATTTCCCAACTGCTTTATTTTATCCTTAAGTTTTGAAAGTTCTTTCTTAACAGTATCTATATTATCTATAGGATGCCAAAACTCTTTTGCCTTTTCGTAATCCAATCCATATTCTTCTAATAATCTAGCATATATATTATCCAAATTCATATTGCATCTTGTTTCTTTAATATTCCATCTATTTAGCTCCTTTTCTAAAATACTGATATTTTCGTTAATTTCCATTAGATTACCCTGTATCTGATAAAAAGCCTCCATTATATTATCTCTTTGAGCTTTTATTTCAGTAAGTTCTGCATCCAGCTTAGCTTTTTTATCTTCTAATTCATCAATTTGATTTTTGGTCTGAAAAATATTATTAGATACAATATTTACACTTTCTTTTATACTATTTATTTCATCTCTTTTCTTGAATATTCCACTTGTGGTTTCCTCTATTTCAGCCTCTATTTGGGTCAATCTTTCTTTACTGTCTAATATTTTATTTTCCATTAAATTTAGCTGTATTTTAAAATCGGTAACCTCATCTAGTTCTTTTTGTAAAAGCTCTTTATCTTCTTCATATTTTTTCGTTAATTTTTCAATTTCTTCCTTTAATAATTCTATTTGCTGGTTAATAGAGCTTATTTCATCCTCTATTTTTCTCTCATCTTGGTTTATTGAATTTAGTTCTAAACTTAATTGCTCCTTTTCCCTTCTCAACTTTTCTATTGTTTCCTTGCTTCTATCTATTTCTAATAAATGTTTATTCTTTTCATTTTCAATTTTAACAACATCTATATTAATATTATGAAGCTTTTTCTCCAGCTCCTTTATTTTTACAGAATGCTTTTCTAACATGGACTGTAATGTTGCCTTTTCCTGTTCTAGCTCCTCTTGTTTTTTAAATAAGCTATTTATTTCTTCCTTTATCTTTTCCAGCCTATGCTTTCTATTTAATAGATTGTTATTAATCTTTGGCAAGCTGCCTCCTGTCATAGAGCCACCAGGATTTACAATATCCCCTTCCAAAGTAACCACTTTGTAAGAGTAATTAAATTTCCTTGCTACTTTAGTTGCAGCATCTAGGTTGTTCACTACTATGGTTCTTCCCAAAAGATACTCAACTATATTCTTAAATTTATTATCAAAAAAAACTAGTTCAGAGCCTAAACCTAAAATATTGTACTTTTCCCTATCCTCCTTATTTATGTATATAGGACTTCCCTTTACATTAGTAAGAGGTAAAAGGGTAACTCGACCTAGTTTCTTCTCCCTTAAATAATTAATAATATATTTTGCATCCTCTTCATTCTTTGTTACTATATTTTGTAAACTTCCACCTAAAGCTACTTCGATGGCCTTTTCATATTTTTCATCTGTTCTAATGAGTTCTGCTACAAGGCCTATTAGCCTATCCTTTAATCTATTATCTTTTTTATAGGCTAACATAAGATTTTTAACGCCTTTGTAATAACCTTCATAGCCATCTTCCATATTCTTTAACATGTTGAAGTTGGCAATGTTGCTTTGAAGATCAGCCTTGTTTTGCTGTATTTCCTCATATATCTCTTCAAGTTTTTCTTGAAGGCTTTTTTCTTCCAAGGTTAAATTAGTCAAGTATTTATTTTCCTCAATTATGAGTTTATTCTTTTCTTCTTCCTCTTTCTCCAACTGGCCTACATATTTATAGCTTTCTTCCATCTTCTCTAAAAGTATATCTATTTCATTTTCTATTTCCCTTATTCTATTAGAAATATTATCTTTAAAGCTAAGAATTCCATTTAACTTGCTCCTTTTTTCAGCTGCCAAATTGTATAGATCTACAAGCCTATTTTTGCCATCTTGCAGTTTCCCTTCAGTTAAGCTTATTTTTTCATTTAATTTTTTAACTCTATTATTTCTTTGTAAAAAATCTTCTCTATTTAAGCTTAATTCCTCTTCTCTTGTTGCACTAACCTCTAATAAGTATTCATTATCACTTCTTAACTTTATTAATTTCTGATTTAAATCTTCCAGTTCACGATTAAGCCTTTCCATGTCCTTATTATAAAACTTTATATTTTCTTCTAATAAGATAAGCTGATTTTTTTTATCATTTATGGTGCTTAATATCTCTTCCCTTCTTTTTTCAACTGCTTCATAGATTTGATTTTTATGGTTTATATTCTCTTTTAATGTATTTAATTCATCTTCAAGTTTTTTTCTCTGTGTAAGTAAAAGATTTAAGTTTTCTTCCACTTTTTCCTTTTGGCCTTTAATATTATCTATTTCTTCTCTTAATGCCTCAATTTCTCTAATTAACAAATTTATTTCTACTTCTTTAACCTTTTTAGAAAGGTCTAAAAAGATTCTTGCTTTATTAGCTTGTTCCTTCAAACTGTCATGTTGCTTTTGTAATTCTAAAATTATATCCTTTATCCTTATTAAATTACTATTAGTGCTCTCAAGCTTTTTTTCAGCTTCAGCTTTTTTGGCTTTATATTTAATTATTCCTGCCGCTTCTTCAAATATATTTCTCCTATCCTCAGGTTTAGTGCTAAGTATTTCATCTATCCTGCCTTGTCCGATAATTGAATAGCCATCTTTACCTATACCAGTATCCATAAATAGTTCTCTAACATCTTTTAATCTACATGAATTCTTATTTATATAGTACTCACTCTCACCTGAGCGAAACATCCTTCTGGTAACAGCTACTTCTTGATAATCTATAGGTATACTACCATCCCTATTATCAAATACTATGGTAACCTCAGCATAGCCTAGAGCCTTTCTAGTTTCAGTTCCTGAAAATATAACATCCTCCATCTTATTACCCCTTAATACTTTTACACTCTGCTCTCCCAACACCCACCTTATAGCATCAGACACATTGCTCTTACCACTTCCGTTAGGTCCAACTATGGCTGTAATTCCTTCTTTAAATTCTATTTCTGTTCTATCAGCAAAGGATTTAAAACCCTGTATGCATACTTTCTTCAGATGCAAACTAATCACCCTTTAATAGCATTAAATTTGTTTTATATAATCTTCGATTAATTCTTTAAGGTTAAGCTTATAAACATTATTTCCTATGGCCAATTCAACCATTTCCATAGGAAGGTCTTTCCTATATACTTTTATATTTTTTAATTTATACTTTTCTTTAAAATATTTAATATTAGAAGATTTTTGGCCTACTAAATTCGATATGCTTTTTTGATTAATATTTATAATTAAATCCATTCCAGAATAGTTGTCCATGAAGCTATCCAAAACTTTCTCAAGGAGGATTTTATATTTGTTTGACTCTACTAATTGGCGAAAGGAAGGATGGAAAGGACCTGCAATTACATCTTTCCCAAAATTTATATTTTCAGTAGGCTGCAGACCAACTCTTATAACATTGATATCATTATATTCAAATAACATAATTAGCTCTGTTGATATATCCATTGCTTCTTCTAATGTAAGGGGTTTATAGGTGTTTTTATAATACATTTTTTCTAAATAGGTATCCTTTATTACTAATGTTGGATAAATTCTTACACAATAGGGCTTTAACTTTATAAATTCTTTTGCTGTATAGATAGCTTTCTCTCTGCTATCACCTGGCAAACCAAGCATCATTTGCAAGCCTAAATTAAAATTATATGCTTTAATTAGTTTAGAGGCCATATAAACTTGTTCGCTATTATGGCCCCTACCACTATTGAAGAGCACTTGGTCATTTAAAGATTGTACACCTAATTCAATTGTATCCACCTTATATTCCTTAAGTAGCTCTAATATAGTCTCATTTATATAGTCTGGTCTTGTAGATAACCTAATTGCGTCAATTAAGCCTTTGTTTTTATACTCAAGAGGTACTTGCAAAAGTTTCTTTTGTATATCTAGAGGGATACCTGTAAAACTGCCACCATAAAAGGCAACTTCAACTACAATTTTCCTTTTAGGAAAAGTAGCTAAATATTCATCAATGGTCCTTTTTACATAAGCTTGGGTAACATCTGTAGAAATTCCTGTTATTCTTTTCTGATTACAAAAAACACAATCATGAGGACAGCCAAAATGGGGTACAAATATTGGGACTATGTAGTAATCCTTACTCATCTTTTTCACCCAATTTCATTAATACATTTTTTGCAGCATTTTGTTCTGCTTCTTTTTTACTCTTACCAACACCTTCACCTATTATTTTATCTTCCACAATCAAATCAACAAAAAATTTCTTATTATGATCAGGACCTACTTCCTTAGCTACTTTATACTCTACTTTAACTTTAGATTTTCTTTGTAATAATTCCTGTAATTCGGTTTTATAATCTATAAATAATTCCCCTTTATGAATTGCATGGATTATATCCTGTTCAAAATTTCTTATTAAAACATCTTTAACGGTTGCATAACCACCATCTAAATATATTGCTGCAGCTAAGGCTTCAAAAGCATCTGCAAGTATGGAATCCCTATCCCTGCCTCCAGAAAGGGCTTCACCTTTACCTAGCAGTAAATAATCGCCTAAACTTATCTTCCTAGCTGCATAAGCTAAAGATGGTTCACAAACAATTGATGCTCTAATTTTGGTAAGTTGTCCTTCAGGATAATGGGAAAAGCGTTTATAAAGATAGTCACTAACGACTAAATCTACTACCACATCTCCCAAAAATTCTAATCTTTCATTGCTCTCAATGCCTTTGTTTTTGTTTTCATTGGCATAAGAACTATGGCACAGGGAAGTGTTTAACAAATTTAGATCCTTAAATTTATAATCTATTGTATTTTGTAATTGACTTAAGCTTTCAAGTCTCTTAGGGGATATGTCCACATTATTACCTCCAAAAGAATAGATAAACAAGTGTTATAAAACTTATTCATTTAATATTTCATTAATATAGTTAACAGCATCTCCTACTGTTTGAATATTCTCTACTTCTTCATCTGCTACTTGTAAATCGAACTCATCTTCTATGGCCATAACTAACTCTACTATATCTAATGAATCAGCATTTAAATCGTCTTTAAAAGAAGTCTCCATTTCTATACTATCTTCATCAATTCCAAATTGGTCAGAAATCAATTTTTTTATCTTCTCAAATACCATCTATAGTGCACCTCCGTTATTTTATATACTATGTATTTTTATTTATATCTTCTTCAATTAAATTTATAACATCTTTTTCAACAAAATTTTTTACTTGCCTTATAGCGTTCTTTATAGCTAAAGAATCGGAGCTACCATGAGCCTTAACAACAGGTTTCTTTAAGCCTAATAAAGGAGCTCCTCCATATTCTCTATAATCCATCAGCCTTACAAAGGACTTTAACTGTGGTTTTAACATTAAAGCCCCTAATTTGGATATATGGGATTTATTTATCTCTTCCTTTAATCTTGAAAAGATTGACATGGCCATTCCTTCAGTAAGCTTTAAAACTACATTGCCAACAAAACCATCACTAACTATTACATCTGCAACACCATTGGGCAGGTCTCTGGCTTCAACATTGCCAACAAAGTTTAAATTGGCTTCCTGTAATAGCTTATAGGTTTCTTTAACCAAAGTATTACCTTTTCCTTCTTCAACACCTATGTTTACCAAACCTATTTTAGGAGATTTTTTACCTAAAATCTTTTCACAATAAATGGAACCCATTACTGCAAATTGTAATAGATATTCCGGTTTACAATCTACATTTGCTCCTGCATCAATAAGTAAGGATACGCCTTTTAATGTTGGATATACAGTTGCAATTGCTGCCCTTTCAATACTCTTAATCCTTTTTACTATAAGTAATCCTCCTACTAATAAAGCCCCTGTACTACCAGCAGATACAAAGCCATCTCCTTTACCAACAGAAAGGGCTTTTAGGCCCACAACAATAGAAGAATCCTTCTTTCTCCTAATAGCTAAAGCAGGCTCTTCCTCATTAGTAATAACTTCATCTGCATTAAGCACTTCAATTTTTTCATGGGGATATTCAAATTTACTTAGTTCAGCCTTTAATTTTTCCTCTTGACCTACTAACAATATATTAACACCTAGCTCATTGATTGCATCTATGCACCCTTTAACTACCTCTTTATATCCCTTATCTCCCCCCATGCCGTCTACAATTATTTTCATAGCTATCCTCCCAATCAATCCTGAAAATTATTACTGTTATAAATATAGTATAGAAATGTTAAAATTGCAATAGAAAAAAAGATAGTGATAAAATTTCACTATCTTTACTCTACATCTAACACTTCCCTATTCCTATAATATCCACAAGCTCTGCAAACTCTATGAGGAAGCTTTGGTTCATGACATTGTGGGCATTCTGTAATAGTTGGTTTAACCAATCTATATGCTGATGCTCTTCTTTTATCCCTTCTTGCTTTGGAAGTTTTTCGTTTTGGTACTGCCATCTATGACACCTCCTTAATTATCAATTTTAAACTCTTTCAGTATAGCCAATCTTGGATCTACATCGTCCACTTCACAGTCGCACTTTTCTCTATTAAGATTTGTCCCACAAGAAGGACAAATACCTTTACATTTTTCACTACAAAGAGGCTTCATTGGGAGAGATAGGGCTATGGTGTTAATTATATCATCTGTAAGTTCAAGCTTGTCATCTTCATAGTAAATTGCATCCTCAATTTCATCTTCCAGTGTATTACTAGTCTTATTAATCAGCTGACCTGTTAAAACTGCTGTTCCTTTCTTATTAAAAGGTTCCAAACACCTGCCACATGTTTCCTTATAGGCGTAAGTTATATTCACATGTACAACTTCACCATTATCCGTCTTATATACAGCCCCATCATATTTTATTGGCTCAACAAAATGTATTTTTCTTCCTGCTATTTCCAGTATGTCCTTTTTAATCTGGCCTTCTAGAATAATACTACTTACGTCCTCTTGACGTAATTCTGATAAATCTATTCTCATTTTTTTCACCTCTTGAGCTAACAAACAATATTATATAAAGGTGAAAAGCTTTTGTCAAGAAATATTATTGGCTTACCAATTTAGCAGTATCTCTTGCAATCATCAATTCTTCATTAGTAGGAATAACTAATACCTTAACTTGAGAATTTTCAGTAGAAATTATTGCTTCCTTTCCTCTTACTTTGTTTAGCTCAGGATCTAGATGGATGTTGATACATTCTAACCCTTCACAGATTTTTTCTCTAATACTACTGGAGTTTTCACCAATTCCTGCAGTAAATACTAATGCATCTACATCACATAGGACTGCTGAATAAGCTCCAATATACTCTTTTACCCTATTGCAGAATACTTTAAGTGCAAGTTCAGCCCTTTCATTTCCATTGTTTGCAGCTTCCTCTAAATCTCTAAAGTCACTGCTTAGGCCAGAAATTCCTAATACTCCTGATTTCTTATTCAGCATATTGTTTATTTCTTCAAAGGATAGTTTTTCTTTCTCCATTATAAATGGAATGATGGCTGGGTCTATATCTCCACATCTAGTTCCCATTGCAAGTCCTTCTAAAGGTGTAAAGCCCATACTTGTATCGACAGATTTTCCGCCCTTTATTGCACAAACACTAGCTCCATTTCCTAAATGGCATGTTATTAAATTTAATTCATCTACTGGTCTTCCTAATATTTCTGCAGCTTTCAAGGATACATATTTATGGGAGGTACCGTGGAAACCGTACTTTCTAATACCATATTTTTCATAATACTCATAGGGTAGAGGATATATATAATTTTCTGCAGGTATAGTTTGATGGAAAGCTGTGTCAAACACCGCAACCATTGGTACATTAGGCATAAGCTCTTTACAAGCTTCTATACCAACTATGTTTGGTGGATTATGTAATGGAGCTAATTCAACACAAGCCTTTATTGCCTCCATAACCTTATCATCTATAATGACAGAATCGGAAAATTCTTCTCCACCGTGTACAACTCTATGCCCAACAGCATCAATATTCTCTAAAGAACTGATAACTCCGTACTCCTTATCAACAAGGGCATTTAATACTAACTCTAAACCTCTTCTATGGTCTTTAATTGGCTCCTCAATAATTTTTTCTTCCTTGCCAGTAGCAGTATGCTTAATTCTTGAACCTTCTATACCTATTCTTTCTACTAAACCTTTGGCAAGGACTTCTTCATTGTCCATATTGATTAACTGATACTTTAATGAAGAACTACCACAGTTAATCACTAATATGTTCATTTGTCGATTCCTCCTCCATTTTGTTATATCAAGAATATATTATTATAATAATGTCAAAAAATCAACGACTATTACTTATAATTTTTCTGCTATAATGAATATACTAATTAAAAAAATGGGGGTACTAAATTGAGTGTTGTAGGCATAGTAGCTGAATATAATCCCTTTCACCATGGACACAAATACCATTTAGCGTTATCTAAAAAAATCACTACATCCCAATACTCTATTGCTGTAATGAGTGGCTCCTTTGTACAAAGAGGAGAGCCTTCCCTCATAGACAAATGGACTAAGGCTAAAATGGCCATTGATAATGGGGTAGATTTAGTGATAGAACTTCCCTTTATATTTTCAGTCCAATCGGCAGAATTTTTCGCTTATGGAAGTATTTCATTACTCAATAGCCTAAAAATTGTTGACTATGTTTCTTTTGGTAGTGAAATAGGTGAGTTAAAGTATTTATATCCAATTGCTGATGTTTTAGTAGAAGAACCTCCTTATTACAAACAATTATTAAAAGAATATCTTCAAAAAGGTAATTCCTTCCCGGTAGCTAGAAGCTATGCATTACAGGGATATTTTGCCAAATATGAAAAAGGCCTTTCAAATATAGACATAAATAAAATAGTCAATAGTCCAAACAATATATTGGCTATTGAATATTTAAAAGCATTAAAAAGACTTAATAGCCATATAAAACCAGTTACAATTAAGCGTATTGGCAGTAAATACAATGAGCTTGAGCTTAATAACAAAATAGCTAGTGCCACTGCCATAAGAAAAAAATTACTAGAAACTGAGCATATTTCTTCAGTGATAGATTATGTGCCTAAAGAAACTTATAAGCATTTAATTGATTATATAGGTAATTACCATCACTTCAATTCTCTTGATAATTATAACCAAATAGTCCATTATTTATTAAGGGTTGAAGGCAAAAACAAACTTTCTAAAATAATGGATGTGGAAGCAGGTTTAGACAACAGACTTGTAGAAAAAAGCTATGAATTTAATAATATTGAAAGCTTTTTAAATGCTGTAGTAACTAAAAGGTATCCAAAAAGCAGAATCCAAAGAATATTGCTCCATCTAATGATGGATTTAAACAAAGATACCTTTAGGGAGCTATCCTCATACCATCCTGCTTATGTAAGAGTATTAGCTTCAAATGAAAAAGGTTTTTATTTATTGAAAAAAATTAAGGCAAAAACAGATATACCTATTATAACCAAATTTTCAAACTATCATAATATAAAAAACCCAAATGTAGATAGGATTATAAGTTTTGACAAAAAGGCTACTGAGCTTTTCTTTTTAGGCCTAAAAACAGAAAAGTCTTTAACAAACATGGACTATTTAACACCCCCTTATATTAAGAAAAAATAGCAAGTTTTACTTGCTATTTTTTCATATTAAGCAGAAAGAAAAATATAATTAAGTAAGGGGGATAGGAAAGTGAAAAAACATATTAAAAACTTATTTTTTTTAACATTAATTCTATGTGTATTAATAGGTATAGTAAAGTATCCACAAATGTCCTTAAATAGTGCCTTTAATGGCCTTAACACTTGGGCTAACATAGTCTTTCCTTCATTATTTCCATTCTTTATAATCTCAGAATTATTAGTTGAAATGGGCTTTGTTAACTTCATAGGTGATTCCTTAAAACCTATTATGAAGCCTATTTTTAATGTATCTGGAGAAGGGGCTTTCCCTTTTGCTATGAGTATAATATCAGGCTATCCAATGGGGGCAAAGATTACATCCACCTTAAGAGAAAAGAGGATAATAACAAAAACGGAAGCAGATAGAGTAGTCTGCTTCTCAAGTACTTCCGGGCCCTTATTCATGTTAGGAGCTGTAGCAGTAGGCATGTTGAATGCACCTACTATTGCTCCACTTATACTATATCCCCATTATTTAGGGGCTATAACAGTAGGTTTAATTTTGCGCTTTTACAACAAAAAACACACTACATATAATAGTAAAAATAAATATGTAATAAAAAATCCTTTAATCTATATTAATAAAGATTACACCATTGGAGCAATTCTTGGCAATTGCGTAAAGAATAGCCTTAACACCATTCTTACAGTTGGTGGTTTTATAGTCTTCTATTCAGTAGTTATAGATTTATTGTTTGCTTCAGAAATATTTATTAGAATGGTACATATTGTTCATTATCTACTTCCAATAAAAATAAACATTGAACTTTTACAAGGTTTAATTGCTGGCATATTAGAAATAACCACTGGCTGCAGCAAAATTTCTTCTTTAAATATAAACTTTTTGCAAAAAATATTGCTTATTAACTTCCTAATTGGTTGGGGCGGTTTTTCCATCCATAGCCAAGCTTTAAGCTTCATAAGTAAAACGGATATTAACTCTAAAATATATATTGTTTCCAAATTCTTCCATGGCATATTTTCAAGCCTATATACTTTGTTAATTTATAATATTAAATATAAAAATTTTGCAAAATTTTCCTTTATGCCTAGTCCTCATATGCCTGAATACATTTATCCTAACAGTTGGGTTCATATATTAATAAGCTCAACTAAATTGGCATTTCTCATGCTAATTTACATGTTAATATGCTCCATAATTTTCATGATAATAAGAAAACTATCCATAAAAAATAATTAATTACCGCCTCTAAGTTCTTGTCTGTTTTCATTTAAGGTTTCTATGAGCTTCTTTAAATTCTGTTGAGTTTCATATAATATATTGTCGGCATATTCTAAAGCTCCCAATCTAATTTCCTTGGCATTATTCTGAGCTTTTGTTATAATCTCCTCAGCAGCTTCTTTAGCTTTCTTTGTTATTTCATTTTCATCTATCAATTCTTTTATTTTAGATTCTGCCTCATTTATAATCGTTTCTGCATCCTTTTGAGCTTCAGCTAAAATCCTTTGCCTCTCTTCTTTTATCCAGTTAGCTTGCTTAATCTCATCAGGTAGCTTAATTCTAATCTCTTTTAGTATCTCATATAGCTCATCTGCATCTACAACAACCTTATTAGAAAAGGGTAATGTAGATGCATTTTCTAAAATATCCTCAATTTCCTCAATTAGCCTTAATACCTCCATACTACTGACCCCCATTAATCTTTTCTTTTAAAGCATTTTCTACTACTTTTGGTACGAAGCAGGAGATATCTCCTCCAAACATAGCTACTTCTTTAACTATGCTAGAGCTTAAATAAGCATATTTTTCTCTTGCTACCATAAATATGGTCTCTATATCCCCTGCAAGCTTATTGTTTACATGAGCCATTTGCATTTCATATTCATAATCAGAAACTGCCCTTAAACCTCTCACAATCAAAGAGCAATTTTTCTTTTTAGCATATTCCACAAGTAAACCTGAAAAATGGTCTACTTCTACATTATCATACTTTTCCAGGGTCCTCATTAATAGCTCCACTCTCTCTTCCACGGAAAAAGTGTATTTTTTTGAACTATTATTGAGTATAGCCACAATTACCTTATCAAATTTTTTAGCACATCTATCGATTATATCTAGGTGTCCGTATGTTACTGGGTCAAAACTACCAGGATATATAACTTGCATTGTTAACCTCCTTAAATCTCAGTTAAAATATAAAAAGATAAACATGTATCTTTGTATTCCCTATAATCTATCCTCTTGAAACCGTAAAGCTCATTATCCAGCTTTATACTCTTTTCGTGCTCTATAATTAAGATGCCTTCATCTCTTTTTAATACTTCCTTCTCCCATATATGTTTAATTATATCATTGATCAACTTGGAACTATTGTAAGGGGGATCTGTAAATATATAATCAAAAATTATACCTTTTTGGCTAAAATCTTTTATAGCCCTAATTGCATCAGTTTTGATAACTTCCCCCTTGTCCTTTAATTTAGTATGGGCTAAGTTTTCCTTAATACATTGTATACTCTCTCCAGCCTTATCTACAAAATAGGCCTTCTTTGCTCCCCTGCTTAAAAATTCAATCCCAATACTACCAGTACCTGCACATAAATCTAAAACTACACTTTCATGATTAATATATCCCAAAATATTAAACATAGCTTCCTTTACTCTATCTTCTGTTGGTCTAATATTCCTGCTCCTTGGACCTTTCAGTCTATGGCCTTTTCTTAGACCTGATATTACTCTCAAATAATCACCCCAATTATGCTAGATATATTTTAACATATTTTTTATTTATATAAATAGTATTAGTTAAAAATTAAATCATTAATCCTATCCTTAAACAAGTCTATAATGCTCTGCCTTAACAAGAAATGCTTCTCATCTAAAAGTAAAGCATCTTCTTCCAATATATCTTGAGCCTTTTTTTGTGCCAGCTTTAATAGATTCATATCTGAAAATAGGTTGGCAATTTTTAAATCTGGTAAACCATGTTGTCTTGTACCAAAGAAATCACCAGGTCCTCTTAACTCTAAATCCTTTTCTGATATATAAAAACCATCGGTAGTCTTTTGCATTATCCTCATTCTCTCTCTGGATATTTTACTATTGCTTTCATTTATTAAAATACAGTAAGATTGATAATCACCTCTACCAACCCTTCCTCTTAACTGATGGAGCTGGGCTAAACCAAACCTTTCTGCATTATAAATTACCATTATATTTGCATTGGGAACATTAACTCCTACCTCAATAACTGTAGTTGAAACTAAAATATCCAAATCCCTATTTGCAAACTTTTCCATAATATCTTCTTTTTCTTGAGGAGGCATTTTGCCATGTAATAAACCAACTTTAAACTCACTAAAAACTTTATCTTTTAAATGGCTATATATTTCTTCTGCAGATTTTACATCAAGGGTATCACTTTCTTCTATCAGTGGCGCCACTATATAAGCTTGCCTACCCTCAAGAATATGTTTTCTTACAAATTCATTTACCCTATCTATCATATTAGAATTAACTACATAGGTTTTTATTTCTTTCCTTCCTGGTGGCAATTCATCAATAATAGAAATATCCAAATCCCCATAGAGGATAAGCCCTAAAGTTCTGGGAATTGGGGTAGCTGTCATTACTAATATATCCGGATTTTCTCCTTTTTGGCTTAAAGCTGCTCTTTGCCTTACTCCAAACCTATGTTGTTCATCTGTTATTGCTAATCCTAAATTTTTAAACTTCACATTATCTTGTATAACAGCATGGGTCCCTACTAAAATATCTACTTTTCCTTCCCTAAGCTCTTCTAGTATTTCTTCTTTTTTCTTTGGTGAAAGGCTTCCTACTAATAGTCTGCACACAACACCATAGCTATCTAAAAATTTGCATATGGTTTCATAATGTTGGGTTGCAAGTATTTCTGTGGGAGCCATCATAACCGATTGATAACCTGCTTTCCAAGCTTTAAACATAGCTAGTATTGCCACAATAGTCTTTCCAGAACCTACATCCCCTTGTACCAATCTATTCATCTGCTGTTGCTTTTCCATATCTTCTTCTATCTCTTTAAAGGTTCTCAATTGGGCATTGGTAAGCCTAAAGGGAAGATTATCTATAAATTGGTAAACTTCCTCTACAGGAGGAAATTTAATACCTCTGTTCAACTCCTTGGTCCTATTTTTTATTAAAAACAGGCCCAACTGCAGTGTAAGCAGTTCTTCAAAAGCAAGCCTTCTTCTAGCTTCTAAATAGTGCTTTTTACTTTTAGGAAAATGGATGTTCAATATGGCTTCCCTAATAGGTAGTAAAGACAACTCCTCTCTTATATATTCTGGTAATCTTTCTGGAATAGTATTTATGTGGTCTTTAATTGCATTTTTAATTATCCTTATCATTTCGTTATTAGTAAGCTTTCCTTTTAAGGAATATATTGGTATTATCCTCCCTACTTTTTCCCCTTCTCCCTTATCCAAAACAGGATTCATTATTTGGACTTGTCTTCTAAAAATATTTATTTTACCATTTACTATCACTATATCTCCTAAGGATAATTTGCTAATAATATAATCTTGATTAAACCAGACAAGCATTGCTTGTCCACTTTTATCCCTTACAGGAACCTTTATTATTGTTAGATTCCTCCTGGGTTTTTGCTTAATAGGATAGCCACATATTTGGACTTTAAGGCTTACCTTTTCCCCATCAACACAATCCTTTATGTATTTAAATTGGGTTCGGTCATCATATTCCTTAGGAGCAAAATACAACAAATCCTCTACTGTAGCTATATTAAGCTTTTTAAGTTGAGCAGCCCTTTTAGGTCCAACACCTTTTATATATTGTACATCCATTTTAATCCCCTCATGTACTTATCTTTTAAACAAAACACCCTACCTACTGGTAGGGAACTAATTATTCTATTGAGAATATATAATAGTATATTGGCTGACCACCGAATATTACTTCCACATCTATATCCTCAAACTCTTCCTGCAACCTTTCACCTAATTTATTGGCTTCCTCTTCTTCTATATTATCGCCATAGAAGATGGTTATCAATGAGGAGTCTTCTTTTACTAAGTTTTTTACAAGTTCTACAGATACCTCCTCTATATTGCCACCATTAGAAATTATTTCTCCTTTTGAAATACCAATTATATCGTCTTTGTTTATCTTCTTATTATTTATTTCAGAATCCCTAACAGAATAGGTCACTTGGCCTGTAACAACATGGTTCATTGCTTCAGTCATATTTTCTATATTCTCTTCTACACTAAGTTCAGGATTAAATGCCAGCAAACTTGATATAGCTTCAGGTATAGTTTTTGTTGGTATTATATATACATTTTTGTCGCTTAGCTCCCTTGCTTGTTCTGCTGCTAGTATTATATTCCCATTATTGGGAAATACGATTATATTTTTTCCATTAACCTTATTAACTGCATTAAGTATATCTTCTGTACTAGGATTCATAGTCTGCCCGCCAGGGATAATATAGTCCACATTCAATTCCTTGAATATATTATTAATCCCTTCTCCTACAGAAACAGCTATAAAGCTATACTCCTTCTGTTCTTCTGTTTCTTTAGCACTTTCCTCTATAATATGTCTATGCTGATACCTCATATTGTCTATCTTTATATCGTTTAGTTCTCCTAAATTTAAAGCTTTTTCTAAAACTAATCCGGGATTGTTAGTGTGAATGTGTACTTTTATTATACCTTCTCCACCTACAACTAATAGCGAATCTCCATACTGGGACAACTCATTCCTGAAAGCCCCATAGTCATCTACGTTAGTATTTATTATAAACTCTGTACAATAACCATATTTTATATCTGAATCAAGGGCTTCATGGGACACAGTTTTAGGTTCAGTAACTTCTACCTTTAGTAATTCATCTTCTATTGCTTCCTTATATGTTATAGCATTATATGCCCCTGTTAATATAACCATAAGTCCTTTACCACCAGCATCAACAACTCCTGCTTCCTTTAGTACTGGTAACATTTCTGGTGTCTCATTAACTACTTGGTTTCCTCTTTTAATCACCTTTTCTAGGAAAACCACTATATCCGTTTCTTCCCTAGCAATTTCTAAACCATACTCTGCAGCCTTTCTAGCTACAGTCAATATGGTTCCTTCTGTAGGCTTCATTACAGCTTTATAAGCAGTGTCTGCAGCTTGTTTAAAAGCATTAGCAATATCCATTACATCTGCAGTGTCTTTTCCCTTTAAAGCATTAGCAAAGCCTCTAAATAATTGGGATAGTATAACTCCTGAATTTCCCCTTGCTCCCATTAGTGAGCCATTACTTGCAGCAAGGGCTATTTTACCAACGCTTGTATCATCTATTTTTAACACTTGGTTAACTGCAGATTTTATTGTCAAATGCATATTAGTTCCAGTATCCCCATCAGGTACAGGAAACACATTCAAGCTGTTAACCTCTTCTTTATTTTTTTCCAAAAAGTTAACAGCCCCAATAAATGCTTTTTTAAGCATTATTCCATCTATATATGTTAGTTTCAATTTAGTACCTCCTTAAACTACTTTTCTACTCTAATTCCTTGCACATAAACATTTACTTGTCTAACTTTTAAGCCAGTCAAGTTTTCAACATTAAATTTAACTTTTTCTATAATATTTTCTGCTACAACTGAAATTCTAATGCCATACTGTAATATTACGTGTAAGTCTATTACTACTTCGTTATTATCCGTATATACTTTAACTCCTTTAGATAGATTTTCTCTTTTTAACAATTCAAAAATTCCATCGGTAGCTTTTTTACTAGCCATACCAACTATTCCGTAACTCTCCATAGCTGAAAGCCCAGCAATAGTAGCTATTACATTGTCATCTATATCAATGTAACCATATTGGTTTTTGTCTCTGGCTGGCACTAATTATCGCCTCCTCAATGAAAAATATTTTTATGGGTATATTTTACCCTATTATCAAAAATTGTTCAACTAAATACCAAAAACTATCTTTTACCATAATAACAGTTGCATTACTATAATTTAATGTGTTACAATATAATATGTTATTATAAAATGGAGTAAAATATGCCTATATTTTCTCAATAACAAGGAGGTGTTCTTCGTGGCAAAGAGATGTGATGTTTGTGGAAAATCAAGGGTGTTTGGAAACAAGGTAACTTTTTCAAATAAAAAGAGCAATAGAAGTTGGGCTCCAAACGTAAGAAGAATAAGAGCTGTTGTAAACGGAACAACTAAGAGAATTAATGTTTGTACAAGATGTTTAAAGTCTGGAAAAGTAGAAAGGGCTTTATAAAAAAATAGGCTTCCCATTTATACGAGATAAATGGAAGCCTGTTCTATTTTAATACTAATATACCTAGTATTACTAGTACCAAGCCTATTAGGAACAATAAAAATTCTACAGGAAGCACATTAATAACTATCAAACACCCTATAATTGCTAACACTAATCCCAACAGCTTTTTAGTTTTATACCGATAATAAAATCTTTTCATAAAATCACCTCAATATATCTGTATAATCTATATTATTCTGCAAATTTTGTACGTGTTACATAAATTGTATAAATAAAAGGCAAGCTTAAATAAGCTTGCCTAATCTCTAGTTACAATCACATAACACTTGCCCTTATGAAGCTTGATAAGCCCTTCTTCTTTTATTACTCGATTACTTATTCCATGGGTTGCACCAAATTCAATTTTAACCCTATCTAACTCATATTCAAAGCCATGTAAAGATACAATAATTCCATCTGGCTCTATTGGAAGCAAGGATACAAAGAAACCTTCTCTTTTTTTTAAAACCAGTTCATCATCTACTAAATATATAGTATTGTATTTGTCAATTATCTTTCCTTTTGCACCTTTTTCTAGTATCCTTCTTAGAAGAAAAATATTTGCTAGAGTATGATCCATTCTACTTCCAGTAGCTCCAAGGAGTGTTATGTCTTTAATCCCCATGTCTATTAGGTGGTCAATAGCTAATTCAGAGTCAGTTTTATCCTTTTTTACAGGAAATTTTTCAATAGGTATATTTTTTTCTTGAATAGTTTTTAAGCTATTTTCAGTAATTGAATCTAAGTCCCCTATTACCACATTGGGAATTAAACCAGCTTTAAAACAATAATCAGTTCCTCCATCTGCAGACAGTATAAAATCAGAATTGTTACCTATTTCTTTAAGGGTTTCTATATCCTCTATTTTACCATTTAAAACAATTAAGCCTTTCAATTTACTTACCTTCCTCTACTATCTATTAACCTTACTTATAGGTTTCCATATTAAATATAGTACTATTACTGAGATGATAATTTCGGGGACTAGATAGCTAACCTGATACATAAAGGAATATAACCATGGATGCTGGTCTCCAGCATATTCACTGAAAAACACAACTCCAGCAATAAAATGGCATAAAAATCTAATACCTATTCCTAGCAACACTCCAGGTATAATTCCTATTAAACGATTCTTTTTTTCGTCATGTACTTTATTTGAAAAAATTCCAGCCAATCCTAAGCTTCCAAAAGCAATTGGATATTCTAATATAGCTTGGATTGGTGTAAAAATCCAACCACCTAATAAAAGTTGCATAAGACCAAATATTGTACCTGCAATTATTCCTGGTCCTAAACCCCACCTAAAGGCAAATATGAATATAGGTACCATACTGCCTGCTGTTACTGAGCCTCCTTGAGGTGCTTCATATACCTTAATTTTATCCAGCACCAGGGCCAAAGCAATCATTATTCCTGCTTCTACTAACATCTTTGTACTCCACTTTTTCATATATAACCCCCCTAAAAAAATTAATACCCATCACCTGAAATAGGCAATGGGTAACAAACAGTCAAGCAAAATATAAATTTCACTTCCCTGCGCTAGCATTACCTAGATCAGGTGCTAAGGGTCGGGACGCAAGTCCCCTCTCAGCCCATAGGGCTCCCCTAGTGATACATATATTCAGTTTTACTTATAATTATAGCATATATTAAATGTTTAAACAATATATTAGTTTTTAAACATTTTAGTTCTTTCAACTATGTCATCAGCATCAAATATACCTGAACCTACTACTATTATATCTAAGCCACAAGCAACTATTTCTTTGAAGTTATCCAGCTTAATTCCGCCATCAGCTTCTATTAAAATATTTAAGTTCCTCTCTTTTACCATTTCCCTAGCTTTTATTATTTTTCTTTTAGTAGAATCTATAAACTTCTGTCCACCAAAGCCTGGGTTTACTGTCATAATCAATATTAAGTCTATATATTCTAAAACATATTCGATGGTTTCCAAAGGTGTTGCAGGATTTAAAGCAACCCCTGCTTTAACGCCATAAGATTTAATTAACTCTATTGTTCTATGCAAATGGGTAGTAGCTTCTTGATGGATAGTAATAATATTAGCCCCTGCATCAACAAAATCTTTAATATATCTTTCAGGCTTATCTATCATAAGATGTACATCAAAGGGTATGTCTGTAACCTTCCTTATATTTTTAATAACAGGAGAGCCAAAAGTTATATTAGGAACAAAAATACCGTCCATCACATCTAAATGTATATAGTCAGCTCCACCTTTTTCCAATTTTAATATCTCCTCTTCCAAATTAGAAAAGTCAGCAGAAAGAATGGAAGGTGCAACTTGAACCATCTTAAAACCTCCTATTTTCGATTATTTCCTCCAAAAACTGTATATAGTTGGTGTATCTTTCTTTGCTTATATTCCCTTCTTGCACCTGTCTTTTTACTTCACAATTAGGTTCTTTATAATGTAGGCAACCTTTAAATTTACAGCCATAGCTATATTCATCTATTTCTATAAAATATTTGCTTAACTCTACAGGCTCCTTAATAAAGTCTAAATTTAACGAACTAAAGCCAGGTGTATCTAATACAAAACTATTAGAATGGAGCTCAAAAAGCTCCACATGTCTGGTTGTATGCCTTCCCCTATTAGTTTTTTTACTTACTTCCCCTGCTTTTAGCTTTAACTTTGGATTTATTTTGTTTAACAAAGAGGACTTACCTACACCAGAAGGTCCAGCAAAAACGCTTATATTGTTAGTTAAAATACTTCTTAATTCATCTATTCCTTCCATAGTTTTAGTACTAGTTTTTAATACCTTATACCCTGCCTTATTGTATATATCTAATATTCTGTTTATCTCTTCATCTTTTGCTAAATCCACTTTATTTATACAGATGTGGATATTCAATCTATTTTGTTCTGCCATAACTAGGAATCTATCTAATAGCCATAAATTAATTTTTGGCTTTTTGATACTCATAACTATAATAGCTTGAGTTACGTTGGCAACAGGCGGCCTAATGAGACAAGTTTTTCTTTCTAATATCTCTTCAATATAGCCTTTATTATCTTCCTCATTAATTCTAATCAAAACCCTATCACCAACTAAAGGAGTCAGCTTTTTCTCTCTAAATATCCCCCTAGCCCTACATTCAACAATCTCTGATTCAGTTTTTACATAGTAAAAACCACCAATTCCTTTAGTAATGATGCCTTCTATCATGTAAACCTCCTATCTTCCAGGATGTTGAATTTCCTTAATAAGCTCACCATCTTGATATATTTCAAATCTAGAGTCTATTTTTCCTGATAATTGAATCTTTACCTTTTGCCCCATAGTTTCATGAACATTTCTGTATACTGTTTGCCTTTTTCCATCTTGAATTCTGTCTATTCTAATTTCTACTTGCTCAGCTTCTCCTTCAGGTGTTATTTCATAAACAAATGGAATTTCCACATCCTCAACAGGTTCTTCTGGTTTAGGCTCTTCTGGTTCAGGTTCTTCTTTAGGTCCAGTACTTATATATAGATCAACTGGAGTATTAGTTTCAACTTGTTGTCCAGGCTTTATACTTTGTCTAAATACAACACCTTCTTTATACTCATCGTTTGCTTCTCTAATTATTTCACCTACTAGTAACTCATGGGCTATAAGGGCATTTTTAGCTGCTCTTTCGCTTAAGCCAACTAGATCAGGCATTCTAACAAGTTTTACTTCTGGCCCCCTGCTAACAATTAGATTGACTCTAGAGCCATATTCTACTTCTGTAAAAGGAGCTGGATCCTGCTCCATTATTACATTAGCTGGTACCGTATCACTATATTGGTAATCAACAGTACCCTCTTTTAGTCCAGCTTCTTTTAGTATGCTATCGATTTCTTCTATACTTCTATTTATTAGATTAGGAACCTTTACTAATTGTTTTCCTTTACTTACAACTACTTCAATAGTATGGCCTTCCTTCACTTTAGAGGCCGGTTCATCCTTTTGGGATACAATGATACCTTCATCAAACTCTTCACTATAAACCTCGTCTACAACGCTCAACTTTAAACCTAGCTTTTCTAATTCTTCCTGGGCTTCATCCTTGTGCATTCCTACTAAATTAGGTACTGTAACCTCTTTAGTAATAAAATAATCTCTAAACTTAAAAAAGCCCAAAGCTAAAGAACTAACCACAATAAAGGCCAACAGAATAGCAAGAAAAATAACTTTAAGTCCTCCATCTTTAGTATCTTTTCTTTTATTATCCTTATCTTCATTTTTTATAACCTTCTCATCCTTATTTTCAATCCTTGGAATTATCCTAGTTGGCTCATCCTCTGGATCTATACCCCCTATTACTGCATTACCATTAGAATACTTAAGCTTTCTTAAATCAGAAAGCAATTGGGTAGCTGAAGCATACCTATCACTTTGATTCTTCTTAACGCATTTTAAAATAACGTTTTGTAAACCTAAAGGAATAGAACTATCAAGCTCTCTTGGAGGCACTATTTCCTCTTGAATATGCTTTAAAGCTACAGAAATGGGACTATCTCCTTCAAAAGGCACTCGTCCTGTAATCATTTCATACATTACTATTCCAAGGGAATATATATCAGACTTTTCGTCAGTATATCTTCCCCTAGCTTGTTCAGGAGAAAAATAGTGAACCGAACCAACTACTGTAGATGTATTAGTAACAGTAGAAAAGGAAGCAGCCCTTGCAATTCCAAAATCTGTTACCTTAACTCTTCCATCTTCTGTTATCATGATATTATGGGGTTTAATATCTCTATGGACTATATGGTTCTTATGGGCATGTTCTAGTGCTTCAGCAATCTGAATGGAGTAATCTATAGTTTCTTCTAAAGACAACTTCTTTTTTTCTTTAATCAAATCTTTCAAGGTTTTTCCCTTAATATACTCCATAACTATATAATAAACGTCATGGTTATCTATTTTTTCCATGCCAACATCGTATATACTAACTATATTAGGGTGAGATAAACTAGCAGCAGCTTGAGACTCTCTCCTGAACTTTTTAATAAAATCCTCATCATTAACAAATTCATCCTTTAATACTTTTATAGCTACATATCTATTTAAAAGCCTACATCTAGCTTTATATACAAGAGCCATTCCACCTTCTCCAACTTTTTCAATTATCTCATATCTGTTTCCAAGAACTTTTCCTAGCATATTCTCACCTCACTTTACTTAAATTTAACTGCTACAACTGAGATATTGTCCAGGCCACCTTTTTCATTGGAAAGCTGAACCATAAGCTCACAAGCTTTTTGTATATCCTGGTTTTCAATAAGTAATTCCTTAATTTCGTTATCATTCAACATATTGGTTAATCCATCAGTGCACAACAGCAATATATCCCCTTCTAATTTTTCTTTAACCAGTAAATCTATTTCTACATCTTCATCCGTTCCTAAGGCCCTTGTGATTATATTCTTTTGAGGATGGAATCTAGCCTCTTCCCTTGTAATACTTCCATTATTGATAAGTTCTTCTACAAGAGAATGATCTTTTGTAAGTTGATATAGATTATTGCCCCTAAATAGGTAAGCTCTGCTATCTCCTACATGGCCAATAAAAAGCTTATCCTTACTCTCATAAGCCATTGTAACTGTGGTACCCATTCCTGAATATTCTTCGTTTTCAATGGATTTCTTATATATCTCTTCATTGGCCTTATATATGGAATTCCTAATTGCATTAATAAGGATGTCATCATCTAATTCTACACCTTTATCCTTTATTTCATTTAAAAAAGTAGAACTTATTATTTCTACAGCCATCTTAGAGGCTATTTCTCCTGCCTTATGTCCTCCCATGCCGTCAGCAATTATAAACAAAGGGTATTTCCTATCTGTAGATATATAGTAAGAATCTTGATTAATCTCCCTTATTTTTCCCTTGCTCGTTTTTACGCCAATTTCCATATAGACCACCTCATCACTGCAATATAAAACCATTTTCTATAAACCTTCTTCTTAACTGACCACAAGCTGCATCAATATCTGCTCCCATCTCCCTTCTGATTGTTACAGGTATGCCGTTGTTTTTAAGTACTGTGCAAAATTTATTAATATTTTTTATGTTGGCTCTCTTCTTATTAAACTCCTTTATGGGGTTTAATGGAATTAAGTTTACATGACAATTTAAGTCCTTCAGCAACTTACATAATTCCATTAAATCCTCATCTCTATCATTAACATCTGCCACCAAAGTATATTCAATGGTAATTCTCCTTTTAGTTTTATTATTATAATACTTACAAGCTTCTAAAAGCTCACTTATTGAGTACCTCTTAGCTATTGGCATTATTTCCCTTCTAATATTATCAAAGGGTGAATGGAGGGAAATAGATAAAGTTATTGGGATTTCTGCTTCAGCTAAAGCATATATTTTAGGCACAATCCCACAAGTAGACAATGTTATATTTCTGAAACTAATATTATGGCCTTTTTTATGATGGATAAGCTGAAGAAACTTTAGAACGTTTTCATAATTATCCAAGGGCTCTCCACTTCCCATCAAAACTATATTGCTTACCCTTATGTTTAAATCCTCCTCAATAGCATATATTTGGTTTACCATTTCAGAAGGATATAGGTTCCTTATAAGCCCACCTTTTGTTGAAGCACAAAATTTACAACCCATTCTACAGCCAACCTGTGTAGATATGCAAACTGTAAAACCGTGAGTATACTTCATTAAAACACTTTCAATTATGTTCCCATCTTCCAGCAAGAAGAGGTATTTCTTCGTTTCATCTATTTTAGAATCAAACCTTTTTAGAAGACTTATTCTATTTATTTCTGCTACATTACTTAGCTTGTCCCGTAATTTTTTCGAAAAGTTAGTAAGCTTTTGAAAATCTTTCCCAAAATTTTTATGTAAGAAAATAAATAGCTGTTGAGCCCTATATCTTTCCTCACCAATACTTTCAAAAAAGTATTCTAATTCTTCATATGTTAAATTGTTTAATTGGATTTTTTTCAATAAATCACCTCTTATGCACTCTTAATTTTATATTATAACATATCATTAAGAATTTTTATTATTTTTCTTTCTAATTCTTGCAATAAAAAAGCCATCGGTTCCGTGAATATGGGGAAACATTTGGATATAGCCATCTTTTGAGGTCTCCATTTTCTCATCACAATTAATTAATCCATCAAAAGCTGATAAAGTAAAAGCCTTATTCTCATTTAAAAATTCTTTCACCATATCTATATTCTCTTTCTCTTCTATTGTACAAGTGCTATATATAAGCAAGCCACCAGGTTTAACATACTTACTAGCATTCTTAAGAATATTTTTTTGAAGCTTTACTAAAGCTTCTATATCCTTTTCTTTTCTATTCCATTTGATTTCAGGCCTTCTCCTTATAATTCCAAGGCCAGAACAGGGAGCATCTACAATACATATATCAGCAATTTCTATCATGTCTTTATCTAATATTTGAGCGTCTTGCAATCTAGTTTCTATTATATCTATCCCTAATCTATTAGCATTTTCTCTTACAAGTTCCAGCTTATGTTCATATATATCCCAGCATATTATTCTACCCTTATTGTTCATAAGCTGAGCCAAGTGAGTTGCTTTTCCTCCTGGAGCACTACATAAGTCTAATATTACACTGTTTTCTGTAGGATTTGCAATTTGACCAACTAACATGCTGCTTTCATCTTGGATTGTAAAATGACCCTTTTTAAATTCTTCAATTTCAGTTATTCTTACAGGATTTTCTACAACAATGCCGTCCTTTGCATATTTGGTTTCATACGCTATATATCCATAATCAGCTAAAGCTTTAATAAGGGTATCCTTATCCGTCTTAAGAGTATTTACACGTAAATTTAGCTTAGACCTAGAATTATTGGCTTTTAATAGTTCTTCAGTAAATTCTTCCTCATAAGCTTTTATCCATCTATTTATCAGCCATTGGGGATGGGAATATTTGATTGATAAAAACTCCAGCTTGTCTTTAGACCTTATTTTCATCAATTCATCTTTTCTTCTTGAGAAATTTCGAAGTATACCATTAATAAAACCTGCAGCTCCTTTATGTAAATATTTTTTTCCTAAATTTACAGCTTCATTAACTGCTGCCCTAGCAGGGATTTTGTCCATAAATGCTATTTGATATACTCCAATTCTCAATATATCTAAAATTATCGGGTGGATCTTTTCAATTTTCTTCTTTGATAGCTTAGAAATTATATAATCTATATATGTGAGGTTCTCTATAACCCCATACACTATTTCTCTAACTAGGCCTTCATCTTTTGGCTCTATTTTTTGGTTTAGGTATTTGTTAATAGAATAGTTAGAGTAAGCTCCTTTTTGACGCATATCCATTAATACTTTCAAAGCAATTTCTCTCGGCTTCATCCTTAACTCTCCTTATAAAATATTTTTGCCTGGATAATTCCAGGCAAATCTAATCTTAATCTCTTCTTCTACCAGCTATAGCTAAAAGCCTTAACAATTCAGCAATAGATACTAATGTGGCTGCTACATAAGTCAATGCCGCTGCACTTAAAACCTTCTTTGAAGATTCTATCTCACTTCCATAAACTAAGCCACTTTCTAATTGGTATAAGGCTCTCCTACTTGCATTAAACTCAACTGGTAAGGTAATTACTTGGAATAAAACTATACCTAGATAAAGTGCTATGCCTAGTTCTAGGTAAAAAGGACTTACTACAAAGCCTAAAAATACCAAAAGCCAAATAAATTTGGAACTAAAGCTTACTATAGGAGCTATATTATTTCTTAATACAAGGGGGAAATAGCCTTCTGCATGTTGAATAGCATGGCCTACTTCGTGAGCAGCTACTGAAATTGAAGCAATTGAACTTCCATTATATACATTTGGCGACAATCTTACCACCCTGTGTCTCGGGTCATAGTGATCAGTTAAGTGTCCAGCAATAGGTTCTACTCTTACATCATATAGTCCATTTCTATCAAGTATAAGCCTAGCTATTTCACTTCCAGTATAATTTGAACTACTTGGCACCCTCAAAAACTTTTTAAAAGTAGACGAAACTTTAAATTGGGCATATAGGGATACTGCTAAGGCTATCATTAAAAATACAAACCAGCTGGAATCAATCCCTCCATAGTAATAGTAGCCTCCGTACATTTTTACACCTCCAATCGCATAATTATCCTAATACAACACCTTCGTCAAATTGATTTCCTCTAAGGTATTCTTCTACGTGCAATTTCTTTTTACCTGGAAATTGAAGTTCCTCAATAACTATACATGAATCTTTGCAATTAACAAATATTCCTTCCTTGGAAACTTTTACAACTGTACCATTAGGTTTATCTGAAAACTTTTCTACCTTTCTTACTTTATGGACTTTTATATTTTGTCCCTTATATACTGTAAAAGCCAATGGCCATGGTTTTAGACCACGAACCAAATTTTTAATATTTTCTCCATTTTCATTCCAGTCAATTCTTCCCATTTTCTTAGATAACATAGGAGCATAAGTTGATAGTTTATCATCTTGGGGTATTTTAGTTATGTTACCCTTTTCTATATCATCTAAGGTTTCAACAATTAATTGACCGCCCAATATTGCCAACTTATGGGCTATAGTAGAAGAGTCATCATCTTCTTCTATTGGAATTTCCCTCATTTTAAGTATATTGCCTGTATCCAAGCCTTCATCCATTTCCATAATAGTTATTCCAGTCTTTTCTTCCCCATTTATTACAGCCCAATTAATAGGTGCTGCTCCTCTATATTTAGGTAGTAAAGAAGCATGAACATTTAAACAGCCATATTTAGGAATGTTTAATACTTCTTTCTTTAAAATTTGCCCAAAAGCTGCCACAACTATACAATCTGGCTTTATTTCTTTCAATCTATTTATAGCTTCCTGCGAATTAACTGAAGTTGGCTGATAAACTTCCAAGTCTAACTCTAATGCCTTCTCTTTTACAGGTGTAGGAAGTACCTTTTTGCCTCTACCTTTTGGTTTATCCTGCTGGGTTATTACTAAGGCAATGTTATGTCCACTATTGTATAAGGCATCCAAAGTTGGTACTGCGAACTCTGGTGTTCCCATAAAAACAATTTTCACAATATCACCTCAAAGCTAATCGTTAGTTTTGGTCAATTTCTATTTCTTCAATCATTTTATCGATAAATAGTACTCCATTTAAATGGTCTATTTCATGACATAATGCTCTAGCTAAAAGGCCTGTTCCTTCTAATATTTTTTCTTCTCCCTTTTCATCTAAATACTTTACTTTTAATTTTTCTGGCCTTTTAACAGTTCCAGATCTATTTGGAATACTCAAACAGCCTTCTATATCAATACTCTCTCCTTCTTCTTCTATTATTTCAGGATTTATCATCTTTATAGGGCCTTCTCCTACATCTATAACTATAACCCTTCTTAAAACTCCAACTTGTGGTGCTGCTAAACCTACTCCATCATATTCATACATAGTCTCTACCATATCTTCTAATAAAGTTTTAATTCTTTCATTAATTTCTGTAACCTCTCTTGAAACCTTTCTTAAGATTGGATCCCCAAGATATCTTAATTGTCTAATCGCCATATTTTTCTTCCTCCTATAATATTGAATTTGGGTTGATATCAATGCTAAGTTTAATACTATCCAAATTGATTTTTTTCTTATTTAATATACATACCCATTTAATTACTTCTCTTAACTTATCAATATGCTCATCTTTGCATTTGATTAATATTTGGTATCTATAGTTGTTCTTTATTTTTTCTAATGGTGCTGGATATGGCCCTATAATGCTCTCTAACACATCATAAAGCCTATTTCCCTTCATTTCCTCTATTAATACATTATAAAGCTCCCTAGAGCTAATTGCAACTAATCTATTGTCTTCTCCATATATGACTATGGATATTATATTGGTAAAGGGAGGAAAAGCAAACTCTTCCCTGAGTAATATCTCCTTTTCATAGAAGCCATCATAGTCATAAGCCTTTGCACATTCTATGCTGTAATGTTCTGGATTATAAGTTTGAACAATCACTTTCCCTTCAAATTCTCCTCTTCCAGCCCTGCCTGCTACTTGGGTTATCAATTGGAATGTCCTTTCTGATGCCCTATAGTCTGGTAGATTTAAAGTAATATCTGCAGCAATTACTCCAACTAAAGTAACATTTTTAAAATCAAGTCCTTTAGCTATCATCTGAGTTCCAATCAATATATCAATTTTGTTATTATTCATCTTTTCCATAATCGAATCGTAACTACCCTTGCGAGAAGTGGTATCCATATCCATCCTCTTTACTACCGCTTTTGGAAAGAGCCTTTTAGTAAATTCTTCTACCTTTTCTGTCCCAATTCCAAAATACTTAATATACTTACTTTTGCAAACAGGACAAATCTTTGGAGGAACTTTTACTGCCCCGCAATAATGGCATTTTAGCCTATTTTCTTTTAAGTGGTAAGTCATGGAGATACTGCAAGCATTACACTTTATTACATAACCGCATTTCCTACAGGAAACGAAAGTAGAATAGCCTCTCCTATTTAAAAAAAGGATAGTTTGCTTCTTTTTTTCAAGGTTCTCCTTTATAGAGTTATATAATTGTCGGCTGAAAATGGTATTATTGCCGCTGTTAAGTTCTTCTCTCATATCTACTACTTCAATATGAGGAAGTTTTTTATTATTTATCCTATTCTTCAATGTCAACAACCTTATATTGTTTTCTTTGGACTGGTAGTAGCTTTCAACTGACGGTGTAGCTGAACCTCTAACCAAATAGGCCCCCACTTGTTCACACCTTTTTTGAGCTACCTCAATGGCATTATATTTAGGATTCATGCTAGATTTATAAGTAGACTCATGTTCTTCATCGATAATTATTAGCCCTAAATTCTTAAAGGGTGCAAAAATTGCAGAGCGGGCACCAATAGCAATCTTAACTTTACCTTCCTCTATTTTTCTCCATTCATCAAATTTTTCTCCATAGGATAATCTACTATGCAATACTGCTACGTTATTTCCAAATCTACCTACAAATCTATCTATGGTCTGGGGGGTTAGGGATATCTCTGGTACTAATACTATGGAATCCTTACCCTTTTCTATCATCTTCTCTACTAGCTGAAGGTATATTTCTGTTTTTCCACTTCCAGTTACTCCATGTATTAAAAAATCATTAAATCCAGAATTGTTTTCCATACTTTTTAATATGGAATTTAAACAATGTTTCTGTTCAGCTGTCAAAGTATGTTTTTCATAGGCTTTTATATCTCTCTTTATAGGATTCCTATATATTTGTCTGTCATATATACTTATTATCCCCTTTTTCTCCAAAGCTTTTACTGTAGCTAATGAGCTGTTAGTTTTATCCATTAAATTTTTTAAGGAAATCTCATTTACATTTAATAAAAACTCCCCTATTTCCAGCTGCTTATAGCTCCTCTTTCCAATCAGCTCTATTAGTTCTTCTTTCGTAAGGCTTCTATCCTTTAAAGAAACATACTTTTCATATTTTTTCTCAATAATAGTTTTTATCTCAAAATGGCTTTTAATTAGCCCCATGTTTTCCAAATGTTTAATTGGCTTGTTTATACTTTTACTGTTTAAAAGTGCCTTTATTTTCTCTAATTCTACTTTTCCATCATGGGCATCTATTATCTTTAGTATTTCCTTTTCTGTAGGAGTCAAGCTATGGTCAGATATTGTTTTTTTTAACCTAGTTATATAAGTTTCAATTTCTTTAAAATCTCCAGGTGGAAGCACGGTTTTTAAAGCATCTATATGGGAACACATATAGTGTTTAGCCATCCAAAGGCTCAATTCAATCATGTCCTTAGACACGAGGGGTTTCCCATCTAAAATATCTATAATGCTTTTTAGTTTATAATTACTTTCTACAAAATCTTTTATATCTATTACTATCCCTTTAATTATCCTATTACCTCTACCAAAAGGAACTAACACCCTCATACCCACTTGAACTTCATCAACCATATGGGGTTCAATAATATATGTATAAGGTTTATCTGTGTTAGATGATTTGTTGTCGATTATAACTTGTGCATACTTTTTATCCATTAATACCATCCTTTTTATCATTAGACAAATATGAAAAGCTAGAAAATTAATCTAGCTTTTCATGTCTAATAGATATTTTACTTTATCCAATATAAGCTGTGCAACTTTATATTTATCCATAACAGGATAATCTTCCACATTCCCGTCTTTGTCAATAATAGTCACTATATTGGTATCCCCTTTAAAACCTGCACCCTCTTTTAATATATTATTAGCAACTATAAAGTCTAGATTTTTCTTCCTTAATTTCTCTTTAGCATATTGGATTAAATTATTGGTTTCCGCTGCAAAACCAACAACTATCCTATCTTCTTTTATCTTGCCAAAATGTTGTGCAATATCGGGATTTCTAACATATCTTATGTTTAAAATGTCATTATCTTTATCTTTCTTTATTTTTTCATTACTCACTTGCTCAGGTCTGAAATCCAAGGGTGCTGCAGCTTTAATTAATACTTGACAAGAAGAAAATTCCTCTTCAACAGCCTTAAACATTTCCATAGTGGTATTTACCCTTACTACTTTTACTCCTTTTGGCGGCTCTAAATGGGTAGGCCCAGTTATAAGGACTACATCAGCACCTCTATCTTTTGCAACCTTTGCAATATTATATCCCATTTTTCCACTAGAATGGTTAGTCATATATCTGACAGGGTCTAAAGGTTCTATTGTAGGCCCTGCAGTAACAACTATTCTTTTTCCCTCTAAATCCCTATCAACAAAGCTTTGGATTATATATTCTACTATTTCAGCAGGCTCTGCCATTCTACCAGGTCCATAGTCTTTACAGGCAAGCATTCCTGTGCCAGGTTCTATAAACTCATAACCTAATTCCCTTAAATAAGCTATATTTTTCTGTACTATTGGATTCAAATACATATTGGTATTCATTGCAGGAGCAAATATTACTTTTGCTCTAGTTGCCATTATGGTTGTAGTTAGTAAATCATCTGCAATTCCATTGGCTATTTTACCTATTACATTAGCTGTGGCAGGGGCAATTATAAATACATCTGCCCTTTTGGCTAAAGAAATGTGTTCCACATCAAAATGTTTCGGCTCTGCAAACATATCAACGTAAACTGGACTTGTGGCTAATGTTTGAAAAGTAAGGGGGGAAACGAATTTAGTTGCATTTTCTGTCATTATTACATCTACCTTAGCATTTTGTTTTTTGAGCCTACTTACTAAATCAGCAGCCTTATAAGCTGCTATCCCTCCACATACTCCTACTATGACATTTTTATTACTAAGCATTCTTATTCACCTACTCATTTTCTTTGTCGTATCTAGTATATTTAACTTTCTCTAAAACTATTTCTTCTAAAGCAATACTTACTGGTTTTGTTGAATTAGTTTTAATTAGAGGCTTAGCACCATCTATAAGCTGTCTTGATCTTTTTGCTGTAAGGACGGCTAAAGTATATCTACTATCTCCAACTTTTGCTAATTGATTAAGAGATGGTATATACATAAGCAACCTCCTTAAATATTTAATATTTCATCTATTATATACTGAGCTCTTTCCACTCTTAATTTTTCAGCCTTTATTATAGTTTCAATCTTTTCTACAGCTTCTTCAACTTTATCGTTTACCACTATATAATCGTATTCATATGCAAGTTTTAATTCATCCACTGCATTTCTTAGTCTAATATCTATATCTTCTTTACTTTCAGTACCTCTTTTAACTATGCGATTCCTTAGCTCTTCCATACTAGGTGGAAGCAAGAATACAAAAACCGCTCCTTCATATAGTTTTTTTACTTGTAATGCCCCTTGTACATCTATCTCCAATATTACAATTTCTCCTTTATTAACATGGTCAACTACAAATTGTTTAGGAGTACCGTATTTATTTCCATGTACAGAGGCATATTCTAAAAACTCTCCTTTTGCTACCATTTCATCAAAGGTCTTTTCATCTACAAAGAAATAATTAACTCCATGAACTTCTCCTTTTCTAGCTTTCCTAGTAGTAGCAGATATTGAAAAAACTAAATCCTTATTTCTCTCCAATAGTCTTTTACAAACTGTACCTTTTCCACTACCAGATGGCCCTGATATAACTAATAAAAAACCTTTAGTCATACTTATCCCTACCTTTTATCTTTAGTCATTTGTTTTACCATTTACTCTTTGAGCTACTGTTTCAGGTTGTACTGCAGATAGAATGATATGATCGCTATCTGTAATTATTACTGCACGAGTCCTCCTTCCGTAGGTAGCATCTATTAAGATGCCGTTATCTCTTGCTTCTTGGATCATCCTTTTGATAGGGGCAGATTCGGGGCTTACGATAGCCACAATTCTGTTTGCTGATACAATATTGCCAAAGCCTATATTTATTAATTCCAAAGTCATTCCTTAACCTCCTTATCTTATTCTACATTTTGTACTTGCTCTCTTATTTTTTCTAGTTGGCTTTTTATATCCATTACATTGTTTATTATTTCCAAATCGTTGGCTTTAGAGCCTATTGTATTTGCTTCTCTATTCATCTCTTGAATTAAAAAATCTAATTTTCTGCCCATAGGCTCTTCTTGTTCTAAACTCATATAAAACTGTTTTATATGGCTTTTAAATCTTACTACTTCTTCATTTATATCGCTTTTATCTACAAACAAAACAACTTCAAGATTTAATCTTTCCTCATCTAAATCAGTATCTTCATCTAAAAGTTCTTGAATTCTATCTACCAATTTTTCTTTATACTCTCTCACCACTAATGGAGCCCTATTTTCTATCTCAGCTATCAAAACTTCTAACTTCCTTAACTGTCTTTCTATATCTTTTTTAAGCTCCAGCCCTTCTTTTTTTCTCATATTCATGACATTTTCTAGAGCAATTTCTAAAGCTTCTGATAAACAGCTCCATATAGCATCTTCATCTGGCTCCTGCCTTTCAGTTTTTACAATTTCAGGCAAGGTCAACAAATGGGATAAACTGACATTGTCTTCAATTCCTAATTGGTTAATAATATTTTCCAATCCTCTTTTATAGGCTAATGCTAAAGGAACATTTACATTTACTTCAATATTGGAATCAACTAAATAGTCCAAATTTATATAAACTTCAACCCTTCCTCTGCTTATAAATTTTTTAATGTACTTCTTTATCTTTTCCTCTAAAAATAAAAGATGCTTAGGCATCCTTACTATTATATCATTATATCTATGATTTACGGTCTTTACTTCAACATTGAAGCTATGTACTCCATCTGAACTCTCTCCCCTTCCAAAACCAGTCATGCTTTTTATCATATGCATCATCTCCCAGTAAATAATCATATCACTATACTTATGGTTGTCAATCTATAGCATAAATAATATGCCCATATATATATTAGACATTAAAAACATTTTAGTCTATAATTTATTACAATTCTTTAACATTTTTATATAAACCTATATATTTGTTATAATTTAATTATCAAAAGTTGTGGAGGTTAGAAATGGCACTAGACGGTATTGTAACAAAAAATATAATAAAAGAATTAAATACAACTATATTAGGTGGTAAAATAGATAAGATTTATCAGCCAGAAAAAGACGAAATAATAATAAACATTTATAATAAAGGTAACACCTATAAGCTATTAGTATCTGCAAATAGCAGTAACCCCCGAATACATCTTACCAGATATTCAAAACAAAATCCAGCTACTCCTCCCATGTTTTGTATGCTATTAAGGAAACATCTAGTGGGGGGAATAATCCAAAATATTGAACAGTTCCAAATAGATAGAGTAATTTTCATTGATATATCTTCTATGGATGAGTTGGGAAATATGGTTATTAAAAGACTTATAATAGAAATTATGGGTAAGCATAGCAATATCATATTAATAGATAAAGCTTCCTCAAAGATAATCGACTCAATTAAAAGGGTAACCTCAGCCATGAGTAGAGTAAGGGAAGTATTACCAGGTGTCAGCTACATTCTTCCAAAGCAAGATGACAAAAAAAATCCATTAAGGACTAATAAAGAGGAGTTTTTGGACTTACTTTCTAAAGAAGACAAAAGCAAAAAAATATATAAATTCTTCTATGAAAAATACATGGGCCTAAGTCCCATTATTAGTAAAGAAATATGTTATTTAGCAAATATTGATATAGACAGTCCAATAGGTGCTTTATCAGAAAAAGATGGAGAAAAATTATTTAATGTATTTTCAGAAATAATAAATAAAATAAAGAAGGAAGAGTTCAAGCCTACTCTAATAAAGAAAGAATATGGTCAACAGTATAGGGCTTTTTATTGTTTGGATATTCAACAGTTTGGTAGTAATAATAAAATTTATATGGAATCTATAAACCAGATTTTAGATGAATATTACACTATTAATGACAAATTAGATAGGATTCAACAAAAATCCCAAACAATAAGAAAGCAAGTTCAAACAAAACTAGAAAGGGCTATAAATAAACTATCTAAACAAAAACAAGAACTATTAAACAGTAAAAAAAGAGAAAAATATAAAATATATGCTGATTTAATATCTGCCAACCTATATAGAATAGAAAAAGGCCTTGAAGAAATAGAATTAGAAAATTTCTACGATGAAAATTTAGAAAAAATAAAAATACCTTTAGACAAAAAACTATCTCCAGTAGAAAATGCCCAAAGATACTATAAAAAATATGCAAAATTGAAAAATGCTGAAAGGCTACTACTAAATCAAATTCCAGAAACAGAAGAAGAAATAGAGTATCTTGAAAATGTATTAAACAGTCTGGATAATTGCACTGAAGTTGTTGAGATAGAAGAGATAAAAGAAGAATTGATTAAAGAAGGATATTTAAAGGGCAAAATATCCAAAAATAAAGTAAGTAGAAAATCAAAGCCCTTACACTATATATCATCAGACGGTTTCCATATTTATGTTGGAAAAAACAATAAGCAAAACGATATGCTAACTTTAAGAACTGCAAAGAAAAATGATCTGTGGTTCCACGTTCAAAAAATGCCTGGAAGCCATGTTATTGTAAAAGCTGAAAACAGGCAAGTACCTGAAAATACCCTATTAGAAGCTGCTTTATTAGCTGCTTATTATAGTAAAGGAAAATATTCTACCAATGTGGCAGTAGATTATACTGAAAGGAAAAATGTGAAAAAACCAAAAGATGCTAAAGCAGGCATGGTCATATATGAAAATTTTAAGACTATATTTGTAACTCCAGCTAAAGAAAAAATAGATAAATTGAAAATGGTAGAGGAATAAAATGCTCCCCTAAGGTTTGCTACCAAACTTTAGGGGAGCTTGTATGTAATACTAGCCTTTTATTTCTACCCTATCTATTCCATCCGTTTCTACAAAATTAACGCTGATAATTTCAGCTTTTGAAGTTGGCACATTTTTCCCCACAAAATCAGGTCTTATAGGCAACTCCCTATGACCTCTATCAACTAATACAGCCAATTGAACCTTTCTTGGCCTTCCCATATCCACTAAAGCATCAAGGGCAGCCCTTACAGTTCTTCCAGTGTATATTACATCATCTACCAGTACCACTATCTTATCTTCTACATCATATTTTTCATTTTTGTGGATTACTGGCTCTTCTGCTATTTTAGTTAAATCATCCCTATAGTAGGTTATATCTAGAGTTATAACTGGTACCTCTTCCCCTTCAATAGCTTTAATCCTTTCAGCTAGTCTTTGGGCAAAAGGAACTCCTCTAGTTTTAATACCAGCTAATACAACATCTTTTATTCCTTTATTCCTCTCTATAATTTCATGGGCAATACGTGTGGTAGCTCTTTGAATAGCTTTTTCATCTAAAATAACAGCCTTTGTTTTCATTACAAACACCTACCTATTTCTTAATCTTAATAATTTTATAGTTTGTCTAAATTCTTCTGGGACTTCAGCTTCAAACTCCATATATTGGCCTGTAGTTGGATGTTTAAAAGCTAGTTTTTTTGCATGGAGAAGTTGGCTTTTAATTCCAAATTCATTTTTCCTTCTAGTGTATAAGGGATCCCCAACTACTGGATGATTAATATATGCCATATGAACCCTTATTTGATGGGTTCTGCCAGTAACTAAGGATAGTTCCACATATGTGTATCTATCAAATCTTTCTATAACCCTATAATGGGTTATGGCTTCCTTACTGTTTACAGTTGTCACTGCCATTTTAAGCCTATTTTTAGGATTCCTACCAATAGGGGCATTTATAGTTGCCTGCTCCCTAGCTATAATTCCATGGACAAGGGCTACATATATCCTTTTTATTTCATGGTTTTTTAACTGCTTCACTATATTTTCATGGGCAAAATTATTTTTAGCTACTATTAACAAGCCTGATGTATCTTTATCTAATCTATGTACTATGCCTGGCCTTATAGGGCCATTGATTGTCGATAAGTTATCAGTATGATTTAATAGAGCATTAACTAAAGTTTGAGTCTTATTACCTGGAGCTGGATGTACTACCATGCCTTTAGGCTTGTTTACTATAATTATGTCTTTATCTTCATAAATAATATCTAAAGGTATTTCTTCTGCTACCGGCTCTAATGGCTCTTCTTCTGGCAGCTGTATCTGTATTATATCGCCTTTTTTGACTATATACTTAGGCTTCTTCTTTTGCCCATTTACCAAAATTAAGCCTTCTTTAATTAAATTAGAAATATATGATCTAGAAACGTCCTCTATGTGGTCTGGAATATAGGAATCAAGCCTTTTACCCCCATCATCCTCTACCTGTATTTCATAATAAGCCATTTTAACTCCCCCAACTTTCTAGTTCGCTAGTTAGTACGAAAAACATTATTAATATTGTGCTTATAACTATAAAAGAATCTGCTAAATTAAATACAGGAAAATTATAGCCTCCAGGAAGCCTAACACTAATAAAATCAATTACGTAACCTAACTTTACTCTATCAATTAAATTTCCTACTGCACCACCTAATAACATCAACAAAGCAATTTTTATTGGTTTGTTAAGGATTCTAGAGTATCTTACCATAAAAAAAATAACACTAATAATAACTACTATTGTAATAATAATAAAAAATATCCTTCTATCCTTCAATATACCAAAAGCTGCACCATAATTTTCCACATAATAGAATCTTAAAAAATTGTCTATTATTACAAAAGCTCCATTTCCTTTTAAATATTTAACAGCTAAGAATTTGCTTATTTGATCTACTAATATGATGAATATTGGTATAGCAAAATACAAATATATTGCCTCCTTTATTATACTTATCACAATAATATTTTAAGTCATATTAAATTTTATTACAACTGCTGTTAAATAAAATATAAGACTTTTCATGGTTATTCATGAAAAGTCTTATATTCTACTTAATTGTATCATCATAATATTCTTTTGAAATATTTTCTACTTCTTCTACAACCCCACTATCTTCATCATCAATAACTCCTAAAAGATCCCCTGTACTAGCAGAAGGATCATTGCTAATTTTATTATACCTGGCAACTTCCTGATAGGTATCTTCCCTATCAAAAGCATTTAAATCCTTGCCATCATCATAGTTGCTAAAGGGACTAATACTATCTTCCTCTTCAGGTCTAAAATCCATTTTATCCTCTAAAGATATTCTTTTCTTTGAACAGTCTAAACACAATTTCACATAAGGTATTAGATCTAATCTTTCTTTATCTATCTCCTTTCCACAAACTTCACAAATCCCATATTCTCCTCTATCTATGGCTTCTAAAGAAGTTTCTATTTCATATAAAGTATCATTTAATTTATCTCTCAAACCCTTATCATGTTCCATCATAAACATTTCAGTTCCTAAATCGGCTGGGTGGTTATCATAGGCAGAAAGTTCAGTATAATATTCATCCATAGCACCAAATTCTACTGAATTTTTCATTTTATTGATATTATCTAATAACTTTTCCTTCTCTTCAATAAGCCTTCTTCTAAAGTATTCTCTCATAGATTGGTCCATTTGTTTCCTCCTCTAATACAATAACATTTATAAGATTAATATGCCCATATATCCTTTTATGATTCTAATGCTTAATTTACATTTATTTCATTGTTTAAGAAAAGGCTGCCAATAGAATCAATAAAAAGAAGAGAAGGCTATTTTTACTATATTTAGCATCCCAAATATAAGATAGGAGAATAAAAAAATATAATAATTTATCGTCATTTTCTCTATATAGATTCCACATAAGGCTCCCTCCAGTCTATCACATAATACATTTTATGAAAATGGAGGGATTTATTTACTATTTAAAGTTAAAAAGGGCTTATGCCCCTAATTGATCCACATCTTCATCTTTTTCTTTTTCATCTTCCACTTGCTTTTCAACCTTTAAAGAGGCTTCATTTTCTTCTACTTGAATATTCTCAGTGTCTTCTTTATTTGTTTTATATGCAGTGCCTTCTATCTCAGAATAAAATTCATCTAAAGCAGTAAGCTGAGCTTCTATAAAGGATCTATAGCGGGTTTTAAATAAAAGCATTTCTCTAAGTAAATTTTCATATGCTTTTCTTATCTTATGTACTTCCTCATTAGCTTCATCGATTAACTTTTTTGCTTCAATATTTGCACTGTCTATTATGCTTTTAGCCTTTTCCTTGGCTGCTGCAATTACTTCATCTGCAGTACTTTGAGCTACTATTAAAGTTTCCTTTAAGGTATTTTCTAAGTTGTTATACCTATCTATTTGCTCATTTAGAACTAATATCTTATCTTTCAATTCTAAATTTTCTTTATAAATTTTTTCATAATCCCTCATAAGATCATCAAGAAATTCATCAACTTCTGCTTCATTATACCCCCTCAATGACCTTCTAAATTCTTTATTTTGTATATCTAAGGGTGTAATCATAAGCATCACTCCACCTATTTTAATAATTTAATCTCTATCTTAATTTTCCCTTTTTTATTAATTCCTTCTATTGAACCAAGAATAAATCTACCATATCCTCTAAGAGAAATGAGATCCCCAACTTCCACAATTTTGGCTACCTTTCCAATAGGTTCCCAATTTATTCTTACCTTTTCAGCTTTTATAAGCTTTTGACTATCCTTCCTAGATAAATTCCATACACTGCTTAGCAATACATCAAGTCTTAAGGAAGATACGCTTACCCTCTTAAGTTCATATTCTATATTTGGGCTTTTAAGTTCCCCTAAGGGAATCTGGCAAACACTTACTTTTTCGCTACCAACTTTTTGTAAATTAAACTGTATATAAGGAGCAATTTCTTCCTTTACAACAAATTGACAATAGCCTTCATGTACTAATATATCCCCTACTTTACTCCTATTTATTCCAAGGCCCAAAATAGAGCCTAATAGATGCCTATGAGTAATATTTACACTATAGCCTTCTACTTTGAAGGCTACAATGGGTACTTCTAAATCCTCATATTGTAAATAGTAAGGATAAATTTGTAATACCTTTCTTTCTGCCTCTTCTAGGCCTCCTAATTCTATATATTGAATATCAGCAAATCTATTGAGTATAGAACTAGCTAATTTTCTTTCATAAGGGTTGAGAAAATCTGTAGTCTGACATATATGCTTATTAAGTACTATTTCAATCTTATCCAGTACTCTTCTCATGTTGATTAGTTGCTCTTCATCATTTATATGGGCTATGAATCGTTCCTTATCTAGCTTCAATATAATCACCAATAACTAATATATTATTGCTCTAGTAATTGATAAAATTATTCTTAGCATTAATATGGCAACAATAGGCGAAAAATCAAATATACCTGTATTTATTCCAATTTTATATATTAAATTTCTTGCTAAAGAAAGGAGTGGTTCTGTCAAATCATAAACAATCCTTGCAATTGGATTATAAGGGCTTACTCTAAACCAAGAAAATATTATTCTAACTAAAATAAGCAGTTCTAGTATTTCAACTAACATGCTTATTGCTCTATATACAACTAGCATACCATTCTCCTTTACTATCTAGTCTACCATTTAGAAGTAAACCTATTATTTAATTCATCTTTAATATTCCCATCTATTTCAACATTTATAGGTGCAAGAACAAATATATCTGTAGATACCTTTTGAATAGTCCCTTCCAGTGCATATACTCCTCCGTTGATAAAATCAAATATTTGTCTTTTAGTGGCAGGTTCTAATTGTTCTAAATTGACCACAACAGTCCTTCTTCTTTTTAAATCATCTATTATCTTTGGCGCATCATCGTAATTTAATGGTTCATGGATAGATAACTTCATACTAGTAGCAGTATGTATATTGACTATTTTGTTTCTCATCCTCTTTTCTTGTGTATTTGCCTGAAATTCTTCGGCTTCTTCCTCTTCTTCAAAAGTGTATTGTTCCTCCTCTTCTTCATAATCTAAATCATCAATTCCCATTATATACTTAAGCTTATTGACCAGGTTTGCCATAAGAATTCCTCCTTTAGTTTAGTAATTTCGCTTCCCAAATAGGCCAGTTCCAATCCTTATCATATTTGCCCCTTCTTCAATAGCTACTTTATAATCATTAGTCATCCCCATAGATAGGATATTCATCTCTACATTTTCAAAATTCATTTTTGCAATATCTTGGCTAAGCTTACGCAAATCTCTAAAAACCCATCTAACCTCTTCAGGGTCTTCCACATATGGTGCTATAGTCATTAAGCCTTTTATCTTAATATTCTCAAAAGCTTTTATTTCCTTTATAAAGGGTATCACTTCATCTACCTTTAGCCCAAATTTGCTTTCTTCTTCAGCCACATTTACTTGGATAAGGGCGTTTACAGTAATTCCTAATTTCCTTGCCCTTTTTTGCAATTCCTTTGCTAAAGATAATCTATCTAATGAATGGATTAGGCTTACTTTATCGATTATGTATTTGACCTTATTAGATTGAAGATGTCCAATCATATGAAAATTTGCTCTATCACCTATTTTATCGTACTTTTCAACCAATTCTTGAACCCTATTTTCTCCTATATTTTTAATCCCTAAGTTTATTGCTTCATTAATTCTATCTACATCTACAGTTTTGGTTACTGCTATAATTTCAACCTTGGAATCAGTCCTTCCTGACTTAACTAAAGCTTCTTGTATATCTTTTTTAATTAGGTCTAAATTTTCCTTGATGTCTATTTTAATTACCCCCTTAATATTAGTTTATTATCATACCTTCTTCTACTTTCTTTGGATTTAATAGGATCTCATCAAATTGGCTTACTGTCTTTACAGGCTCTTTAGCATTCTTAGAATTTATCCTACCATTTTTGTCTCCAGTACTTATGTAAACATAATCTTTCTCTTCCTTTAAAATTTCCACAGGTCTAAATCTTACTATACCACTTACATCTCTAATATAAACTCCTATAACTCCATCCAGTTCTATTAGACCCTTTTTAGGAATTTTATAGGCATCATATTTACCTAATATTATATCAACATTTATTATCCTTTTATCGTAAAAATGCTGAAAATCTCTATCGAACTTACATAAAATAGTACCCTTGCTGCCCTTTTTATTTACTTTCACTATTCTGCCTTTTAACTCTACTTCAACATCCTTCCCAGAAACTGTAATAGAGTTTCCTTCCTTTAGCTCTTCAATATCCTTAATATTATCAATTTTAATCAGCATATACCATTCAAAATTATTTATAATTTTAAATATTGGTTCTCCTATTTTAACATTTCCATTACCAGATACTATTGTTTCTTCTTCAGCTAGGTTTTCAAAAACTTCATAACCATAAACTTCCCTATTGTTATATGTAAACTTATCCTCATATCCATCTATTTTAAATGATAAAACTCCTGATTCATTAGAATAATAGGTAAGAATATTGCTATTAATTTGCTTTAATATGTTTTCTCTTTCTTCCTTTAAACTATCTAAACTATTACTGATTAATGTATTATCTCCAGAAACACTTTTATGCTTATCATAATACATTAAAAGCTTGTCCTTAGATAAAATAGCTTTATCATAATCCTCACTAAAAATACTTTCTTGTATCTCTTTTATGGTAGCACTTAAATTATCTTCTATTTCTTTTAAATCTCTACTTACTGATACATTTTTCCCTTCTACTTCACTAAGAACTTCTATTTTATTATCTATTTCTTCTAATCTCTGGTCTAGTATAGATTTATCATTTAATAGATCTATTTCAGCAATTTTTTCTCCT
>CALBUB010000014.1 GCA_937967955.1 uncultured Bacillota bacterium | reverse complement strand
ATTGTACTAGATGTCAAGGTACAGAAAGTAATCTTGAAGAAGCTATTGTTGATGTTGCAAAAGTACTTGAGCTTACAGGAGTTGAAGTTGTTGTAAACAAAATTCATATTGATAGTGAAGAAAAAGCTATCCAGTATCAGCTTGAGAGTTCTCCTACTATTCGTATTAACGGAAAGGATATACAATTGGAAACAAGAGAATCTAAATGTGAGTCATGTGGTGATTTGTGCGGAGAAGAAGTTGACTGCCGTGTATGGGTATTTAATGGTAAAGAATATAATGTTCCTCCCAAAGGAATGATAATTGATGCAATATTGAAAGAAGTATATAACAATAGTAAAGAAGGTGAGATAAAAACAAATAGGAAAGAATATAAACTTCCTCAAAATCTCAAAAAATTTTTTGATTCAAAGAAACAAAAAAAGTAATGAACACTTAAATTAAAAAAGTATTCTATAAGGATTTTATTTTAATTTAATAAAAAGAAAGGTGTGAATATATGAAAAAAGAAAAATTATCTTCAGGAATTGGCTTTTTTGAAAAATATCTTACACTTTGGGTAATCATCTGTATGATTATAGGAGTATTAATAGGAGTATACTTGCCAGGTATACCAAAGTTCCTGAGCAAATTTGAGTATGCTAATGTATCCATACCTACAGCAATTTTAATATGGCTTATGATCTATCCAATGATGTTAAAAGTAGACTTTAAGAGCATAAAAAGAGTTGGGGAAAATCCAAAAGGACTTATAGTTACATGGATTACCAATTGGCTTATCAAACCCTTTAGTATGTATTTAATATCATCCTTTTTTTTAAAAATCCTATTTAAAAATTTCATTTCAACAGACATGGCTAATCAATATCTTGCTGGAGCAGTGCTACTAGGGGCAGCACCATGTACAGCTATGGTATTTGTATGGAGCTATCTAACCAATGGAAATCCTGCATATACACTAGTGCAAGTGGCTACTAATGACCTTATCATATTAGTTGCTTTTGTGCCAATTGTTGCATTCCTATTGGGGATTAGTGGTATAGTCATTCCTTGGGCTACATTGTTTTTATCTGTTGTATTATTCGTAGTAGTTCCTCTAACTGCAGGAATAATTTCAAGAAATATAATCACTAAAAATAGAGGATTGGATTACTTTGAAAATGTATTCATTCCAAAATTCAAAAATATTACTACAACTGGACTTTTGTTAACACTGATAATGCTGTTTTCTTTCCAGGGTCAGACTATTGTAGATAATTTATTGGATATAGTGTTGATAGCCATACCTTTGACAATACAGACTTTTTTCATATTTTTTATTGCTTATCTATGGGCAAGGGCATGGAAACTTCCTTTTGATGTGGCAGCCCCTGCAGCAATGATTGGAGCATCAAACTTCTTTGAACTAGCCGTAGCAGTAGCTATATCCTTATTTGGATTGGATTCTGGAGCAGCTCTTGCAACAGTAGTAGGAGTGTTAACTGAAGTACCAATAATGTTAACTCTTGTGAGAATTGCCAATAATACAAAAGGGTGGTTTCCACAATTAAAGTAAACTAATCAAATACCTATAAAGTTGATCCAGTTAGCAAGGATATGCTAACTGGATTTTTTACGAAGTTTTTGGCTAATAATTGGAATTTTTTTATTGACAACATCCATTTTATATCATATTATATAAATAATAAAACATATGAGCCATTGTTCAAATGTTCAATTAAAAAAGGGGGATTATAATGAAAGATATTGAAAGATGTGAAACAACTGTTATCCATGAAGATGTAATTAATTCAGTAAGAGAAAATATGCCTGAAGAAGAGACCCTTTATGACTTGGCAGAACTGTTTAAAGTATTTGGTGACTCAACAAGAGTAAAAATCCTTTGGGCATTGGGAGAAGCTGAAATGTGTGTTTGTGATATAGCAGCCTTACTTAATATGACCCAGTCAGCTATTTCCCATCAGTTGAGAATATTAAAGCAGGCTAGGCTTGTAAAGAACAGAAGAGAAGGCAAGGTGGTTTACTATTCCTTAGATGATGACCATGTAAGGAGTATATTCCATCAAGGCCTATTGCATATAAAGGAAATGAAATAAAGGAGGACGACACCGTGATGGCCGTAACTAAGAAAGAATTATTATTGGAAGGCTTAGACTGTGCAAACTGTGCAGCAAAAATAGAAGCTGAAGTCAACAAAATAGATGGAATAAGGGCAACTATGAACTTTATGACTAAAACTCTTACTATAGAAGCTGATAATGTTTACGATTTAAGTGATATATTAGAGAGTATCATATACATTGTTAATAAGTATGAACCCCATGTAAAGGTTATAGATAAAGGTGTAGATAATGACCATGAAGATGAACACCACCATCACCATCATCATGGAGATGGAGACTATAGAAGTTCAGTGATGAAAATAGCCATTAGTGCAATCCTATTCATATTAGGTTTAGTATTAAACTTGTCCCCCTGGGTAGAACTAGCTTTATTTTTAGCTGCCTATGTAATAGTTGGAGGAGAAATATTACTACTAGCAGTTAATAATATTAAAAGAGGGCAGGTCTTTGATGAAAACTTCCTCATGAGTATTGCTACAATTGGTGCCTTTTTAATAGGTGAATATCCAGAAAGTGTAGCAGTTATGCTATTCTACCAAGTTGGGGAATTGTTCCAAGACATTGCAGTAGACCGCTCCAGAAGGTCTATTAAGGAGCTTATGGATATAAGGCCTGATTTTGTAAACCTTAAAGTGGGCAATGACCTAGTTGTTGTATCCCCTGAAGAAGTAAATGTAGGAGATATAATAGTTGTAAAACCTGGAGAGAAAATTCCCCTAGATGGGGTAGTAATAGAAGGCTATTCTACAGCTGACACCTCAGCCTTAACGGGAGAATCTATTCCCAGGGATTTAGGGCCAGGAAGTACTGCCTTAAGTGGCTTTATAAACAATAATGGAGTATTGACCATAGAGGTGACAAAGAGATTTGGTGAATCTACTGTTGCAAAAATACTAGACTTAGTTCAAAATGCCAGCAGCAGGAAAGCCCCAACAGAAAAGTTCATCACTAAATTTGCCAGATACTATACTCCAGTAGTAGTATTTGCAGCCATAGGAATTGCACTAATACCACCTTTAATATTAAAGGGAGCCACCTTTTCCCAGTGGGTATATAGGGCCTTAATATTCTTAGTAATATCCTGTCCTTGTGCTTTGGTAATCTCAATACCCCTAGGCTTCTTTGGAGGTATAGGTGGGGCATCTAGAAAAGGGATACTGGTTAAAGGCAGCAACTTCCTAGAAGCACTAAACCATGTGGAAACTGTAGTCTTTGATAAGACTGGTACTCTCACAAAGGGAGTTTTCCAAGTAACACAGGTGGTACCTGAAGGAGAATTTACTAAAGAGGAAATGTTAGAATATGCTGCCTATGCTGAAGCCTTCTCCAACCACCCAATAGCCACCTCCATACTGGCGGCATATGAAGGGGAAATTGATAAGGAAAAAATTACAGACTATGAGGAAATACCCGGCCATGGAATTAAGGTAAAGGTTGATGGTAAGGAAGTTTTAGCAGGAAATTCTAAGCTTATGGAAAAAGAAAATATAAGCTATAGGATAGGGGACTCCATTGGAACCATTGTCCATGTGGCCATAGATAAGAAGTATGCAGGCTATATAGTTATAGCCGATGAGGTAAAAGGGGATTCAAAGGATGCAATTAGAGAACTAAAAGACTTAGGTATCAAGAAAACAGTCATGTTAACAGGAGATACTAAAAGGGTTGCTGAAAGAGTAGGAAAAGAATTAGGCCTAGATGAAGTCTATTCTGAACTACTGCCAACAGATAAGGTAGAAAAGCTTGAAGAAATCTATAAATTTAAATCCCCTGAAGGAAAGCTTGTATTTGCAGGAGATGGGATTAACGATGCTCCAGTTCTTGCTAGGGCTGATATAGGTATAGCCATGGGAGGCTTAGGCTCTGATGCTGCAATTGAAGCTGCTGATGTAGTAATAATGACAGATGAGCCTTCAAAAATTTCCACAGCCATTGAAATTGCTAAAAGGACTCAGAAGATAGTATGGCAAAATATAGTATTTGCCATAGGTGTAAAGCTACTTTTCCTAGGAATGGGTGCTTTAGGACTAGCTACCATGTGGGAAGCAGTATTTGCAGATGTGGGAGTTACTGTAATAGCCATATTAAACTCCTTAAGGGCTATGAAGTAGTAGGTTTTAATAATCTATCTAAGTTGGATACGGATTAAAAATAATATGTTTTTATATGGGCTAGATATAGCTAAAGGCATATAGCAAATATATATATTTGCTATATGCCTTTTTTACTATACTACTCTACTACATTAACCAAAGTACCAATCTTTTCAATATAGCACTCTACCACATCACCAGGCTTTAAATATTTTGGTGGCTTATGGCCCATACCAACCCCTTCTGGAGTTCCTGTCATGATAATATCTCCTGCCCTTAAAGTTAAACCTTTAGATAGGTCTGATATGATGTATGGAATATCGAATATGAGCTTTTTAGTATTGGATTTCTGCCTAATCTCTCCATTTACCTTGCAAGCAATTTCTAATTCTACAGGAAACTCTATTACAGACTTATGTACAAGCCATGGCCCCATGGGGGTGAAAGAGTCTAAGCTTTTTCCTTTAAACCATTGTATATGCCTCTTTTGTACATCCCTAGCAGAAATATCGTTACCAATGGTATAGCCAAATATGTAATCTTCAGCTTTTTCAGGAGGGATATCTTTACCGTCTTTACCAATTACAATTGCCAATTCTACTTCATAATCTATATCTATAGTATAATCCTTAGGAATTATTATCTTATCCATATGTCCTATGGCTGGGTCCGCTATTTTTGTAAAGTAGATTGGGTAATCAGGGACTTTAGCTTCTCCACCTGGCAAGCTTTTAACTTCCATAGCATGTTCAGCATAGTTTTTACCTAGGCAGAATACATTCCTTCTTGGATATGGTATGGGTGCAGTAAGCTTAACATCATCTAAAGGTAGGCCTTCATCAATATCATCTAAGGTTTGTCTCAATTCTGGAATTAGACTATCTGAATAAGTGCGTATAAATTCTAATAGATTTTCCGGCACTTTTTTATTTAATTTTTTTAACAAAGTATCCATGGGAATGACTATCTTTTCATCATCCCTAACTATTCCATAACCTTCTACGCCATCCCTTACATAGGATGCAAATTTCACATAATCACCTCTTTCCATTTGTTCCATATATTTATATAATAGCATATAACAGGTATTAATTTATGGTAAAGTTGTTTAAATAAGACAGATTTTATTATATTAAGACTGTTAATATTAAGTCATAACTTTCTTTATAACGGCATACTATATAGTTATTGTCCTTGGTATAATTAATAGCTGAAAAGAGCATAAAATAAGAAAAGACAGGTGATATTTAGTTGAAAGAAAAGATTCAACTATATGGCTTTAACAACTTAACAAAAACTCTTAGCTTCAACATTTATGATGTGTGCTATGCTAAATCTGAAAGGGAGCAAAAGGGCTATATTGAGTATATTGATGAAC
>CALBUB010000013.1 GCA_937967955.1 uncultured Bacillota bacterium | reverse complement strand
AAATAAAGTGCTTTTAGAGAAAATGGTTAAGGGGGGAGGATTAAGGGGGGATTTTGTCCATTTTTCATTTCATTTTCTTTTCCATTCAATCTTCCAATCCATTGATTTATCTTAATTTCGGCCTTGCTCCTTATTCCTTATCCCTTAAAACTAATACATAAAAAACATGGCCTACTGGGCTTTCCTTTGCCCTAATAAAACCATGTTTTCTGCAAGAACTTTATTTTCTTCCTATCGATAATTTGCAAAATGAAAGGAGTTTATTTGATGTAGACAACTTTATAAACTTCCTTACAATTCCCTTCTATTTTCCATAGCTTTAGATAAAGTCACTTCATCATAATACTCTAGGTCTCCACCTACAGGAATGCCGTAGGCTATTCTAGTAGTTTTAATTCCTAAAGGCTTTAAAAGCTTTGCAATATATAAGGCAGTGGCTTCTCCTTCTACTGTAGGATTAGTAGCTATTATGACTTCTTGGACTTCTCCATCCTTTAGTCTATCTAATAATTCCTTTAGCCTGATATCATTGGGACCTATATTTTCCATTGGAGATATGACCCCATGGAGAACATGATAAAGGCCCTTATACTCCTTAGTCTTTTCCATGGCTACTACATCCTTAGCTCCCTCTACTACACAGATGGTGCTTCTATCCCTTCTATTATCGCTACAAATACTACAAATTTCTTCATCGGTTAAATTGCTGCATATTTTACAATAATGGATTTTTTCCTTAGCTTCTTTAATAGAATAGGCTAATCTTTCTGCTTCCATCTTATCCATCTCTAATATATAAAAGGCTAGCCTTTGAGCAGTCTTTTTACCAATACCAGGGAGCTTTGAAAGCTGCTCAATTAAATTTGCTATAGGCAATGCATAATAGTCCATCTATATCAACCTTTCATTAAAACAATCCTGGTATATTTAAGCCTCCAGTTAGTTTACCCATTTCTTTTGCTACCATTTCTTCTGCCTTTCTTAAGGCTTCATTTACAGCTGCAGTTATTAAATCTTGTAACATTTCCACATCTTCTGGATCTACTACTGATTCATCTATCTTAATAGATATAATCTCCTTTTTGCCGTTAGCTTTACAAGTTACAACTCCACCGCCTGCAGTTGCTTCTACTTCCGTTTCCTCTAATTGTTTTTGTAATTCTGCCATTTGTTTTTGCATCTTTTGCATTTGTTTCATCATATTAGCCATATTTCCACCCATCATAGGAAATTTACCTCTTGCCATATTAATTCTCCTTTCTTAATATTATTCTATTTCAACAATATCACTGCCAAAGAACTCTTTTACATCTTCTACTGTATGATCCTTTTGGTCTACATCTAGTCCCATTATTTCATCTTCCATGATAAATTTAACCTTTATATTCTTATTAAAATAGCTGGATACTAGCTTTTCTACTAGCTCCTTATTGTTAGGCTTTTCCATAGCCGTCTTATGAATTCCATAGCCATCCTTATAGGCAATGGCTAAAGTATTTTGTGAATAGGATACAGGCCTTCCTTCCCTTAAGAAGCCATGGGTTATTACATTGTTTTTCTTTATAAGCAGCAGTATCTTATTCCAATGGCCTTGTATATCTTTTATTGAAATTTCTTTACCATCCTCTTCTAAATTAACTGTTTTTATAGCTTCTTCTATTTCCTTATTAGTAGCTCCACTATAGGTAACCTTTTCTTTTTCCTTTTCCTCTTTAATAGTTGAGGTTTTTGTTTCTTGTTTTGCTTCCACTTTTTTCACAGGTATTTGACCAGTATTTATAATTTCTTCTAGCTTCCTTATTCTTTCCTCTAGGCCCATATTCTTTTCCAAGTTTATCATCTTTATGGCTGCCATTTCAAGTATTATTCTTGGCTGAGTAGACCAAGTAGCTTGATTTTCACTATTGGTTAGTATATCCAATGACCTGAGAATGAAATCTAATGACATATCTTTAGCCTGTTCCTTAAATCTATATACAGTTTCCTCATCTATATCTATAACATCTACAGGCCTTTGGGAAGTTTTTGCTATTAATAGATTCCTAAAATGGTATATTAAATCTTTTATAAATTGGTTTATATCCTTTCCTTCTTGGATTATATTATCTATTTTAAATAGAATACCCTCTAAATTTTCATTTTTAATATCATCCACTAACTCAAATATTAAATCTGTATTTGCTATTCCTAAAATTTTTAGTGCATCTTCATAGGTTAGCTCTTCTGTTTTATAGGCTATACATTGATCTAGTAAACTTAAAGCATCCCTCATGGCCCCATCAGAGTTTCTAGCAATAAGTTTCAATACTCTTTCATCTATTTTTATATTTAGCTTTTCTGTTATTCTCTTCATATTTTTTACTATATCCTTAGAGGTTATCCTCTTAAAATCAAATCTCTGACATCTTGAAAGGATTGTCTGAGGTAATTTCTGAAGCTCTGTGGTAGCCAGTATGAATATTAAATGCTTTGGCGGTTCTTCTAAGGTCTTAAGAAGAGCATTGAAGGCTTGAGTTGTAAGCATGTGGACTTCATCAATAATGTATATCTTATACCTTGCCTTTGCTGGAGGATAAATAACCTTATCCTTTAATTCCCTAATGTCTTCTATTTTCCTATTGCTGGCAGCATCCATTTCTATAACATCCATTATGGATTCATCTAGTATACCTTTACATATTTCACACTGATTACAGGGGTTACCATCAACAGGATTTAAGCAATTTACTGCCCTTGAGAATATTTTAGCTGTTGAAGTCTTTCCAGTACCCCTGTTGCCAGCAAAAAGGTATGCATGGCCAATATTTTCCGCCTTGATTTGGTTTTTTAATGTGGTAGTTACATGTTCTTGGCCTATAACTTCATCAAAAGTTTTAGGTCTATACTGCCTATACAATGCTTGATACATGAAAACCATCCTCGTATTTTTTAATACATATATTATACCAAAAGTACAATACAATTACAGCCATGTTTCTAATAAAACTTGAAATGGATATCCATATTGGGTATATTGTATATAAAAGTTGGGAGGTGGATATGTGATGAAGCTTACTTTTTTAGGCCATTCCGTTTTCATCATTGAAGAAGGGGACTTTAAGGCCATAATCGATCCCTTTATTACAGGAAACTCTCAATGCCCAGTAAAAGTTGAAGATATTAAAGGACTAACCCACATATTTGTATCCCACGGCCACGGTGACCATCTAGGTGACACCCTAACCCTTGCAAAGGAAAATGATGCACTAGTTATCTCCAATGCAGAAATATGTACTTATCTAGCTGATAAAGGCTTAAAAACCCATGCTATGCACATAGGAGGAAGGTATAAGTTTGATTTTGGAACTGTAAAATTTACACCAGCTCTTCACGGTTCAGGATTGCAAACTGAGGAAGGAACACTAGAAGGTGGAAATCCTTGCGGCTTTGTAATTGAAGTAAATGGAAAGAAAGTATACCATGCAGGAGATACAGGCCTTACAATGGACATGAAACTATTAGAAGTAGAAAACATAGATGTTGCTCTTCTACCAATTGGAGGAAACTTTACTATGGACATAGAAGATGCAGTAAGGGCTGTAGACTTTGTTAAACCTAAGGTTACAATCCCTATGCACTATGATACTTTCCCTGTTATAAAAGCAGATCCTAATGAATTTAAAGAAAAGAACAAATTCAGTGAAACAGTCATACTATCCCCTGGAGAAGATTATAAATTTTAGGCTGGTTATTAAACCAGCCTAAGCTAATTCTAAAGCTATTTCCATCATCCTGGTAAAATTCTTTTCCCTCTCTTCAGGAGTAGTCCTCTTCTCAGTAACTAAGGAGTCGGAAACTGTTAATATGGCAAGGGCATTTACACCTGCATAGGCAGCATTACAATATAAAGCATAAGCTTCCATTTCCACAGCCAGTACATTCATACTAGACCATTTCTTTGGCAAATCTTTTTCAGGAGTATAGAATTTATCACTAGATAGTACATTGCCTACCACTACTGGTATATTCTTCTCATCGGCTACTTGCTTTGCCTTATATAATAGATCCCAAGAAGCTATTGCAGAATAGGTACCTGGCAATTCAAACTGGCTTCCATAATTTGAATCAGTACACGCTCCCATGGCAAGTATTATGTCGTATAGGTCCAATTTATCACTATAAGCACCACAGGAACCTACACGGATAAGGTTTTTCACTCCATAGAAATGGATCAGTTCATAGGAATATATTCCCATGGAAGGCATACCCATACCTGTTCCCATTACTGAAATAGGCTTTCCTTTATATGTACCTGTATAGCCTAGCATATTCCTTACAGCATTGAACTGTACTGGATTTTCAAGAAAATTTTCTGCTATAAATTTAGCTCTTAAAGGATCTCCTGGCAGCAATATAGTTTCAGCAATATCTCCCTTCTTAGCAGTAATATGAGGTGTCATTTTATCACTCCTTTAACTATTATTATTTAGACTTTTTAAAAAAATTTTTAAAGCAGTTGACATATCCCTTAATCTATAGTATAATGTAATTCCGTAAAGGAAATCAAATAATTTATTAATTAAACGCGGAGAGATGGCTGAGCTGGTCGAAGGCGCACGACTGGAAATCGTGTATACCCATATACGGGTATCGAGGGTTCGAATCCCTCTCTCTCCGCCATTATAAATTTTTGCCGTGCTAGATGGGGAGGTAGCGGTGCCCTGTAACCTGCAACCCGCTATAGCAGGATCGAAGCCCAGTTGAGGCGTCTATATCCTAAGGTCTGCCCTAAATAAGCGGTGTTGACGAATGGGTCCTACGCAACGGAGACCTACAAACCCCGTCAGGTCCGGGAGGAAGCAGCGGTAAGTAGGCCCCTTCGTGTGCCGTAGGGTAGCCTGTTCTGAGCTGGCTGTTTAGGTACCGCTTGGGAGTAGGCGACAAGGCTGGGTGCACGGCTACATAGAAAATAAGCTGTGGTAAATACCACAGCTTTTTATTATCCTTCAAAACTCCTACTTTCTCCTATAGAATATTCTCCTAAGGTACCTTTTCCATAGGTAATACCAGATACAGCTTTAGGCTGTTTTCTTATTTCCAATTCCTTAAAGGCCTCTAATAGAGGAGTTAAAATCTTTATACATTTATCGAATATGGAAATAGCCTTTTTTATTTGCCCCTCCGTTATCTCTTTATTTATATATACACTTATTTCCCTTATGGCTGTTGATACATCATCATTACCCCTAAATTGGAATATGAGTTCATTCAGTATGTCCCTGGAATGGTCATTTAAGTCTTTAACTTTTTCATAAGCTTCCTCTTCTATTGCAGCTTTACAAGCCTTACAGTTATCTATGAGCCTTCCTATTAACATAGCTATTAAGCCTGCATCATTGGTAGTTGCTATCCTCTTTTCCAATTGAGAAATATTATCCATTTAAATCACTCCTATTGCTGAAGTAGCTGCAGTACTGCTTGAGGCAGCTGATTAGCACTTGAAAGCATTGACATACCAGATTGCTGTAGTATATTTAACTTAACAAACTCTGACATTTCTAATGCCATATCTGCATCTTCTATTCTAGATTTAGCAGCAGTCAAATTCTCGCTAGTATTGTCTACATTTCTAATAGTATGTTCTAAACGATTTTGCAAAGCACCAAGCTTTGAACGGTAGGCAGCCACCTTTTGTACTGCTTCATCATAGGTAGTAATGGCCTCTTCAAATTTATCTGGGACTAATTCTTCTTCTTTGATTATAAAATTACCATCAGCATCCTTTTCAACTATGCCTCCCAGTATATTTAAACCAGCTTCAGAAGATGAGGCAGTTACAGTTATATTAATTTCTTTCATATCAATGTCTATATACTGGTCCTCATTAGGGCCTATTTGGAGTCTAAGTGTACCCTTTTCATCCTCTGGATGTAGTTCTCCCTTTAATAGGGTTATGCCATTAAATTCTGTATCATTGGCTATCTTATCTATCTGTTCTGTTAGTTCCTTTATTTCTTCAGCTATTGCCTTTAAATCCTCCTTATCATATATGCCATTGGCCCCTTGTACAGCCAATTCTCTTATCCTCTGAAGCATTGAATGGACTTCATTTAAAGCTCCTTCTGCCGTTTGGAGTAAGGATATGCCATCTAGTGAGTTTCTGGATGCCTGCTTAAGTCCCCTTATTTGTGCTTCCATCTTTTGGGATATAGCCAAGCCTGCTGCATCATCAGCAGCCCTATTTATCCTCTTTCCTGATGATAATCTCTCCAATGTTTTTTCCAAAGCTGTATTGGTTATTCCCAACATTCTATGGGTATTCAAAGCTGGTATATTGTTGTTTATTCTCATTTAATCATCCTCCTTGTTATTTACATATTCTATAAAAGATAAGGTTTCTCCTAGTATTTGGAATAGCTCTTCAGGTAGCTTGTCTAAATTATCCTTAATTTTCTCTCTTTCATCAATAGATAAAGGTAAATTCCTTCTTGTATAGGCCTTTTTTATCTGTTTTTGGGAAACTAAGCGGATTTTCATATTCTCACCTAATCTATTATTTCTATTTTTTCTAAACTATAGCCTAGCTTGTCCAAGCCCTTTTTTAAAATATCCTTATTATTTAATATCTTCTCCTGTCTATCTCCCTTAAAGGCCACATATACTTTTTTATTTCTTACCTTAAGATTAAACTTTACCTGCCCTAGCTTTCCAGTATTTAAGCTAAGATAAAGGTCCATATGGCTTTTATCAACTCCCTTAGATATATTAGGGATTAAAAGGTTTATATTGCCATATTCATTGCTTAAGGATATAGGCAGCTGCAATATTAAATCCTTAGACAGACTTTTTTGAAGTTCTATATAGTCCTTCATAGCCTTCATGTGTGAGTTTTCCCTTTCTTCCTGGAAGTCGAAAGAATTGGCTAACTCTTCAAAGGCCTTAAATACTTCCTTATACTCCTTCTGTATATTGTTCTTTCCTTCCTTTAAAGCTTTAGTAAACTCCTTTATTTTGTTCTCTAATATGCTAATTCCTTTTTTTAAACCTTCTTCATAGCTGTCCTTTTCTATTACTAAATTGTTGAATAGGTTCCCTATGCCCCAGCCCCTGTTGAAAATGGAATTTATATAGTTTAACTCCTTTAATGACATATCAAGCCCATTTTTCATAACTAATGGTATTACAGAATTTTCCCTTCCCCTTAAAAGGCTAATTTCATTTAAAAGCTTTTGGGTTTCTCTATATTTTAATACTTTCTTATCTATGTATTCATTTAACTGTTCTAGTGGCATATGCTCAATTGAAATTCTATCTTTAATGCTTTCCTTTATTAGGTTTATTGTAGTGTTATTTTTTATATTCAAATACTCCTGCCTTATAAGGCCTTCTTGGCTTTCACTTATGGGACTAACATTTACTTCCTTTCTGTTTACTAGCTCCATATGACTAATATATAGATTGCTTAAGGATATATGTTCATACTTTCTTACTGCTAAAGCTATAGTATCTGAATTTAGATTTCCAAGGGTATTGAATATATTAGATATGGTTATAGTCTTTTCTATTACTTCCTTTTCAAAATTGCTATTTGGCCTTATACCTGTTTCAACAAGCTTCTTTAAATTCTCTAACTTAAAATCTTCTCCCCTTCTTATTAGCTCTAAAAGCTCCCTATCAGTAATTTTATCTAAGGCTTCCAAATGGCCCAGTATATTATCTGCTTCTACTAATACTGGCCTTCCCTCTTTTTCCATAATTTTAAGCCTATTTACCAATACTCCTATATCCTCTTTTAGAGGGTCAAGTCCTTCCTCCATAAGCCTTGCCATATTTTCTTCGTTGGATAGAGAGATAAGCTCCTTTAAGTTTTGTTTCATAGTACTTATCTTGTCAAAGGTAGTTTTATCTATCTTAACACCAGCTATTAAAAACTCTCTAGCCAGTTGAATGTTTTCCTGACTATTGATTATATTAAGCTTTTTAAGGATAGCTAATATATCTTCAAGGGAAGGTTCTTTTATAACTGTAAACTGTTCGTATAAAGTTCCAGCTATATTTTCCTCTAGCTTCCCTTTTTTATAGGAGTACTTAAATTTATGTAAAGTTTCAATATTGACTGGTGCCTTATCTATTACTGTTTTTACAAAAACTTCATCATTACAGTCCTTTAAGTCATAAAGCTTATTGATAGCTTCCAATATCCTCTCTATATTATCCTTATTTATTGGAATGTTGTGTTTATGTAAAGCTATAATAGCATCATATACGTCCTTGCCCATTTTTCTATGGTATATTTCTTCTGCTAGCCTTTCTGCTTCTTTAAAGCTTAAGCTTCTATTGAAATTAAAAAGTTCCCTTAATAGATTCTTCTCTTCAATCTTTATTCCCTCTAAAGCTTCTACAAGCTGCTGAAGGGAAGCCTTCTCAATATCTATATTTCTTTCCATTAGCTTAATACAAGTGTCAAAGTCTAGATTTTCCACTATATTTGCTAGGTAGCCCTTTGTTGCAAGGAAAGATTCAATATTCTCTTTACTTATGGGAATACCATTATCCATAAGATTTACTATGGCATTTTCAACTTCCTCTGTATCTTCTAAGCCTAATTTTTTAATGGCTTCTTTTACATTAATGTTTGTGTCCTCCCTATTCTTCTCTATCCTCATATAGGCTATATTATCCTTAGGAATAAGGACTTTTTCCCCTACTTTAGCGTCTATTCCATCTATTAGCCTTAGGGAATAGGTCACCTTAATGTGTTCTATGTTCTTCTCTATTTTGATATTTTTTCCAGCCTTTTCTACTAAAAGCCCTTCTACATTGTAAAATAGGTTTGGCTTTACTGCATATGAGTCTATTATATTTTCATTTAAGTTTAAATTCATTATTTCCATAATATCAACCCCATCCATCTTCATATATTATATCGACCTAGGGATTATTTTTTTGAGTAGAATATAGTTTTTCATCCATCTAGCCGATAATATATAATAGAAAGGGAAGGAAGGGTGGAGTAATGATAAGGATAGATAAGATTGGTGTAAATAGTAGCCAGAGGGTTAATAATATAGATAAAGTAAAAGTTAATGAAAAGAAGGCTATCCAGGAGGCCTTTAAAAACAAATTAGAAAATATAAGGCAGGAACATATAAGGGAAGAGTTAAAAATATTATATGATAAGATAGAAAGCCAAACTACCAAATTAAAAGATAGCTTATTTATAGAAGACTTAATAGAGTACAAGAGGCTAGTAAAGGAATTCTTAAATATAACTGTAAAAAACTCCCATGTGTTCTATAAGGAGAATTCCCTAGATAGAAGAGGCCGACACAGGGTTTATTCTTTAGTTAAAAGAGTAGATAATGAGTTAGATGAATTAACTAAAGATTTCTTAAACATAGAAAACAACCGATTAAGGATACTTAAAAGGCTAGACGATATAAAGGGGATTTTGTTGGATATATTGACCTAAAGGAGGTTTGGTGATGGAGGATCTTTTAAAAAAGATTATCTTAGCAGGCATAGGCACCCTATCCCTCACCTATGAAAAGGCTAATGCCCTTGTAAAGGAGCTAATAGAAAAAGGCCAAATTACAGTAGAGCAGGGAAAACAGATAAATGAAGAGCTTAAAAGGGTCATGGACAATAAGGAAAGCAGTGTAGAAGATAGGATAAAGGAATATGTAAATAGCTTAAATATTCCAACTAAGGAAGATATAGAAAAGCTTAAGAGGAGAATTGAAGTCTTAGAAAAAAAGGTAAATGGAGGGAATTAGCCATCTTGAAGTACAAGATGGCTTATTAATATGGAAGGAGATTACACTAATAAAAGATTAAAAGAGATTGCTGCCGTATTTGTCAAACATGGTATAAAAAATGAACTGTCAAATCCAAGGCAACTGCGTTTAGCTCTAGAAGAATTAGGACCCACTTTTATCAAAATTGGACAGCTTCTTTCTACCAGGGCGGATATACTTCCTATAGAATATATTAATGAATTACAAAAATTACAGGATAATGTAAAACCTGAAGATTTTCAAGTAATGAAAAAAGTAATAGAAGCAGAACTAAACTGCCCATTAGAGGAAGTATTCATGGAATTTAATGAAAAGCCTATTGCATCAGCTTCCCTTTCAGAGGTATTCAAAGCTAAGCTCAAAACTGGTGAAAGGGTAGCCGTAAAAGTCCAAAGGCCTTTCGTTAAGGAAAAGATGTTATCGGATATAAAAATACTTAAAAGAATCGCCCCCTTTATCAATCTTACAGCCCCTACAAAGGAAGTAATAGATATGAGGGAAATTGTAAAGGAGTTAAGAGAGGCTACTATAAAGGAATTAAACTTTTTAAAGGAAAGGGATAATATAGTAAAGTTTTCTGAAAACAATAGGGGTGTAAAGTTTCTAACCTGCCCTAAGGTATATAAGGAGTATTGTACTGAAAAAATTTTAGTTATGGATTATATAGAGGGAATAAAGATTGATAATATAGATAGGCTTAAAGAAGAAGGATACGACACCAAGGATATAGCAGTCAAAATAACTTATAACTACTTTAAGCAAGTATTTGAAGATGGTTTTTTCCATGCTGATCCCCATCCAGGAAATATATTAATCCATAATAATACTATTAGCTACTTAGATTTTGGTTTAATGGGAGAGCTAGACCAAAACCTTAGAAGAAATCTAAATCAACTATTAGAGGGAATTGCAACTAATAATATTCCTTTGATGGTTAAAGCTCTTCTTACTATAGGAATTAGGAAAGGACCTATAGATGAAGACAAATTATATGAGGATGTGAAAAAATTTTACAACACCTATGCTAATCAGCCTATACATAATATAGATTTGTCTTTATTGTTTGACGAAGTGGTAGTTATTGCTAAAAACAATAATATAAGTATGCCCCATGGTATAATGCTCTTGGCAAAAGGGGTAGTAACCCTCCAGGCTGTAATATCAAAGATAGATGAAAAAATGACCTTAATGGATGTAGCTATACCCTATTTTAAAGATAAAATCATCGTAGATAGGATAAAAAGTTTAGATTTTAATGAGTTTGTTGCCCTCTTGTATTCAGCATTAAGGTCCACAATCCAGCTACCAAACAAGCTTTTAAATGTATTAGATTCAAGCTTGCAAGGCCGTTTAAAATTATACTTAGAGCTTAAAAATTTAGAAGAAACCTTTAACAATATAAACAAAATGGTTAATAGGTTAATTGTAGCCATAATAGTAACAGGCCTTTTAATAAGCTCCTCCCTAGTCATAACAGCTAATATAGGTTTAAAAATACACGGCATATCAGCTATAGGTATATTTGGATATATAAGTGCTGGTCTTACAGGAATACTATTGTTGATTTCCATATTTAGATCTGGAAAATTATAGGTGAAAACAAATGCCTTTAATTCCATTATTATAAATGGAATTAAAGGCATTTCCTATTAAAACTAATCCATGGTTTCCTTTAGCTTTTGATATAGTTTTCTTTGCTCCTCTGTTAAATTAGGAGGATTTACTATATTAGCTATAATATACAAATCTCCTGTATTTCCTTTCATATCCCTATAGCCTTTACCTGGAATCCTTATCTTCTTGCCCCCTACCATGTTTTCAGGTATAGAAACCTTAAGTTTTCCGGCCATTGTTTCCACAACAATTTTGGTTCCAAAAACTGCCTCCCAAGGATATATATCCTTCTTCACATATATATCTAAACCTTCTAATTTCCTATTCTCTTCCTCTATAAAATTAACCTTTAAATATACATCTCCATTAATTCCTGCTTTTTCCCCTTTAATCTTTATTTTTTTCCCAGGCAATATTCCTTTTGGTAGCTTTACCGACAGCTTTTTATTTTCATTGCCAATATTCAAGGAAATTTTCTTTGTAGTACCCTTGTAGCCCTCTTCCATAGTTATATATATTTCTGTTTCATAGGTTTGCCTAGCTCTTTCTTTTCTATTACTGCCAAATATGTCTTTAAAGTTAAAATCCCTACCCCCAAAGAACATTTTAAAAAAGTCGCTAAAATCTTCTCCTCCAGTGGTAGTGTAAGTATATTGAAAGCCATTTCCAAAGTTTTCAAAGCCAAATTGGGAAGGATCAAAATGTTGACCATGAGTAAAATTATAAGTGCTACCAAAAGCATCGTATTGCCTTCTTTTATTATCGTCACTTAATACCTCATAGGCTTCATTTATATCCTTAAACTTTTCTTGGGCCTCCTTATCCCCAGGATTTAAATCGGGATGATATTTCTTTGCCAGCCTCCTGTAGGCTCTCTTTATTTCTTCTTTGCTAGCATTTTTACTAACTCCTAATATCTTATAGTAATCCTTATATTCCATATGTAGACCACCTCAAGTTTTTACCTGTTCCATTGACCTTTACTGACTTATTACCTATTATAGTTTTTTATATACTAAAAATCAACAGGCTGGAACTACTCCTCTTCAGTGTCATTATTTGTAGTTTCATAGTATTTCAATATATATTGATCTAGCTTGTGGCTTATTTCTAGTATTTTATTCTTATCCTGTACAGGAGACTCTAATAGTTTCTTTAGCAAACTTTTTAGCCTCTCAATCTCCTTATTAATAGCTAAAGCATCTTTTTTCAAGTTTCTCCCCTAAGTAAAGCTCATAATTCCCTACATAAAAAGTTGAGTTTCCACTATACATATAGGGAAACTCAACTTTACTATTATTTTATATACTTATCTATTATTTCGATTATCTCCTGAATTTTCTTTTCTCCCTCTACTTCATCTTCTAATATGGCATTCTTAACACAAGTCCTTATATGAGAATTTAAAACATCAATATTAGCTTTTCTTAAAAGGGCCATGGCAGATAGAATCTGGGTAGATATATCTACACAATACCTATCTTCTTCAATCATTTTCAGTATGCCATCTATCTGACCCCTTACCGTCTTAAGCTTTAAAGCTGCCTTTTCTTTTCCACATTCTTTACAAGCCATTATATCCTCCTAATATTAATTTATTTCAACTACATCATAGCCTGCATCTTCTACTGCTTCCTTTAAAGAAGCTTCTACCAAGTTTTCTCCTTCTACTTCCACTTTTTTGTTTTCCAAATCTACCTTCACATTGGAAACTCCCTCTAAGGCTGTTAAAGCATCTGTTACTGCCTTTACACAGTGTTGGCAAGACATTCCTTCAACTAACATTACTTTCTTCATATTAACTCCTCCTTTAAAATTTTATTTAAATTTTCTCAATCTAAGAGAATTAGATACTACAGATACAGAACTAAAGGCCATGGCTGCTCCTGCAATCATTGGATTTAAGAAGCCTAGTGCAGCAAAGGGTATTCCTATTGTATTGTAGAAGAAGGCCCAAAATAGATTTTGCTTTATTGTTCTCATGGTCCTGTGGCTTAGCCTTATGGCTGTTACAATACTCATTAAATCTCCCCTCATTAGGGTTACATCTGCTGCCTCTATGGCCACATCAGTACCTGTTCCTATAGCAAAGCCTACATCTGCAGCTACTAAGGCTGGTGCATCATTTATTCCATCTCCTACCATTCCTACTTTCTTACCCTTAGCCTTTATATCTTCTACTGCTTCTGCCTTGTTTTCAGGTAATACTTCTGCTACTACATTTTTTATTCCTACTTGCTTTCCAATAGCATTAGCTGTTCTCTTATTGTCTCCAGTTATCATATATACTTCTAAACCCATATTAATCAGTTTTTCTATAGCTTCCTTAGAGCTTTCCTTAAGGCTGTCTGCCACAGCAATAATACCTGCCACTTCATCATCTATAGCTACTAGCATGGCAGTTTTTCCTTCTTCTTCTAGGCGAACTAGCTCATCTTCTGTATTAGCTATCTCTATATTTGCTTCCTCCATCAATCTCCTATTTCCTACACGTACAGTTTTGCCTTCAAAAATAGCCTTAATTCCCTTACCAGGTACTGCTTCAAAATTTTCAGGTTCTGTTAGCTTTAATTTATCAGCTTCTGCCCTTTTCACTATAGCTTGGCCTAATGGATGCTCACTAGTCTTTTCTACAATGGCTGCTATTCTTAATAGTTCTTCCTTTTCCATTGAATTATAAGGGATTATATCTGTTACCTCTGGCTCTCCCTTGGTAATAGTACCTGTTTTATCAAACACTATAGCGTCCATTTCATGGGCTCTTTCTAAATGTTCCCCTGACTTAAATAGTATTCCATTTTCTGCTCCCTTACCTGTTCCTACCATTATAGCCGTAGGAGTAGCTAAACCTAATGCGCAAGGACAAGCTATAACTAGTACTGCTACTGCATTTATAAGGCCTCTATTGAAATCTCCTAAAGCTAAAGTATAAATTAAGAATGTAATCAAGGCTATAACTACTACCACAGGAACAAATATGCCTGATATTTTGTCTGCTAACCTTTGAACAGGAGCCTTGGAACCTTGTGCATCCTCAACCATTTTAACTATTTGGGCTAATACTGTATCCTTACCTACTTTAGTTGCTTTGAATTTAAAGGAACCAAATTTGTTTATAGTAGCTCCTATTACCTCATCTCCAACAGTCTTGTCTACTGGAATACTTTCCCCTGTTATCATAGACTCATCTATAGATGAATTACCCTCTACAATTATTCCATCTACTGGCACCTTTTCCCCTGGCCTTACAACTATTATATCTCCAATTTGAACTTCCTCTATAGGAATATCCATCTCTATGCCATCTTTTATTACTCTAGCTGTCTTTGGCTGCAGTCCCATAAGCTTTTTAATAGCTTCTGAAGTCTTTCCTTTGGCTATGGCTTCAAAAGTCTTTCCTAATAATATTAAAGTTATAATCATAGCTGATGCTTCAAAATAATATTCATTAATTCCTGCTATTAGATTATATACACTGTAAAAATAGGCGGCTGTTGTACCCATGGCTACTAATACATCCATATTGGCTCCTCCGCCTCTTAGGGAATTATAGGCACCTTTATAAAATCTATACCCTATAACAAACTGAACAGGAGTAGCCAATAAAAGCTGGAAATACCCATTAGTCAGTATAGTGTCAACACCTGCCATGTGGAAAAACATGGCTGAAAACAAAGGTATTGTAAATATTAAGGATATTATAAAAGATGTCTTTAAGGATTTAATTTCCTTTTCTCTTAATTCCTTTTCCCTATCTATATCTCTTTCATATTCAATTTGAGCCTTGTAGCCAGCCTTTTCTACTACCTTTATTAAAGTTTCATCATCAACAGCACCAGAGTAGAATTGAACTAAAGCCTTATTGGTAGATAGGTTTACACTAGCATTTACTACCCCATCTAACCTGTTTAATACTCTTTCTACCCTTGAAGAACAAGCTGCACAAGTCATACCCTCTATTAGCAAAGTCCTCTGGGCCATAGGTACTTCATAGCCAGTTTTCTTTATAGTATTGACTATTTCATTAATATTAACTTTTTTGTCATCATACTCCACATTAGCTTTTTGTTGGAGTAAATTTACAGCAGCATTGATTATACCTTCCTTCTTATTCAATGCCTTTTCAACTCTGGCAGAACAAGCTGCACAGGTCATTCCTAGTACATCTATTGAAGCTCTTTTAGTTGACATGTTATCAACTCCTTGTATATATAGTACCCCGCCCCTCCCGGGGGGCTGTCAATATTATTATACCATAAGGAATCCAATTGTAAACATTATTTTTCATCAGTAATTTAACCATATAATATAATTTCCAGAATTTTTAATACTATAAGTATCTATATACAGTATATTATTATTGATAATGATTATCAATACCATTCCATATAGCTTTTTATGGAAAGAAGCAAAACTAAGCTAACAAAAATAACAATTTATTTTCCATTAAATACCATAATAATTGCTAGAAAAGGTGAGAAAATATTAATAACTAATCCCTTCCAAACCAAAATTTTCCTTAACAAGGGTGCATCTAGCTAGGTGCACCTATTTCTATGTAAAATTTCGTTGAATTTTAATAATTATAAGATATAATATTAACCAAAAGACCAGTAAATACAATAAAAAAAAGGAGTTATCAGCTAATGAATAGTATTGATTGGAAAGAAAGAAAAAATCTAAGTATGCTATCAGACTTTTATGAATTCACTATGGCTAATGGATATTTTGAAAGTGGTATGAAGGATGTAGTTGCTTGCTTTGATATGTTCTTCAGAACTATTCCTGATAATGGCGGTTTTGCTATAATGGCAGGAGTTGAACAACTAATAGAATACCTAAATAATTTAAAGTTTTCCAAGGATGATATCGAATATTTTAAGTCAAAAAAAATGTTTAGTCAAGATTTTCTAGACTACCTTGCCAATTTTAAATTTGAATGTGATGTTTGGGCTATTCCTGAGGGAACCCCTATATTTCCAGGAGAACCTTTAGTAATTGTAAAGGGGCCTATTGTACAAGCTCAAATTGTTGAAACAATGATATTATTAACTATAAACCACCAAAGCCTTATTGCAACTAAGGCCAATAGAATAGTAAGAGCTGCCCAAGGTCGTCCTGTAATGGAATTTGGAGCAAGAAGAGCTCAAGGCTATGAGGGGGCTATTTTAGGTGCTAGGGCTGCATATATTGGAGGAGTTGCTGGAAGCTCTTGTACTATTGTAGATAGGGATTTTAATATTCCTGCTTTAGGCACTATGGCCCACAGTTGGGTTCAAATGTTTCCTACAGAATTAGACGCTTTTAGGGCATACGCAAGACTCTACCCTGATAACTGTGTACTACTTGTAGATACATATAATGTTTTAAAATCTGGTGTTCCTAATGCAATAAAAGTATTTAAAGAAGAAGTAGTTCCAAGGGGATATAGGCCTGCTGGTATTAGAATTGATAGTGGGGATATAGCTTATCTATCTAAAGAAGCTAGGAAAATGTTAGATGAAGCAGGTTTTGAAGATTGCCCAATTATAGCATCTAGTGGACTAGATGAATATACAATTAGGGAATTACTCAATCAAGGAGCAAAAATAGATTCCTTTGGAGTAGGAGAAAGGCTTATAACTGCCAAATCTGATCCAATTTTTGGTGGAGTTTACAAGCTAACTGCCGTTGAAGTAGACGGGAAAATGATTCCAAAGATTAAAGTTAGCGAAAATGTTGGAAAAATAACCAATCCAGGCTTTAAACAATTATATAGATTATATGATAAGGATACAAATAAAGCAATTGCAGATGTGGTAACATTACATGATGAGGTAATAGATGATACTAAACCTTATGAAATATTCCATCCTCTTTACACTTGGAAGAGGAAGACTGTAGAAAACTTCTATGCTAGAAAATTGTTAGTGAAAATATTTGACAAAGGAAAGCAAGTTTATGAATCACCTTCCATCCATGAAATAAGGGAATATTGCATGCAGCAAGTAGATACCTTATGGGACGAGGTTAAGAGATTTGAAAAACCCCATGAATATTTTGTAGATTTATCTGAGCCTCTTTGGAAATTAAGGAACGATCTTCTTAATAAATATAAATAAAAATAGGGAATATCGGCTTCGATATTCCCTATTTTTATTTATAATTTGACACTATTCTATTTCAATCCTATTTACATATCCTCTAGAATCCTTCCTCTTAGGTAGCTCTAAATATAAAATACCATTTTCAAACTTTGCACTAATTTTATCCTGTTCTACATCCTCTACAGGGAAACTTCTCCTTAGGGCTCCATATCTTCTTTCCCTTCTAATATAATTTTCTCTTTCTTCTTTTATTTCTTCCTTTCTATCTACTGATATGGTTAGTATATCATTCCTTATTTCAACTTTTATATCCTCTTTGTTAACACCTGGTAATTCTGCTTCTAGTAAATACTTGTCTTCGTATTCTTTAATGTCTACTTTCATAGGATTATGGTCCATTACCCTATAACCCACATCATTGAAGAAATTATTAAACATATAATCTACCATGTTGTCAAACATATCATCTATGTCCATCCATCTTCTTCTTAAGCCCCTTCTATCTCTATAAGGTGTTAGTCCAAACATCCTATCTACCTCCTTTATGATTATAGTTTTACTTTGACTTTCTTTGACTTTAATTTAAATATACTATTTTACTTTATAATATTCAACATTCATATACTATAATATTTAGTTAAATTTTACCATTTACTAAAGATATATTATTTTTTCTTAATATTTTTTTATATATCTTAACTTTTCTTTAAAAAATAAAAAAGGAGGTATTTTCCTCCTTAATACCTCCTCGTATAATAATGTTGTAGTTAAAAACTATATTTACTTTTCTATCTC
>CALBUB010000012.1 GCA_937967955.1 uncultured Bacillota bacterium | reverse complement strand
ACAGATGCCTATTGGCATTACACCGAAGGGATAAAAGCCCAGTCGGGTAGGTTTCGCTTGCCTACCTGACTGGGCTATTTAAATTTAAGGAGGATAAGGATGAAAAGGATAATTATTGAAAAAAAGGAACAGGTGAATACAAAGGCTAAGGAATTGTTTCAGGAATTTAAAGATTATCTTAAAATTACTAACTTAGAAGGCGTTAGGGTCCTAAATGTATACGAAATATTCAAGGCTACAGAGGAACAAGTACAAAAAATAGTAGATTCAGTCCTATACGAACCCCAATTGGATATTATCTACCAAGATTTCATATCCCTGGCAGAAGACGAAAAGGCCTTTAGAGTAAAAAGCCTAAGGGGACAATACAACCAAAGGGAGGATGCAGTAAATAAGTTAGTAACTATATTTTTAGGTTTTGAGGAAGTCACTATCAAGCATTCAGAAATAATAATACTAAAGAATGTATCTGATGAGGATTTAGAAAAGATAAAGGCTTACTATATAAATCCTACTGAGTCAACAGAAATTCCCCTAGATTATGTAATATACGAAGAAGAAAAGGATGCAGAAGAATATGTGGAAATAGTAGAAGGCTTTATTTCCATGGATATAGATGAACTGGAGAAGGTAAGGCAGAAATTAGGTTTAGGAATGGATATAGACGATTTATTTTACTGTAGAAACTACTTTAAAGAAGAAGATAGGGACCCAACAGTAGCAGAATTGAAGATAATAGACACCTATTGGTCGGACCATTGTAGACATAGAACTTTCTCAACAGAGATCACCCAAGTGGACATAGATGAGGGAATATATAAGGAAATATTTGAAAAAGCCCTTAAAGAATACTTATCCTCAAGGGAATACGTATATGAAAACAAGAAGAAAAAACCCATATGCCTTATGGACTTAGCTACTATTAATATGAAGGAGATAAAGAAAAAGGGCTTATTAGAGGATAAGGAAGAATCCGATGAGGTAAATGCTGCTTCTATTGAAGTAGATGTGGATATTGACGGGAAAAAGGAAAAATGGCTTCTCATGTTTAAAAATGAAACCCATAACCATCCTACTGAAATAGAGCCCTTTGGAGGTGCTAGCACTTGTCTTGGAGGAGCCATAAGGGACCCTCTATCAGGTAGAGCCTATGTATATCAGGCCATGAGGATTACTGGAGCAGCCGATCCAAGAAGGAGCTTTGAGGAGACATTAAAGGGTAAGCTGCCCCAAAGAAAGATTACTAAAACTGCTGCAGAAGGCTATAGTTCCTATGGCTACCAGATAGGTAGTGCTACTGGCTACGTTCAAGAATTCTACCATGAAGGCTTCTTGGCTAAGAGGATGGAGTTAGGAGCCCTGGTAGCAGCAGCACCAAAAGATTGGGTTGTTAGGAAAAAGCCAGAAAAAGGAGATTTGGTACTCCTTATTGGAGGTAGAACCGGTAGAGACGGTATAGGAGGAGCCGTTGGCTCATCCCAGGAACATACAGACAAGGCCATGGAAGCCTTTGGCACAGAAGTACAAAAAGGGAATCCTATTGTAGAAAGAAAGATAGTAAGGCTCTTTAGAAGGCCGGAAGTAACAAGGCTTATAAAGAAGTGTAACGACTTTGGTGCTGGTGGAGTTGCTGTAGCTGTAGGAGAATTGGCCGATGGCCTATATATAGATTTAGATAAGGTGCCCTTAAAATATCCAGGGCTAAAAAGCTGGGAAATAGCCTTATCCGAGTCCCAGGAGAGAATGGCAGTGGTAATTTCTAAGGAAGACCTGGAAGAGTTTATGGGCTATTTAGAGGAAGAAGACTTAGAAGGAGCAGTAATTGCAGAAGTTACTGATAATAACAGACTCTACATGGTCTGGAGGGGCATTGAGGTTGCCAATATAAAAAGGGAATTTTTAGATACCAGCGGTATAAGGAAGAAGGCTAAAGTAAAAATAAAAGCACCAGAAGGAGAACCTTACTTTAGCAAGAAGCCAGCCCATATTTCAGGAAAAGATATAAAGAGGGCTTTCATAGAAAATATGGCCCAGCTAAACACTGGCTCCCAGAAAGGCCTAATAGAGAGGTTCGACAGTACAGCAGGTGCTGGTACAGTGTTGATGCAGCTTGGAGGAAAATATAAGCTTACCCCTCAAGAAGGTATGGTAGCAAAGCTGCCAGTATTAAAGGGAGAAACTAAAACTTGTTCCATAATGACTTGTGGTTACGATCCATTCTTATCCCAGTGGAGCCCCTTCCATGGAGGCTATTATGCGGTAATTGAGTCTATTGCTAAAGTAGTAGCCCTGGGTGGGGATTATAGAAGGATTAGACTAACCTTCCAAGAGTACTTTGAAAGATTAGGAGAAGAGCCAGAAAAATGGGGCAAACCCTTTGGAGCCCTATTAGGAGCCTTCCTGGTACAGAAGGAATTAGATATACCTAGCATCGGTGGAAAAGACAGCATGAGCGGAACCTTTGAAGATTTAAATGTGCCACCAACTCTTGTAAGCTTTGCAGTAACTACAGAAAGTGTAGATAACATAATCTCTAAGGAATTTAAAAGGATAGGCTCTAAGGTGGTAGCAGTAAATGTTCCAATAGATAGGGTAGGCCTTGTGGATTTTGAAAAGCTTAAAAAGGCTTACACAAAGATTAAGGAATTAATAGATAAAGGCTATGTACTTTCAAGTTCTGTTGTAAAATTTGGGGGCCTGGCAAGAAGCATATGTGAAATGGCCTTTGGAAATAAAATTGGCTTTAGTTTCCAAGAAGAAGTATTAGATAGAATATATAAACCCCTATATGGCTCTATAGTCCTTGAAATAAAAGAAGAAGCCAACTTAGAAGAACTATTTGGTGATGTAGACTATTCCTTCTTAGGAACAACTATAGAAGAGGAACAAATTGAACTGGGAGAAGAAGTGGTGCTACTTGATGAAATAATTGCAGCTTGGGAAAAGCCCCTTAAAGATGTATTCTCAACACAAGAGGAGAAAGTAGAAGGAAAGGAAGTTTTATACACTGAAGGAAGTAAAATTAAGAAACTAAAAGCTATAGCAAAACCAAGAGTCCTTATTCCAGTATTCCCAGGAACCAATGGAGAATACGATATGGCAAAGGCCTTTGAAGAAGCTGGAGCTGAAGTAGAAACCTATGTATTTAAGTCCCTAACTAAGGATTTAATAGATGGATCTATTAAGGAATTAGCAGAAAAGATTAGAAACTGCCAGATATTAGGCTTTGCCAATGGCTTCATATTTGGCAATGAGCCAGAAACAGGAGGAAAACTACTAAATATACTATTTAACCATCCATTATTAAAGGAAACCTTAGAAGAACACTTAACAGTAAGGGATGGTTTAGTATTAGGTATAGGTGCAGGCCTTACTAGTCTGATAAAACTAGGCCTTATAGGAAGGCCTTATATAGCCCACAATAAAACTGGCCAGTTTATTTCCACTATGGTCAACGTAAAAGTGGTATCCAACCTTTCCCCTTGGCTAAGTGGAATGAAGGTAGGAGATGTATACACAGTACCTATAGCCACAAGGGAAGGTAGGATAATACTAAATGGTAAGGAATTAGCACCAGGTCAAATAGCTACCCAATTTGTAGATTACAATCCTACAGGCTCAGACTTAAGTATTGAGTCCTTAACAAGTCTAGATGGAAGGGTATACGGTACTGTAACAAATATAGATAGGGTAGGAAAGGACCTATATAAGAATGTAGAAAGCATAGGAAGGCCTAATATATTTGAAGCTGGGGTTAACTATTATAAATAGGAGGTTTTAATATGAAGGTTGCTATTGTAATGGGAAGTATTTCTGATAAGGAGTTAGCTATGAAAGCTGCCAATATATTAGATAGATTTGGGGTAGATTATGACCTTAGGGTCATATCTGCCCACAGGACTCCCCATATTGCCCATGAGTTTGCCCAAAAAGCAGAAGAGGAAGGAATAGAAGTAATAATAGCAATAGCAGGAAAGGCAGCTCATCTTGCAGGAGTAATAGCTGGCATAACTGCCTTGCCTGTAATAGGGCTTCCTGCCAAATCCTCTACCATGGATGGGTTGGATTCCTTGCTTTCAGTGGTACAGATGCCAAAGGGAGTGCCGGTAGCTACCGTTGCCATTGATGGAGGAGAAAATGCAGGCCTTTTAGCAGTCCAGATTTTATCTGTTAAGTATCCAGAATTAAGGGAGAAATTTAAAGAATACAAAAAAGAAATGGCAGAAGATGTGATGAAGATGGATAGAGAAGTCCAGTCTCTGTAAGGAGGTTTTACTTTGAGTGGAATAATAGGTATATACAGTAAGGAAAACAACGATATTCCACAAATTACCTACTACGGCCTATATGCACTACAGCACAGGGGGCAGGTAAGCAGTGGAATGGCCATAAACAACAATGGCTTTATAGATTACCATAAGGGTTTCGGCCTTATCCATGATGTCTTTTCTCAGGAATTATTTGAATGGTTTAGGGGAAACATAGCTGTCGGCCATGTAAGATATGGGGCCTACCATGAAGGAGAAAGGATTAACAATATACTCCCCTTAACTTGTGGCTTTAAAACGGGAGCCTTAGCCTTAGCCCTTGATGGAAGAATTGTAAATGCAGCCCAGATAAGAAAGAAGCTAATTAAGGAAGGAGTTTTGTTCCAGTCGGAGCTGGATGCAGAAGTACTTGCAAGACTTATAGCCCATTATGGCCATATGCCCTTTGAGGAGGCTGTTTTAAAGGCCATAGCTGAAATAAAAGGTGTCTACAGTCTAGTTATAATGACCCAAGAACAGCTAATAGGGGCCAGGGACCCCTTTGGTTTAAAGCCTCTTAGCCTAGGAAAATTTAGGGATGACTATATAATTTCTTCTGAATCCTGTGCCTTTGATACCATAGGTGCAGAATTTATAAGGGATATAGAGCCAGGAGAACTTATCTCTATAGACCAAAAGGGAATTAGAGTTTTAGATAAAAAGCCTAAGGAAAAAAGCCACTGCCTATTTGAATTCATATATTTTGCAAGACCTGACAGCTATATAGATGGTAGAAGTGTATACAGGGCTAGGGTGGAAGCTGGAAAACAGCTTTATAGGGAATACCCTACAGAGGCAGATGTAGTCATAGGGGCCCCTGATTCAGGAATTGTAGCTGCCATAGGCTATGCAGAGGAATCAAAAATACCCTATGGGGAAGGCCTTATTAAAAATAAATATATAGGCAGGACCTTTATACAACCAACCCAACAGCTAAGGGAGTTAGGAGTCAAGATAAAGCTAAATGCCCTTAGGGAAACCATTAAAGGAAAAAGGGTAGTATTAGTGGATGATTCTATAGTCAGAGGCACAACTATAAAGAGGACTGTAAGGATTTTAAGGGAGGCTGGTGCAAAGGAGATCCATGTAAGAGTAGCCTCTCCTCCAGTAACTAATTCCTGCCATTTAGGCATGGATACTCCAGGTAAGGAAAATCTTATTGCAGCCAATATGACTGTAGAAGAGATAAAAAAGGAAATAGGAGCTGATTCCCTATACTACCTATCTCTTGAAGGTCTTATTAAAGCCATAGGGGAGGAAATGGGCTTTTGCACAGGCTGTATTGATGGAAATTATCCTGTTTAATAGTGAAAATGAGGTGATTAGATGTCTTTAAGTTATAAAGATTCAGGTGTAGATAAGGAAGCCGGCTATAAATCGGTAAATTTAATTAAGGGAATGCTTAAAAAAACCTATATACCAGGGGTTCTATCAGATATAGGAGGTTTTTCTGGCCTATTCCAGCTAGATGTAAAAGATTATAAGGAGCCAGTTTTAGTATCTGGTACCGATGGAGTGGGAACTAAGCTTAAAATAGCCTTTATGATGGATAAACACAATACCATAGGCCAAGACTGTGTAGCCATGTGTGTCAACGATATAGTATGCCAAGGAGCTAAGCCATTATTTTTCCTAGACTATATAGCCACAGGCAAGCTGATACCAGAAAAGATGGCCAGCATTGTAGAAGGCATAACCAATGGCTGTATACAGGCAGGCTGTGCCCTTATTGGTGGAGAAACAGCAGAAATGCCTGGCTTCTATAAGAAAGATGAATACGACCTGGCAGGTTTTTGTGTAGGCATAGTAGATAAAAGTAAGATTATAACTGGCGAAAACATCAAAGAAGGAGATATGCTCATTGGCCTTCCTTCCAGTGGAATCCACAGCAATGGCTATTCCCTAGTAAGGAAGATAGTATTTGAAAAGGAAAAGATGGATATAGACAGACATATTCCTGAACTAGGTAAGACCATAGGGGAAGAGCTTTTAATACCTACTAGGATATATGTACCAGTAGTTTTAGACTTAATAGGTAAGTTTAACATAAAGGGCATAAGCCATATAACTGGTGGAGGCTTTTATGAGAATATTCCTAGGATGTTGCCAAAAGGCTTAACAGCCCATATTGATACTTCTACTATAAAGGTGCCAGTTATATTCCACCTATTACAAAAATGGGGCAACATAGAGAAAAAAGAGATGTACAGCACCTTCAATATGGGAGTAGGCATGGTATTGGCAGTAGATAAGGCTGAATTAGATTCTATAGCTAATTACTTAAAAGACAAAAAAGAAGACTTCTATATATTAGGAGAAATAAAGGCTGGCCAGGAAGGAGTAGTCCTATGGTAAACATAGGGGTGCTTATCTCAGGAAATGGTACCAACTTACAGGCCATAATAGATGGAATTAAGGAAGGGAAAATTGCTGGAGAAATAAAGCTGGTCATATCCAATAGGAAGGATGCCTATGGCCTAGTAAGATGCCAAAAGGAAAACATTGAAGGCCTATTTATAGATCCTAAGGCTTATGATGATATTAGCTATAATAGAAGGCTTATAGAAGAATTTAAAAAGAGGCATGTGGAGCTGATAGTTTTAGCAGGCTATATGAAAATACTTTCTAAGGAGTTTGTTAAGGCTTATGAAAACAGGATTATAAATATCCATCCTTCACTAATACCCAGCTTTTCAGGGAAAGGCTACTATGGTGAAAGAGTCCATAGGGCAGTCCTGGATTATGGGGTTAAATACACTGGTGCCACAGTCCATTTTGTAAATGAAGAGGCTGACAGAGGCCCTATTATACTACAGGAAGTGGTACCAGTAGATGAAGATGACACTGTAGAGACCTTAAGTAAAAAGGTTTTAAAGGTGGAACACAAAATATTAGTAGAGGCAGTTAGCTTATTTTGTAAGGGCAAGCTTACTGTAGAGGGCAGGAAGGTAAAAATAGACAAGGAGTGATTAGATGAAAAGGGCACTTATAAGCGTTTATGATAAGACGGGAATTGTGGAATTTGCCAAGGAGTTAAAAGGTTTAGGTTGGCAGATAATATCTACTGGGGGTACTTATAAGGAGCTTAAGGAAGCTGGTATAGAGGTAATAGACATAGAAGACATTACAGGCTTTCCAGAAATACTAGAAGGCAGGGTAAAAACCCTAAATCCCTATATTCATGGAGGCATACTCTTTAAAAGGGATAATAAAGACCATGTGGATACATTAGAAAAACTGAATATAGGCCCTATAGACCTGGTAGTTAACAATCTATATCCCTTTGAAGAGACTATAAAAGATGGAAATGCTTCCCATGAGGCCATAATTGAAAATATAGACATAGGTGGCCCTTCCATGATAAGGGCAGCAGCTAAAAACTATAAATACGTAACTGTAATAGTAGATCCAAAGGATTATCCAAGGGTATTAAAGGAGCTTAAGGAAAAGGGAGAAACTAAGCTAGAAACTAGACTATATCTAGCTAGAAAAGTATTCAACTATACAGCCTATTATGACAATCTCATATCCAACTATTTTAATGAACTGGAAAAAGCAGAATTCCCTGAATATGTAACTTTTGGCTATAAATTGAAAAACCAATTAAGATATGGGGAAAACCCCCATCAAAAGGCAGCCTTCTACCAAAGTCCAATGGCAGGGGAAACTACTATTGCCAGGGCAAACAAACTTCACGGCAAAGAATTATCCTTTAACAACATAAATGATGGAGAGGCAGCCCTTAACATAGTAAAGGAATTCCACGAGCCAACCATAGTTGCCATAAAGCATACTAACCCTTGTGGTATAGGCAGTGGAAAGGATCTATTGGAAGCCTACATAAAGGCTTATGAATGTGATACTGAATCCATATACGGAGGTATTGTTGCAGCCAATAGAAAGATAGATACAGCTGTAGCTAAAGAGATGAGCAAAATATTTTTAGAGGTAGTAATAGCCCCAGCTTTTACTGAGGAAGCTCTTGAGATTTTAACTAAAAAGAAGAACATAAGGCTACTAGAAGTAGGGGAGTTTGCTGTAGATAAGGAGGATATGGAATTTAAACATGTAACAGGAGGCCTACTTCTACAGGAAAAGGATATGGTCCAGCTATTAGACAGCTTCCAAGTAGTTACTGACAGAAAGCCCACAGAAGAGGAAATGGAAGACCTACTCTTTGCTTGGAAGGCAGTAAAGAATGTAAAATCCAATGGAGTAGTAATTGCTAAGAATAAGGGAACCATAGGCATAGGTTTAGGTGAAGTTAACAGATTTTGGGCAGTAGAAAATGCAATTAAAAGGGCTAAGGAAAAGGTAGTTGGCAGTGTATTAGCTTCCGATGGCTTCTTCCCCTTTAGAGATTCCATTGAAATACTAGGTAAAGCTGGAGTAACAGCAATCATACAACCAGGAGGTTCTATCCGAGATAAGGACGTCATAGAGGAAGCCAATAAGCACAACATAGCCATGATATTTACTGGTATTAGACATTTTAAACACTAGGAGGGTAAATTATGAAGGTTCTAGTCATAGGTAGTGGTGGAAGAGAACACGCCCTGTGTTGGAAGATAGCCCAATCAGAAAAAGTAAGCAAAGTCTACTGTGCTTCAGGCAATGGAGGGACAAGGCTTGTTGCAGAAAATGTGGATATAGATGGAAAGGATATAGATAGACTACTAAAATTTGCCCTTGAAAAGGATATAGACTTAACAGTAGTTGGCCCTGAAGAGCCTTTAGCCTTAGGTATTGTAGATAGCTTTGAAGAAAAGGGCCTAAGGATATTTGGCCCAGATAGAAGCTGTGCCTTGCTGGAAGGAAGCAAGGCTTATGCAAAAGGTTTTATGAAAAAGTATAATATCCCTACAGCTAATTATATGACTTATACTAGCTTTGATGAAGCTGTAAAGGGCCTTGATGAATTTTCCTATCCAGTGGTGATTAAAGCCGATGGCTTGTGTTTAGGAAAAGGGGTAGAAATATGTAATACTAGAGAAGAGGCAGTTAAGGTATTAGAGGATATATTAGTAAATAAAAAATTTGGTAGTGAAGGCAAAACTGTAGTAATAGAAGAGTTCCTAGATGGAGTAGAAGCCTCCTTACTATGTTTTGTTTCAGCTAATAGGTTAATCCCTATGGAAAGTGCTAAGGACTATAAAAGGATATATGAAGGAGACTCAGGCCCCAATACGGGAGGAGTAGGCTGTATTTCACCTAGCCCAATTATCACAGAGGAGCTTATGGAAAAAGTAGAAAAAGAGATAATAGATAGGATTCAATATGGCCTTGAAGAGGAAGGCTTAAGATACAAGGGCATCCTCTATATAGGGCTGATGATTGTAAAGGGAGAACCAAAAGTATTAGAGTTTAATGTTCGCTTTGGAGATCCAGAAACAGAAGTGCTAATGCCTCGTCTTGATACAGACATAGTGGAATTATTTGAAAGAACTATAGAAGGCACTCTAGAGCCAGCCCATATTAGATGGAAAGAGGACAATTGCTTAACAGTAGTGTTAACTTCAAAAGGCTATCCATTAGAATACGAAAAAGGCTTTCAAATAACTGGCTGGGACAATTTAGATGAGGATATAATCCTCTTTCACAATGGTACTAAATATGAAGCTGGAAAGCTATTAACCAATGGAGGAAGGGTATTATCAGTTACAGCTTTAGGTAAATCCTTAAAGGAGGCAAAAGAAAAGGTCTATGGGAATATAGATAAAATACAGTTTTATGGATCCTATTATAGAAGGGATATAGGCAAATAACTTCAGGCTTATTTATGGCCTGAAGTTTTGTTATTTTTCAATACATTGTAATAATTATTAAATAAAATGATTAAAAAAATTTAATAATTCAAAAAATATTGACAATATTTTCTTTTAATGTTAATATTTTAATACAAAGTAAAATAATTAACTTTATGCAATAATATAGACTAAAGAAGAGCAATAAAAAGTAAATTGAAGAGTGATTCAATTTATGACAAATCTGTTATTGAGAGGTAATGTATATGAAAAAAATAATTGAAATCAATAAAAAAAATCTATCCTTAATTATTGGTATTGTGTTTGCAATGTTATGTTCCATATCTATTAGTGTCGTTATTTCTATGTTTTTTGATATATTAACCGGTACAAGATCAGGGGATTTATATTTAAGTTTATTAGTTATTTTAGGTTTAACAATAGTGAGTGGAGTGGCCTCGATTTTTCTTGGTCAATATTTTCCTCTAAAATTACAGTTGAAAAAATCCTGTGAAGAATCTATATCGGTAATTTCTAATGTATTTAAGCTTACACAGAAAGAATTTAATAAAAAGGACAAAGGATATTATATGAATATAGCTACATCATCTGCATTTACTTTTGGTGATATATACGGTCATATAAATGTTCAACTTTTTGGAAATATATTATGCATAATAATTTTGTTAATAATATCCAGCTATATTAATATTTATTTCGGAATATTATTTACTTTATATATACCATTATGTTGGATAGTAATAAATAGACCCAGTAAAAAGATTTCCAATTACCAAAAAGAAGGACTTCCAACCCAAGATGCTTTTTTAACGGAAATCAAAAAAGTTGTGGAATCAAAACGACCCATAAATATAGCTGGTGCAGAAGATTACTTTTTATCCAGATATAAAAATAAAGTTGATAATTATTTAGATTTTATTAAGAAGTATAGATTTTATGAAATTGTAGCAAAAAATATACCTGATATTTTATCAGCTACATTCCAAGTGGTTATTTTATGGGTTTCTACTTACTTATACTTAAAAGGACATTTGACAGTAGGAATAATCTTGCTTATGTTTCAACTTTCTGGCTTACTAAAAGAACCAGTTAATCGCTGTTTTGAAATATTAATCCATAAAGATATAAATCAAGTACATATTGATAGGTTAGTAGAATTAGAAAATAATTCTTTCAAATTATCAGGATTTGAAAAATTATATAAGGAAGATTTTACAGATCTAGTTGAAATTCAAGGTGCTAATTTTTATACTACTTCTGATAAGGATAAACTTCTCTTTGAAGTTAAAAACTTAAAAATTCCTAAAAATAAATTAATAGTTATTAAAGGTGAGAATGGCAGTGGTAAATCTATGTTTTTAAATTATATAACAGGATATTCTGATGTGGATAGTGTAGTAGGCCATATAAAATTAAATAAAACTTTATCTAATAGTGCTTATTTGACTTATCCTGTGTTATTGGTTGATGGTGATTTAAATGAGAATATGTTTGGTCAACCTATTAAAAAAGAATTATTAGATATATTAAAAATTAGCTTTGATGATAAATTGATTTCAGATAAGCTAGTAAATCTGAGCTTTGGAGAACAACAAAAGCTTAATTTATTAAGGGTACTCTCACAAGATAAAGAATGTATTATATTAGATGAACCTTTTACCAATTTAGATAAAGGTACCATAGAAAGGCTGACTGATTATATTGGCAAACTTAAAAAAGAAAAGACAATTATTGCTATTACTCATGGTTCTGAATTGGATAATCTTGCAGATTATATACTTTATATTAAGAACCATAAATTATATTCCATAAAGGATGATAAATTGGCTACATTAAATGGATAAACTATATTTTGTAAAGATAAATCTCTTAGCAATTGATGAAATTATACGATCATATAATAATCAAGGCAGGAAGATATATCTTTCTGCCATTTTATGTTTTCCAGCATATATACAATTGGTTGATGAAAATTTACTGTAAGGTTGGCATAGTTTTTAAGACTAGAAAAAGACTTGTCTTATATTCAACAATCTTGACAATAGTTGTAATGTTTGGAATAATATATGTATATATACAAGATGTTAAGGAGTAAAGTATAATGACATTCATGATGTATGTTATAAGTTTGTTGATAGTTTATTTTTTAGTATATATTGTTTTAAAGAATAAGTTTAATATACAAATTATAACAAAAGGCTTTTTTTTACAAGCATGTCAATAGGATGCACCTATGGTTAGACAATTTGATGATCATAGCTATAGTTGTTTTGGAAATTATAGTATCTCTTTATTTTAAAGATATTAAATTGCGAGGGCTATTCTTATTGTTTGCTTTCATTCATTTATGGAATGGAAATATAGAAGTGAAACAAAAGAATATATCTTATCTGCTATCACAGCCAGTTTTTTTGTGTTAATACAAATGGGGAAATTTTTTCATAAAAAACCTCAATAAGCTAATAGAAATATTCCAAAATTGTTGTTTATTTGATATAATTATACTCAATAAGCGTATGCAGAATATTTGTAATATTTTTACTAATTTTTATGTTAAAAAAATAAAAAACAAGGAGGGTATATAAGTGAAGACGGATGTTCAAATAGCACAAGAGGCTAAATTGTTGCCAATTGTTGAA
>CALBUB010000011.1 GCA_937967955.1 uncultured Bacillota bacterium | reverse complement strand
TTCTGCGTGGAACTTTTATAGCCCACCCCTTATCTCTAAAGTATTTTTTTATTTCACCTATGATAGTAGGGGTAGCAAAACTTGAAAATTCATATCCCTTATCTACATCGTACCTATCTATTGCATAGATTAAGCCTAAAGATGCAACTTGATATATATCATCATATTCAATTCCTCTATTTGCGTATTTTTTAGCTAATATTTCTGCTATATATAAATGCTTTTCTATTAGAAAATCCCTTATACTTTTATCTTTTGTTTCTTTATATTTTTTAAATAGAGCTTTAACATCTTCTTTTGCCAATTCCTTCATATCAGATTGATAGCTTATAATCATTTTTATTACCATCCTTTATATACTTAATCAATTCAACCCCTTTATCAGATATTTTTACTTCATCCATTAGGGATTTCATAATAAGAATCCCCATTTCCAATTCTTTAGCCAATTTATCTTCACTATTATGAGAAAAGGATACATTTTCTACTATCATAATAAACTTTTCATCATCTACTTCAAATTGTATATTTATTTCGTCTGTTCTTTTTAAAGCATTAGTACAAGCTTCTGATAAGGATACCTTTATATCTTCAATTTCTTCTAAGTTTAAACCTACTTTACTGGCTATAGCAGAAGATGTTAATCTGGCTACAGAAATATAATCAGGCTTCCCAGGAATGGACAATTTAAATATATCCCTACTCATTTTTATCACTCCTCAATTATAAATACCTTGTCCAACTCAGTAATATAAAATAGCTTCTTTATATTTGGTTTTATATTCTTAATGTAAACCTTGTTTCCATTTTCCTTTAAAAGTTTAAATATGCTTATTAAAGTACCAAGGCCAGTACTATCTAAATAGTCTAGCTCTTGTCCATCTATTACAATATCAGCTTTTTTATCCTTTAAAGCTTTTACCAGCTTCTCATTAAATTCTGGTGATGTATATATGTCAATTTCTCCTTTTGGTTTTACAAGCCAAAAATTTTCCTTTTCATTAAAAGCTATATTTACACTTAAAGACATAATAGTCCCCCCTTTTCATTAATTAAATTCTACAATAAATAGAAGTCAATGTAAAGTAAAATAGTAGGAAATGAAAAAAACAGCTAAAATTAGCTGTTTTTTATTCCTTATCTACATATTTTGCCACGGCCATTATCCTATCATCTTCTTCTATTTTCATTAATTTTACTCCTTGGGTACTCCTACCAGTAATAGATATATCTTTTGCATTAAGCCTTATTATTGTTCCAGCTTTAGATATCATTATTATTTCGTCTTCATCATCTACTACTTTAGCTGATACCAATAAGCCTGTTTTATCTTTTATATTATATGTTTTTAAGCCCTTTCCTCCTCTAGTTTGACATCTGTATTCCTCTAGTTCAGTCCTCTTTCCATAGCCGTATTCACTTACTACTAACAGCTGCTTCCCTTCTTCAACTAAATCCATTGCCACAACTTCATCATTATCAGCCAGTGTAATAGCTTTTACTCCTGTAGCATTTCTTCCCATTTCTCTGACGTCTTCTTCACTAAATCTGATGGCTATTCCTCTAGAAGTAACTAGTATCAATTCTCTTGTGCCATCTGTTTCTCTTACTTGGATTAGTTCGTCATCTTCTTGTAAATTGATTGCTATTATTCCACTTCTTCTTATGTTCTTAAATAGATGCATTTTAGTTTTCTTTATTTTTCCTTTTTTAGTTACAAATATTAAATTGCTTTCTGGGTTGTATTCATCAATTGGAATAACAGCAGTTATATTTTCATCCCTTTCTAAGTTTAGAAGGTTTACTATATTGGTACCCTTAGCCTGCCTTTTACCTTCTGGTATTTCATAAGCCTTTAATAAATAAGCTTTACCCTTATTTGTAAAGAATAGTATGGTATCATGGGTTGAAGTAATTAAAAGGTTCTCTACAAAATCATTTTCCCTAGTTGTAAGGCCTATAATTCCTTTACCACCCCTTCTTTGAGTTCTATAAGTTGACTCAGGCATTCTCTTTATATAGCCATTATGGGTTAGAGTAATTATTACATCTTCTTTTTCTATCATATCTTCTATATCTATTTCATCGACTGCTGGCATTATCCTAGTCCTTCTGTCATCTCCATACTTTTCCTTTATTTCTAATAGCTCTTCTTTGATTGTATTTAATAGTATCCTTTCGCTAGCTAATATTTCTTTAAGGCGATTTATCTCTTTAATTAGTGCTTCATATTCTTCTTCAAGCTTTTCCCTTTCTAGTCCTGTTAACCTTCTAAGCCTCATATCTAAGATGGCTTGAGCTTGCTTTTCTGAAAGGCCGAAGCTTTCCATAAGCCTTTTCTTTGCTGTAGCTTCTTCTTTAGAGCTTCTGATTATATTAATAACTTCATCTATATGATCAAGGGCTATTTTTAAGCCTTCTACTATGTGGGCCCTTTCTTCAGCCTTATTTAAATCATATTGGGTCCTTCTTGTAACTACTTCTTTTTGATAGTCTATATAATGGGTAAGCATCTGTTTTAAGTTTAATATCTTTGGTTCATCATCTACCAAGGCCAACATTATTACTCCAAAAGTTGTTTGTAATTGGGTTTGTTTGTATAGGTTGTTAAGGACCACATTAGGATTTGCATCTCTCTTAAGTTCTATTACAATCCTCATACCTTCTCTATCAGATTCATCCCTTAGGTCTGATATGCCTTCTATTTTCTTATCCCTGACTAGCTCAGCTATTTTCTCAATAAGGTTTGCCTTATTTACTTGATAGGGTATTTCAGTTACTACAATCCTCTGCCTTCCCCTTGTGGTCTCCTCAATATTGGCTACAGCTCTAAGCTGGATTTTGCCCCTGCCTGTTCTAAAGGCAGCTTTTATTCCATCAGTACCCATTATCATTGCACCAGTTGGAAAATCTGGCCCTTTAATTACTTTCATTAGTTCATCTACAGTAGTGTCAGGTTCATCTATAAGCATCACAAGGCCATCTATTACTTCTCTTAAATTATGGGGTGGAATATTAGTAGCCATTCCAACGGCTATACCTGAGGAACCATTTACCAATAGATTTGGAAATCTAGAAGGCAATACCACAGGTTCTTTTAATGTTTCATCAAAGTTAGGCCTATAATCTATAGTGTCTTTGTTTATATCCCTGAGCATTTCCATGGCAATTTTTGTCATTCTCACTTCAGTATAACGCATAGCTGCAGGGCTATCACCATCTATAGAACCAAAGTTTCCATGGCCATCTACTAATGGATATCTGGTGTTAAAATCCTGAGCAAGTCTAACCATAGCATCATAGACAGAACTATCCCCATGGGGATGGTATTTACCCAGTACATCCCCTACTACCCTAGCAGATTTCCTATAGGGTTTGTCTGGGGTATTACCTAACTCATTCATGGCATACAGTATTCTTCTATGAACAGGCTTTAGCCCGTCCCTTACATCAGGCAAAGCCCTACTTACAATTACCGACATGGCGTAGTCTAGGTAAGATTTTTTCATTTCATCTTCTATATTTATGTTAATTATGTTGTTTACGTTGCTCCCTTCGTTGTTCAACTGAATCCCTCCTTGGTTTATTGGCACTTAGAACGTCTACTATATGTCTAGGTTTCTAACTTGTTTTGCATTCTTCTGGATGAACTCTCTTCTAGGTTTTACCTTATTGCCCATTAGTGTAGTAAATATCTCATCTGCCACCATTGCATCTTCAATATTTACCTTTAATAGTATTCTCTTTTCTGGATCCATTGTGGTTTCCCAAAGTTGTTCTGGATTCATCTCTCCCAAACCTTTGTATCTCTGGATTGTATAGTTGTTTCTTCCTATTTTTTTCAGTAGTTCCTCTAATTCTTGGTCGCTATATACATAATACTCCTTCCTTCCTTTTGATACCTTATAAAGGGGAGGTTGAGCTATATAAATATTCCCATTTTCTATTAAAGGTCTCATATATCTATAGAAGAAGGTTAAAAGTAAAGTCCTAATATGGGCTCCATCCACATCTGCGTCTGTCATTATTATTATCTTTCCATATCTTAGTTTGCTTATATCAAAGTCTTTTCCTATGCCAGTTCCAAAGGCTGCTACCATGGATCTTATCTCTTCATATTCTAATATTTTATCTAGTCTAGCCTTTTCAACATTCATTATCTTACCCCTTAGGGGAAGTATAGCCTGATTCCTTCTATCTCTTCCTTGCTTTGCACTACCACCAGCTGAATCTCCCTCTACTAAGAATATTTCTGTAACTTCTACATTATCTTCCTGACAATCTGCCAGTTTCCCGGGCAATGTTGTATTATCTAAAATACTTCTCTTTCTAGAAATCTCCCTGGCTTTCTTTGCAGCTTCCCTGGCCCTTGCTGCATTGATTGCCTTCTCCATTATATTCTTACCTTCACTTGGATTTTCTTCTAGGAAAGCACTTATATGGTCATAAGCAATAGATTCTACAATCCCCTTTATCTCACTATTTCCAAGTTTAGTTTTAGTTTGGCCTTCAAATTGAGGATTTGGCAGTTTAACAGATAATACAGCAGTCAATCCCTCTCTTACGTCTTCTCCTTGAAGATTATCGTCTCTCTCTTTTAGGTAGTTATACTTTCTGCCGTAGTCATTCATTACCCTAGTTAAGGCTGTTCTTAAACCGCTTAAGTGGAAGCCACCTTCTTCTGTATTTATATTGTTGGCAAAAGTATATATATTTTCTGAATAGGAGTCTGTATACTGCATTGCCAGCTCTACTAGCACATCATCCTTTTTAGCTTCAAAGTATAATATATCCCTTTGTATAGGAGTTTTATTTTTGTTTAAATACTCTACAAAGGATTTTATTCCACCTTCATAGTAGAATACTTCTTTAGTTTCAGTCCTTTTGTCCTCTAAGGTTATCTTAACCTTTTTATTTAAGAAAGCCATTTCCCTAAGCCTATATTGTAGTGTTTCATAGTCAAACTCTATGCTATCAAATATCTCCTTATCAGGCTTAAAGCTTATTGTAGTCCCTGTACCAGAAGCCTGGCCAATTACTTCTAGTTCTGTTACAGGCTTTCCCCTTTGAAACTTCTGCATGTATTCCTTTCCATTTCTTTTTACCTTTACAACTAACCATTCAGATAGGGCATTAACAACTGAAACCCCAACTCCATGAAGACCACCAGATACTTTATAGGCTGAGTTATTAAATTTTCCTCCAGCATGGAGAACTGTAAGGACTGTTTCTACTGTACTTTTTCCTGTTTGAGGATGGATTTCAACAGGTATACCACTACCATTATCCTCCACTGTAATGGAATTATCTTTATCTATTATCACATTGATGGTATCACAAACTCCAGCTAAAGCTTCATCAATACTATTATCTACTACTTCATATACTAAATGGTGTAAACCTCTAGGGCCAGTACTACCAATATACATTCCTGGCCTTTTCCTAACTGGCTCCAAACCTGTTAATACCTGGATATCTTTAGCTGTATAATTCCTTTTATTGTTTTCTTTAGTCATACTTTGTTAACCTCCAATCCTGTTTCCATCTATTATTCCTACGCAATAGAGTAGAAGTTGAAATGTTTGATGTATATAGATAATACTGCTTTTCTCCTCTGTTATTCCTTCCTCTTTTGCAAGTTATTATATAAGTCTTTACATCATCTACTTCTCCATTTTTTAATAAACCCTTCTCTACCATCTTTTCGATTAATGCACTGGTGTCTTTAGAAGCTTTCACAGTGTCCCTATCTAGAATGGCTACTATATCGTCCTTAAATACATAGTCATCTCCACCTATGTGCAAAAACATCAAATCTACTCCTTCATCTTTATTTTTCCGTTTTCTATATAAAATATGGCTTTATCTACATTAGATAATTCTTCTAAGTCTATTACTTCTGTTGCAGTAATTATGGTCTGTGAATTGTTAAAAGCTTTAATTAAATACTTTCTCCTGTCCGAATCCAATTCAGAAAAAACATCATCTAATAATAAGACTGGATATACTCCCTTTTCCATCTTCAATACTTCCACTTCACATAATTTAATAGTCAACACTATGGTCCTTTGTTGACCTTGGGAGGCAAATATTCTTGCATCCTTCCCATTTAGCCTTATATTAATATCATCCCTATGGGGGCCTATAGAAGTTACCCCTAGCTGTAAATCTTTTTGCCTATTTGCATGTAGCTGTTGAATAAAATTTTTCTCTATAGCTTTTTTATCGTTATCATTAAGGGCAATGGTGGGACTATATCCTATGGTGATTTTCTCTTCTCCCCTAGTTAAACTGCTATGAACATGGAAGGCTATTTGGGATAGCCTTTTTATGAATTCTAATCTTGCTATAATTATATCGGTGCCTACTTTTACCAACTGTAGGTCAAATATGTCCAGTAGGTTTTTTATTTCCTGTAACCCTTTTCCTGTTTTCAACAGATTATTTCTTTGAAGGAGTATCTTATTGTACTTGGCTAGCTTGTGTTTATATACAGGTCTTATTTGGGATATACTCATATCTAAAAAGTTTCTTCTTTCTACCGGCCCACCTTTTACCAGCTTTAAATCTTCTGGGGAAAAAACTACCACATTTAAACCGCTATCCAATTCTTTTTGGCTTTTAAGTTCTATTTTATTAAGCCTTATCCTTTTTTGGCTTCTTAGATCGTATTTTATCTCTATCAGCTTTTCCTTATTATTAACTTTCACCTTAGCCCCTATATAGGCTGCCTCTTTATCAAAACTGATTAATTCTCTATCTTTATTAGTTCTAAAGGATTTGCCAGTTGCACAAATGTATATTGCCTCCAAAAGGTTAGTCTTTCCCTGGGCATTTTTCCCTACAAATATGTTGGTTTTTTTATTTAAGCTTACAAATATATCCCTATAATTTCTAAAGTTAATAAGCCTAATGCTTTCTACATTCAATAATAGCACCTCTCAAAAATTCTTAATAAGCCGTAAAATCCTCAACCACGTGGGTTGAGGTTTTATTTACTTCTTCTTAATTATACCACAACAAATTTATCCATATTTTTTATTTCTATAATGTCTCCTTTTTTTATCTTTTTTCCTCTTTGGGTTACAGTTTGTCCATTTACAAGTACCATACCATCTTTAATCATCAGTTTACTCTGACCACCAGTCTGGGCAATGCCAGCAAATTTAAGTAGCTGATCTAATTTAATAGTTTCTGTATTTATTTTTACTTCTTTCATTTTTTCAACTCCCTATTTTAATAGTCATCTTGGGCAAGTCTTACTGGTAGTACTAGATAAGTATAGTTATCATCATCTACAGGCTTTATTATACAGGGATTTAAACTTCCCATAAAGGAAAGTTCTATCTCTTCAGCATCTATTACCTTTATTCCATCTAATAGGTATTTAGAGTTAAAGGCTATATTTACATCGTCCCCTTCTTGCCTAGATGAAATTACTTCATGGACATTTCCTATTTCCGTATTAGATTTTACCACCACCTGATTGTCATATATGTTTAATTTAACTAAATTAGCCTTTTCTTCTTTGGCTAGTAAGGAGGCTCTTTCTAAGCTAGCTTGTAAGTTTTTTCTATTAACTATTATCTTCGTATCATGTTCCTCTCTTATAATATCCTTATAATTTAGGAATTGTCCTTCTAAAAGTCTAGAAGTTACTATAGTATCCCCTAAATTGAATATAATATTGCCTGGTGAGGTAGAAATTAAAAGCTCTTCTTCCTCATCCCCTAGAATCTTACTCAATTCTTCTAAAACCCTACCTGGAATTATAATCTTAATATCATTAACTGTATTGATAGCTATATTACAAAGGGCTAACCTATATCCATCTAGGGATACAAAGGAGCATTTATTCCCTTCTAACTTTAATAGGACCCCTGTTAGTATAGGTCTTGTTTCATCTTTTGCAGTAGCAAAAACGGTTCTTTTAATGGCAGTTTTAAAAAGATCCTTAGGTATTTTAAAAGCATTTTCATCAATAACCTTAGGTAGAGTTGGATATTCATGAGGATTGCTTCCTAATATGTTGAATTCTGAGCTTTCACATTTTATGTTGATATTGTTATCCTCTACCTCTATGCTAACTGTAGAGTTGGGTAGTTTTCTAATTATATCTCCAAAAATCCTGGAATTAATGACTATTGAACCTTCCTCTATTATATTACAATCTAAATAGGTTTCTATTCCAATCTCCAAATCTGTAGCAGTTAACTTTAATTTTCCATTATAAGCTTCTAATAATATACCGTCTAATATTTGTAGTGTAGTCCTAGGTGATATTCCTCTTTGGACTATACTTATATGGTTTGCTAAAGTATTTTGGTTAACTTTTATTTTCAATTTAAAAATCCTCCTTTGTCTATAGATATAGATAGATAAACTAACATTAGTAGTAATAGTAGTAGGGGCTGTTAATATGTTGATAATTGTTGAAATAATGATTATAAAAGGATTTAGAAGTTTTAATAACATGTGGATAATTAAATAAAAAGTCAAATAGTTATCCACACTATTAAATCTCTTTTCCCCTTTACAAAGTTATCCACACATATTTAACAGCTTTATCTACAATTAATGATGTAGCTTATTCTCCCTTAATTTCCTTTATAAGCTTATCTATAGTATTTTTAAAGTCATCATTTTTTGAAATATCTTCTACAATCTTATCATAAGCATGGATTACTGTTGTATGGTCCCTACCACCAAATTCTTCACCTATCTTTGGCAGGGAAAGATCTGTCAATTCCCTAGTTAGATACATGGCAATTTGTCTTGGATAGGCTATTGCTCTAGTCCTTTTTCTAGAGTTAAAGTCCTCTATCTTAATGTTGAATTCCTTGGATACTACTTCTTTGATTAAATCTACTGTAATTTTTTTTGGCTTATCTGCTGATATAATATCTTTTAGGGCTTCTTCAGCCAATTCTAAGGTTATCTCCTTGTTAGTTAATGAGGAGTAAGCAACTATCCTAATTAAAGCTCCTTCTAATTCTCTAATATTTGAATGTATTTTTGAAGCAATATATTGCATTACATCATCGGCTACATCTATATTTTCAACTTTTGCCTTTTTCTTTAATATGGCAATCCTAGTTTCTAAATCGGGTGGTTGAATATCTGCTATCAGTCCCCATTCGAATCTGGATCTTAAACGGTCTTCTAAAGTTGGTATTTCTTTAGGAGGCCTATCGCTGGATATTACTATTTGTTTGTTTGCATCGTGTAGAGCATTAAAGGTATGGAAGAACTCTTCTTGGGTACTTTCCTTACCAGCAATAAATTGTATATCGTCTATTAATAGGACATCTACGTTCCTATACTTGTCTCTAAACTGGTTATTTCTATCATCTCTAATGGAATTGATCAATTCATTAGTAAACTTTTCTGATGATACATAAACTACCCTTGCATTAGGTGTCTGGTTTAGTATGTAGTGGCCTATTGCATGCATTAGATGGGTTTTTCCTAAGCCTACGCCACCATAGATGAATAGAGGATTATATGCTTGGGCTGGTGCTTCAGCAACAGCTAAGGATGCAGCATGGGCAAATCTGTTGCTGTTTCCAATTACAAAAGTATCAAAGGTATATTTAGGATTAAGCTGGGACCTTTGATTATAACTAGAATTGTTAGGAGCCATAGATTGTCCAACATTTATGTTCAAATCCTCTCCTGGGATTGTAAATTGGATATTGAATTCCTTATTTGTAATCTGCTTGATGGCGTTTTTTATTAGGTTTAAATATCTGCCTTCTAATATACCTTTTGTGAATTCATTAGGTGCTGCAAGAATAATCTTGTCCTCTGTCATCATAAGGGGATTAATCGTTTTCAGCCAAGTGTTGAAGCTAACTTCTGTTAATTCAACCTTTATCAATTTTAGGGCTTCATTCCAAATATTTTCTAATTCAGAAACCATTTTATTATTCCTCCTATTTTGTGTAGATTATAGCCATTTGTTCAATTTTTTATAAGTAGAAATAAGTCCATTTACTAATCAACAAAGTTATCCACAAAAAATTATTACTAATTATATATAAAATATGGAATAATAATTGTGGATAATTTATTCACAGAATGTTATTATATGATTATTAACTATAAAAATCAATATTATCCACAATATTGTTTATAAAGTATTTGTGGATAATATCTTGCATAAGTGGGAGAATTACACTGGTTTGCATTGGATGGGCTTCTTGCAGCAAAAAGTTATTCACAATTTTATCAACAATCTGTGAATAACTTTGAGAATATTAACAAAAAATAACTTATCCACATTTATTTTTATAATATCAAAAATGGTTAAGGATATCAACAAAATTATCCACAGGATCCATAGCTTGTTGACAATTTAACTGTGGATATATAGGATTTTATTTTCTTGACATATATTCTCCCAATAAATATAATCTATAGTAGTATTCAAGGTTTAATGGAAAACCTTCTATTTTTCTATTAATAGATAGATATTGTTGAGGGGGGTGGAATTAAATGAAAAGGACTTATCAGCCTAAGAAAAGGCAAAGGAAAAAAGAACATGGCTTTAGAAAGAGAATGAGAACTAGAGCTGGTAGAAGAGTTTTAAGAAATAGGAGAAGAAAAGGCAGAGTGAGATTAACAGCTTAAGGCCGCAATAGAGTGGCCTTTTTGTCTACAAGGAGTTAAGGTTATGAACAAGAAGAATAGATTGAGAAAGAATGAAGATTTTAAAAGAGTATATAAATATGGTAAGAATTATTATAATAGGAATTTAGTTATGTATGTAATGAAGAATGGCTTGGAGCATACCAGATTTGGTTTTACTGTTACTAAGAAAATTGGAAAAAGTGTTGTGAGAAATAGAGTAAAAAGGCGAGTAAGGGAAATCGTTAGATTAAATATAGAAAATATAAAGGATGGATATGATATAATACTAATACCTAAAAAAAATGTAGTAGATATTGGCTTTAAAGAATTGGAAAGCGCTGTTTTTCATATATTTAAATTAGCTAATCTTTTTAAGAGTTCAGGTGAAAATAATGGCTAAATTAGCTATTTTATTAATAAAGTTTTATCAAAAATTTATTTCAAAATATATTTTAGTGGGTAGCCATTGTAGGTTTTATCCAACTTGTTCCCAGTACTCCTTGGAAGCCTACCAGAAATACGGCTTTTTAAAAGGGACCTATTTAACCATTAGGCGAATTTTAAGATGTAATCCATATAACGAAGGAGGATACGATCCTTTAAAGTGATTGGGGGTTAGTAAATGACTTTTCTAGGTAACATATTGGGTAGTTTGATGAAATTCATATTCGATTTAGTATCTGGCATTGGTTCAGAAAACGAAATCATATCTTATTATGGTATTACTATTATAATTACTACAATTATATTTAAACTTATTCTCTTGCCTATTACATTGCACCAGAATAAATCCACAAAAAAGATGAATGAATTACAACCTAAAATACAAGAGATTCAAAAGAAATATAAAAATGACCCGCAGACCCAGCAGAGAAAATTAGCCGAATTGTACAAGGAGCACAATTACAATCCAATGTCTGGCTGCTTGATTTTATTGATCCAATTCCCTATTATCCTTGCCATGTTTAGCGTATTAAGAAATCCAGTAGAGTTTGTTTTTAGGGATTCAGCACTTTTCGAATCTATTAATAAGGGCTTCTTATGGATTCCAAATTTAGGAGAGCCAGATCCTTACATTTGGGGCTTGCCTTTATTAGCTGCTGTGACTACATACTTGCAAAGTTTAGTCATAAGTGCAAGTGCTCAATCTAATCCTCAAGTAGAATCTACTCAGAAGTTTATGAATGTATTTATAACAGTTATGATATTTGCGGCTGCCCGTTCATTCCCTGCAGGAGTTGCTTTATATTGGATTGTAAGCAATATTACTCAAATAGTTCAACAGCTTATAATTAGAAGGTCTTTGGGTAATATTAAGGAGGAGACGAAATAATATGAAATCCGTGGTCAAGATTTCAAAAACTGTGGAGGGAGCCATTAAAGAAGCGCTGGAGGAGTTACAGGTAAGTAGAGAGGACGTACAAATTGAAGTTTTAGAGGAACCAAGCAGAGGATTATTTGGTCTTATAGGTGCTAGGGATGCAGCTGTTCGAGTAACTGTAGTAAATAACCCAGTAGAGAAGGTGGAAAATTTACTGACAGAAATTCTATACCATATGAAAATAAGGGCTACTGTTTCAGTTAAAAGAGAAGACTCACAAATAAAGGTAAATATACACAATATTAATTCAACTGATATGGGAATTTTAATAGGCAAGAGAGGAAACACATTAGATTCCATCCAGTACCTACTAAACTTATTTGTAAATAAAAATAGAAGCAATTATATGAGAGTTCTGGTGGATGTACAAGGATATAGGAAGAAGAGGGAGAACACTTTGATTAAATTAGCCAATAAGATGGCTCACAAATCGAGAGTTACCCACAAGCCAGTAAAATTAGAACCTATGAATCCCTATGAAAGAAGGATAATCCATTCAGCCTTACAAAATGTAAACGATGTAGTTACCTATAGTGAAGGAGAGGAACCTTATAGAAGAGTTGTAATCCAGGCTAAATAGTTTATGAGAAACCCAGTATTATGCTGGGTTTCTATTGTCTTAGAAAGGTATGGTGAGAATAATGAGTGATACAATTGCTGCCATTTCAACATCAGTAGGAGAAGCAGGAATTGGTATAGTCAGAATGAGTGGAAAGGATGCTATTCATATAGGAGATAAAATATTTAGAGGGAAAAAAGTTAAAAGCCTTAAGGATGTAGAAAATAGAAAACTAACTTATGGCCATATTGTTGATCCTGAAACTGGCCAAGTAGTTGATGAGGTGTTAATTGCTTGCATGAAAGAGCCCTATACTTATACTAGGGAAAATATGGTGGAAATATATTGTCATGGTGGGATTATAGCAGTTAAGAAGGTATTGGAATTGACTTTAAAAAATGGAGCAAGGTTAGCTGAACCAGGTGAATTTACAAAAAGAGCTTTTTTAAATGGAAGATTAGATTTAGCTCAGGCTGAAGCCGTTATAGATGTGATAAGGGCAAAGACTGATAAATCCTTGGAAGTATCTATTAATCAATTGGAGGGAAGTATATCTTCTAGGGTTAAGGATATAATGGACATATTATTACAGATGCTTGCCCATATAAATGCTGCCATAGATTTTTCTGAAGAGGATATGGAAGATATAGATTATGAGGATTTAGAGGCAAAAGCTATCCAAGTAAAGGAGCAAATAGAAAAACTCCTAAATACAGCTGACAGGGGTAAAATACTCAGGGAAGGTTTAAATACAGTTATATTGGGAAAACCTAATGTGGGGAAGTCTTCCCTGTTAAATGCTATACTTAGAGAAAATAGGGCTATAGTTACAAATGTTCCTGGAACTACTAGGGATATAATTGAGGAATATGTAAATATAGATGGAATTCCCTTAAAGATAGTAGATACAGCTGGCATAAGGGAGACGGATAATCTAGTTGAAAAAATTGGAGTCGATAGGGCAAGGGAAATGGTGGATAAGGCAGACTTAATACTTGCTGTTTTCGATATATCTAAACCTTTGACAGATGAGGATAGGGAAATAATAGAGCTAATAAAGGATAAAGATGTAATTGTGCTTTTGAATAAGGTGGATCTTCCTAAGGAATTTGATGAGGATTTAATAGAGGCTAAGCTGCCAGGAAAGAAGATAATCAAGACCTCTATGAAGAATAAGCTTGGTATAGAAAAGTTAGAAGAAGAGATTAAGAATATGTTTTATTCTGGTCAGCTAGATATGGAAAGTGATGTAATGATTACAAATGTAAGGCATAAGAATCAACTAGTTAAAGCCTTAAAGAATATAGAAGACAGTTTAGAAGCTATAAGGCTCAATTTATCTATTGACTGTATTGAGGTAGATGTAAAGGCTTGCTGGGAGAATTTAGGGGAGATATCTGGAGATACGGTAAGCGAGGATATAATAGATAAGATATTTTCTGAATTCTGCATAGGTAAATAGGGTAAGGAGGAAAAGGAGTTAATGGGAGAAGTAAAGAGATACAATGCTGGTAGCTATGATGTTATAGTTGTAGGAGCTGGCCATGCTGGTTGTGAAGCAGCTTTAGCAGCTGCCAGAATGGGCATGGAAACTTTAATGCTTACTATGAACCTTGATTCTATAGCTGATATGCCTTGTAATCCTAATATAGGTGGAACTGGTAAAGGCCATTTGGTAAGGGAAATTGATGCTTTAGGTGGTGAAATGGCCTTAAATATAGATAGAGCATGTATCCAAAGTAGAATGCTTAATACATCTAAGGGGCCAGCTGTCCATTCTTTGAGAGTACAAGCAGATAAGAAGAAATACCATACTGAAATGAAAAAAGTACTAGAAAATCAAGCAAATCTTGACCTTGTACAAGGAGAAGTTATAGATATTGTAGTAGAAAACAATGAGGTAAAAGGAGTTGTAACTAGGACTGGGGCCTTTTATGCTGGTAAGGCTGTAATATTAGCTACTGGAACTTACCTAAAGGGTAGAGTATTCATAGGAGAAGTAAATTATGAAAGTGGTCCTAGTGGCTATTCTCCTTCTAATTTACTATCTGCTTCTTTAAAAAGGTTAGGAATTGAATTGAGAAGATTTAAAACTGGTTCGCCAGCCAGGGTTCACAGGGATACAATCGATTTTTCAAAGATGGAAGTACAGCCTGGGGATGAGGAAGTAGTTCCATTTTCCTTTATGAATATGGGGACAGATTTTAAAATTGAGCAGGTGCCCTGTTATTTAACTTATACTACACCAAAAACTAAGGAAATAATAATGAAAAATTTAAATCGCTCCCCCTTGTATTCAGGAGAAGTAGAAGGAGTAGGGCCTAGATATTGCCCTTCTATTGAGGACAAGATGGTAAGGTTTCCAGATAAGGAGAAACATCAAGTATTTATAGAACCTGAAGGTTTAGATACTAAGGAAATGTATGTACAGGGAGTTAGCTCTTCTTTGCCAGAGGAAGTGCAAAAGGAGTTATATCATTCTATAATTGGCTTGGAAAATGTAAAGTTTATGAGGCCAGCTTATGCTATAGAATACGATTGTATAGATCCAACCATATTAAAGAGGACTTTAGAGCATAAGGAGATAAAAAATCTATTCTTTGCAGGCCAAATAAACGGCTCATCAGGCTATGAGGAGGCTGCTGCACAAGGCCTTATTGCTGGAATTAATGCAGTTTTAAATATAAAAGGTGAAGAGCCTTTTATATTGGATAGATCAGAAGCTTATATAGGTGTTCTAATAGATGATTTAGTAACTAAAGGGACCAATGAACCTTATAGAATGATGACTGCAAGGGCAGAATATAGATTGACCTTAAGGCAGGATAATGCAGATTTAAGGTTAACAGAAAAAGGATACAAAATAGGCCTTGTAACTGAAGAAAGATACCAAAAGACCATGAAAAAGAAAGAACTAATTGAAAAAGAATTGGAAAGATTAAAGAAGGTTGTAGTTACACCTACTAAAGAGATTAATGACTTTTTAAATAAACTAGGCAGTGCTCCTATTAAGATATCCCATAGCCTTTATGATCTAATAAAAAGGCCAGAAATATCTTACGAAGCCCTAAGGGAGATAGATCCTGAAAGGCAGCCTTTACCAAGGGAAATAAGAATGCAGGTAGAAATACAGATAAAATATGAAGGCTATATTAAAAAACAAATGATGCAAATAGAACAGTTTAAAAAATTAGAGAAAAAGAAGCTTCCAGAGGATTTGGACTATTCACAAATTAAGGGCTTAAGCAATGAAGCAGTACAGAAGTTAAATAAAATCAAACCAGATTCAGTAGGCCAGGCTTCTAGAATATCTGGAGTATCTCCAGCTGATATCAATGTTTTACTAATCTATTTAGAGCAAAAACGCAGAATGAAGAAGGAGAATAAAGATGACTGATGTGAATGCTTTAATTAAAGGTGCAGAAGCACTAGGAATCAAGTTAGAAAAGGAACAAATTGATAATTTTATTCTATATAAGGAATTATTAGAGGAGTGGAATCAAAAGATAAATATTACTACTATAACTGATAGTTTTGAAATAGATATAAAACATTTTGTTGATTCTATTACTCCTTTAACAACGGAATTTTTTAAAGAAAATATAAAGCTTATAGATATTGGAACAGGTGGAGGCTTTCCTGGCCTTCCTATAAAAATAATGAGAGAGGATATAGAGGTAGTACTAGTAGATAGCACCAAGAAGAAGGTAAACTTTTTAGCTGATGTTATAGACAAATTGGGCTTAGAAAAAATACAAGCAATCCATGGTAGAGCAGAAGAAATGGGAAGGAATACTGACTATAGGGAAAAGTTTGATATTGCTATTTCTAGAGCTGTAGCCCAGTTAAATACTCTCTGTGAATACTGTTTGCCTTTTGTAAAAGTAGGAGGCTATTTTATAGCTATGAAGGGGCCAGATGTAAAAGAGGAAGTAGAAGAAGCCAGCAATAGTATAAAGCTATTAGGAGGAAAACTAATAGATACAAAAGTGATTAAATTGCCCTTAAGCGATATTACCCATAGTTTGATAATAATAGAAAAAATTAAAGGAACTCCGACAAAATATCCCAGAGGTGGAGGCAAACCTAGGAAGAAACCGTTGTAAGTTCAATAAATTTGACGAAAGAATTTTTGGGAAATTAGCAGGAAATAATTAATATATATAGAATATTTAATATAAACGTATTCTTCTAGTAGAAGTAGGAAAATAGGATATTGGGAGTGAATATACTTATGAAAAATTTACAATCAGAGATCAAGTATATCCCTATAGATGCCATTAAGCCCAACCCCTATCAGCCGAGAAAAAATTTCGATAAAAAAGCATTGGAGGAGCTGAGCCAATCTATAAAGACCTACGGAGTAATACAGCCAATTAGTGTTAGAAAGCTACAAGATAATAGTTATGAGTTGGTTGCTGGTGAGAGAAGGCTTAGAGCTTCAGAATTAGCGAACTTAAAGGAGATTCCTGCTATTATTGTAGACTATAGGGATAAAGAGTCTGCAATGATTGCACTAATAGAAAATTTACAAAGGGAAGATTTAAACTTCATAGAAGAAGCTGAAGGATATAGAAATCTTATTGAAGATCATGGTTTCACACAGCAGGAGCTGGCAGAAAAGATAGGAAAAAGCCAATCTACTATTGCAAATAAGTTGAGACTGTTAAAATTGCCTGATGATATAAAAAAGGATTTATTAGAACATAATTTAACAGAAAGACATGGACGAGCCCTATTAAAACTACCTGACTATGAATTACAAAGAAAAGTATTAGATAAGGTAATAAGCAATGAATTAAACGTTAGCAATACAGAAAAATTGGTAAAGGATATACTAGATGACTTAACTTCCCAGAAAGGAAAAGAAAAAAAGAAGAGGAGCATAAAAGGCTTTATTAGCACAAGGATATATGTTAATACTATTAAGAATGCTTTTAAAGCTATTAAGCAAAGTGGAGTTAATGCTAAATATATTGAAAAGGATAAAGGAGATTATTTAGAGGTAACCATTAAGATTCCTAAATAAAATGTTCCACGTGGAACATTTTATTTATGTACTCTTTTCTATTGAATAAATTTTAGGCTATTTAATAGGATATAAGCAAAAAGAAAAGCTTCTTTATTGATAATCTTTCTGAAGCTTTTCTTATTTTTTGCACTAAGGAAATAAAAAACTTCTTTGAATTTTCTTTGTGGAAAGGTACTTCCCAAAAGATAGTTATATCCTTTACTCTTTCATGTTTACCTATGGTAGCCGCCAATCATCACTATATAGCTCTAAAGTTTCCCTGGGTGTTTTTACACTACTTGTAGCATGAAATCTCAGACTAACTAAAACTCTATAATCTCCATCTTCTTCAGTACCATAGTGATAATTACTTCCGTATCTTTAATACTTGTCTCATAATAATTAGCTCCTACTAATCCTTATAGTAGTTTTTATACTTTCCTTTTTCTTTTATCTGGCTTGTTCTCTTTCATAAGTCTCCCAGTTTTCTGCTATTACACTATAAATATGATTCCATCTTTTAAGCTAGTTCCTAATACTGAGGTGAGCTAGCCAAAAGCTCACAACTTTAGTTGTTGGGATGGGGGTTTATTAAACATTAAGATAAAAGCTGGGTAGAGCTAAAAAGCTAAGGAAGATCTAATAAATAGGCAATAAAGAACAAAGATGGATGAAAGACCAAGCTTATAAAATGAGTAGGAAAATTGTTAATGCTCCAATAAAATATCAGAAATACAGTAAGAACAAGCCGTAAAAAGGAGAAAAATTTGCATACCTGGTCTTTCTATCGTTTATCAAAATAAATAGAGTACTAAGTAAGATTAGAAGGAATAGAAGTAGAATATGTAAGTCAAAAATGTCCCTATTGTTGTACTTTGAAATAAAGTAATAGATGGAAGATATATATGCCAATCAGGTGGATATATAACACATGTAGATAGATTAGATGCTTCAAATACAATAAGAGCACCTGTGGTAGATGGTGTAGCGAAAGGGATAGTCTACCAGCCCTAGGGCTAGATTCTCCCTAAGGAGGGGATGGCATACCCTTAACTCTAGGTCATACTTGCCTACCAGAAATAGGCTGGCATTTAATTACCAGAGAAGCCCTTGACTTTAGTTATGAGGAGTATCAAAGGTTAAAAGAAACTTTTAACTTAGGATAATAGAAATTATGGTACGTGCTTAAAGACAAAAGTAGTTAGATTTTTATATATTTTTAGATAAAATAAAATAGTAGAATTATAATAGAACTTAGATAAGAGGGGATAAAAATTTTGTGTAATGAAACTAAAAAGGAGGCTTTTATGGATACTTTACATACTGATAGATTGCTATTAAGAAGATTCTATTTTAGTGATTTAGATGATCTATTTGAATATGCTAAAAATCCCAGTGTAGGACCTAACGCTGGCTGGAGGCCCCACAAAAGTAAGAGAGAGTCATTAATGGTGCTAAGGCAATTTATAAATAGTGGTGAAGTATGGGCTATAGTTTACAAAGATAATAATAAGGTTATAGGTTCTATTGGACTACATGAGGATCAAAAAAGGTCTTACAAAAAGGCAAGAAGGATAGGCTATGCTTTGAATGAAAAGTATTGGGGTAAAGGTATAGCAACAGAAGCTACTAAGAGGGTCTTAAAATACGGTTTTGAAATTATGAATTTAGATATTATCACAGTATATCACTATCCTCATAATCAGCGTTCTAAAAGGGTAATAGAAAAGTGTGGTTTTAAATATGAAGGCATATTAAGGAAAGCTTCAATTTTATATGATGGTAATATATGTGATGAGGTTTGTTATTCAATGACAAGGAATGAATATTTAGATATATATAAGAATTAGAATGAATGATTAATGGTGATGGGGTGACTAAATATGCTACAGCAAGATTATATTATGAGGCAGATAAGAAATCTTATAAGGTTCATTGCTAAGGTTCTTTTAAAAAAGGATAGTGTAGAATACATATTAGATGAGAAGGAAGAGTATAAAAAAGTGGACCTTATACATAAGAGACTATTAGAATTAATAGAGCTTGGTAAACTAAATGAAGCAGAAGATCTATTATTTGCTGAATTTGATGCCAGTAATCTTAAGTATCTAGAACTTGCTTTAGATTTTTATGCTAGATTAAACGATTTAGATGATGAATTTTTGGAGGAGAAGGATTTTTCTAGGGAGGAAATCAAAGAGGGCCTAAGGGATATTGGAAAAATATTCGGGATCATGATATGAAAATGTTTCACGTGGAACATAAGTAAAAAATGTTCCATGTGAAACATTTTTTACTTAAACATAAAAAAATTTAACTTTCCTTTTTATTTTAATTTTACTTTAAAATCTGATAATATATAATGTAACAAGAAAACTAGAAGGTGATTTAATGGGTCGAGTTATGGCTGTATTCAATCAAAAAGGCGGAGTAGGAAAAACTACATCTGTAATCAACTTAGCTGCAGCTTTAGGGAAACTTACTAAGAAAGTACTAATAGTAGATATTGATCCTCAAGGGAATGCAACTAGTGGTTTAGGAATAGATAAAAATAGTTTACAGTCTTCAGTTTATGATGTAATGATAAACCAAGTAGATATAAGGAATATCATATATAGTACATCAGCTGAAAATGTAGATATTGTACCTTCTAATGTGGAATTAGCAGGAGCTGAAATCGAATTGATAGAAGTAGAAGATAGGGAGTTAGTTTTAAAAAATTCTTTAATGGAAATCAAAGACACTTACGATTTTATACTTATCGATTGTCCACCTTCATTAGGTCTTCTAAGTATTAATGGCCTTGCCGCTTCCGATAGTGTAATCATTCCTATACAGTGCGAGTACTATGCCCTAGAAGGAGTAAGCCAGTTAATGGAAACTATAATGCTTGTAAAAAGAGGCTTAAATCCCCAATTGGAAATAGAAGGGGTAATTTTAAGTATGTTTGATGGTAGGACAAACCTTTCTATCCAAGTAGTAGATGAAGTAAAAAAATATTTTAAGGGCAAGGTATATACAACTATTATTCCAAGGAATGTAAGATTGGCTGAAGCGCCTAGCCACGGCTTGTCTGTAATGGATTATGATCCTAAATCTAAAGGTGCAGAAGCTTATTCTGAGTTAGCTGAGGAATTTTTATATCTATTGGAGGAGGAGATATAGATGGCTACCAAGAAAAGGGGCCTAGGTAAAGGTTTATCTGCATTGATACCAGAACAATCCCAGATAAGCTTATTTGAAGATGATTTAGATAAAGGGCCAGTAGTAGAATTGGATATAACTAGTATAGAATCAAATAAAGAACAGCCTAGAAAAACCTTTGAAAAAGAAGCCCTTGAAGAATTAACAAATTCGATTAAACAATATGGAGTGCTCCAACCAATTGTAGTTAGAAAAAAAGGAGAAAAATATGAAATAATAGCGGGAGAAAGAAGATGGAGGGCTGCAAAAGAAGCTAAATTAGATAAAATACCTTGCATAATAAAAGAAGTGGATGATAAGGAATCTTTAAAGTTAGCACTTATTGAAAATATCCAAAGGGAGAATTTAAATCCAATAGAGGAAGCCTATGCCTATAAGACCCTTATAGATGAGTATAGTTTGACCCAAGAAGAAGTAGCCCAAGCCTTAGGAAAGAGTAGGTCCTATATTTCTAATACTTTAAGGTTACTTAACTTAGATGAAGAAATAATCGAATATATACATGAAGGGAAAATTACCAGTGGACATGGAAAAGCCTTATTGGGGATAAATGATAGGAAAGAGAGATTAAAATTAGCAAAAGCTATTGTTGAAGGCAATTTAAATGTTAGAGAAACAGAAAAGATAGTTTCTAAAAGCAAGAATAAAAAAGCAACCAGGAGGAAGACTACAAAGGATCCTTTTGTTGTTCAAATAGAGGAAACTTTGATGAGGGCCTTAGGTACAAAGGTCAATTTAATTACCAAAAAAAATGGGGGCAAAATTGAAATAGAATTCTATAGCAATGAAGACCTACAGAGGATTGTAGAAGTTATTGCTGATGAAATTTTTTAAAATGTTCCACGTGGAACATTCTATAACTTGCTCTTACAATTTTTGTATAATATAATTAGTATAAACATAACATATTATTGGTGGTGATGCATTGATGTTGTATGTTGAAAAAAGCTTAAAAGACTACATAGCTGAAGTTGCTTCAGGGGCTCCAACTCCTGGTGGTGGTAGTGTAGCAGCTTTAGCAGCAAGTCTAGGAGCAGCATTGACATCAATGGTAGGCAATCTGACTATAGGAAGAAAAGCGTATAATGAACTAGAAGATGAAATCAAAAAAGAGATGGATGACAGCTTTGAAAAAATACAAAAGAGTATTCAGGTACTAAATGGTATAGTAGATGAGGACACTAAAGCTTTCGATAAGGTAATGGAAGCTTTTAAACTACCTAAGGAAACAGAAGAAGAAAAAGCAAAAAGAGCCGAAGCAATACAAGAGGGATATAAGGTTGCATTAGAAGTACCACTAAGATGTGCTGAAGAATGTTTAACAGTCCTTAGACTACAAAAAGTATTTGCAGAATACGGCAATGTAAACGCAATAACAGATGTGGGAGTGGGGGCGCTACTGGCAGCTGCAGCTCTTGAAAGTGCCATCTTAAATGTAAAAATAAATTTAAAGGGCATAAAAGATGAAGAGTTTAAGAAGAAAATAGAGGATAAGATAGAGGACATGATGGCAGAAGGAACAAAGTTAAAAGAACAGTGGTTAAAGCTAGTGTACGAGAAGCTATAAAGAAGCCTTTAGGCTTCTTTTTTTTGCTTTTTTACATACATAATATGGTATAATAATGAGTATGAATATTGAGAAAGTGCAGGTGATTATATTGATATATTTTGATAATGCAGCTACCACTTTCCCTAAACCTAAAGAAGTTTATGACTCTATTATGGAAGCTATGAAGGAATATGGTGCTAATCCAGGTAGAGCCGGCCATAAGCTTGCATTAAAAATGAGTAGGGAAATATATAAGACTAGAGAATTATTAGCCCAACTTTTCAATATTTCTAATCCTATGAATATAATATTCACCTATAATTGTACAGATAGTTTGAATCTAGTTATAAAAGGCCTTCTTAAAGAGGGTGACCATGTGATTACCACCTCTATGGAACATAATTCAGTTTTAAGGCCTCTACATGCTTTAAAAAAGAAAGGAGTAGATGTAACTATTGTAAAAGCAGATCCTATGGGTAGGGTAGACCCAGAGGATATAAAAAATAGTATTAAGGATAATACTAAGTTGATAGTTACCACCCATATATCAAATTTGACAGGTACCATACTTCCAATAAAAGAAATTGGTAAAATTGCTAGGGAAAATGGTATATATTATCTTGTGGATGGGGCCCAATCGGCTGGGGTTTATGACATAGATGTGGAAGAGATGAATATAGATTTTTTAGCTTTTCCAGGCCATAAAGGTTTATTAGGTCCCCAAGGTACTGGAGGCTTATATATTAGAGAAGGGATTGATGTAGAGGAAATTAAACAAGGAGGAACAGGTAGTGCATCTAATCTATTAGAGCAACCTCATGTGTGCCCTGATAGATACGAAAGTGGGACCCTTAATGGTCCAGGAATTGTTGGTTTAGGGGCAGGAGTAGATTACATCTTAAAAAAAGGCATTGAAAACATAAGGAAGCATGAGGTAGAGTTAACTGAGCATTTCTTAGAGGAAATGTCAAAGATTGATAAGGTGAAAATATATGGGCCTAAAAATGTTTCTGAACAAGCTCCAGTGGTAGCTTTAAATATAGTAGGCTTAGATTCATCAGAAGTAAGCTATATACTAGATGAAAAATATGATATAGCTACAAGGCCAGGCCTTCATTGTGCTCCATTAGCTCATGAAACCATAGGAACTATTGAGGAAGGAGTAGTTAGATTTAGTTTTGGCCTATTTAATACCCATGAAGAAATAGAAAAGGCAGTAAAGGCAATTAAAGAGATTACATCAGAGATTTAAGGAAGGGGATAAGCATATGGGGAATATTTTTAAGCTAGCTGAAACATACAATACGGAGTTTGTAATAATTATGGTTAGTACGGCCATATTAAATGTTATATTACTAATATCTTTTATAGTATTAACAGTAAAGGTATCCAAAATGCAAAAAAGATATAAGAAGCTGGTAAGGGGCAATAAGGATATAGATATGGAAGAATTGTTATTAAAATATGGTGGAGAAATAGATGGGGTAAAAAGCCAAGTTGAGCAGTTAAACAAGTCTATGGAAGATGTAAATGGAAAGCTATCTTCAGCTATACAAAGGATTGGCTTTGTCAGATATAATGCCTTTGAAGATAGAGGTTATGAGCTAAGCTTTTCTATTGCATTATTAGATGAGCTATTAAATGGAATTGTAATAACTAGTATATATCATAAGGATCAATCTATATGTTATGCAAAGCCTGTGAAAAAAGGCAGGTCTACCTATCCTTTGACAGTTGAAGAAATGCAATCTATAGACAGGGCAATAAAGGGCGAAATGTTAGTGAAAAATTATAGATGATTTTTTGGAGGAGTTATGGAAAAGATAGTTTTTATTGTAAATCCTATTGCTGGTGGAGGCAGAACTAAAAAGCTGCTTCCAATGATAGACCAAAAGATGAAGGAAAAAGGGATTGACTATAAGATTATACTCACTACTGGTCCCAAGGATGCTACCAATATAGCCATCAAATGTTTAGAGGAAGGCTATGATAAGATAGTAGCAGTAGGTGGAGATGGTACAGTAAATGAGGTAGCCTTAGGCATATTAAATTATGGAAAAGGAACTTTAGGAATACTCCCTAGTGGGACAGGCAATGATTTAGCAAGGACATTAAATATCCCTAAAGAGCCAGAAAAAGCTATTGATTTTATATTAAAGGGTAAAGGGAAAAAAATTGATGTAGGCATGGTAAATGATAAGTTTTTTCTTAATATAGCTAGTATTGGTTTTGATTCAGAGACTGTTAAGACTAATGAAAGGATAAAGATGAAGTTTAAATCAGGCCTATCCTATATAATTTCTTTATTTATAACCCTGTTTAAGTATAAGTACATGAAGGTAGAAATAGATATTGATGATTTAACTACAAAAACTGAAATATTATTGCTTGCAGTGGCAAATGGAAAATATTATGGTGGAGGAGTTAAAATACTACCTATGGCGGATATAGAAGATGGATATTTCCACGTTTGCCTTATAAAAAAAGTACCGAAGCTTAAATTATTATTTTTATTACCAACTATAATAAATGGAAGCCATGTAAAAATCAAAAAGTATGTAAATATTTTTAAGGCAAAAGAAATAAAAGTAAGGACTAATGCTAATTCATTTTTAAATATAGATGGAGAGCTTAATAATTTAAAGGAGGAAACTCAATTTTCCATATCTAATACAAAATTGAAAGTTATTGCTAACACCTAATACCAAGTTATTAGAATAAATCCCTTCTAGTTCATATAATACTAATGCTAGGAGGGATATTTTAATGGAGAAGGAGAAAAGTAAGGATAAGGATTATATATTAATGGATATGGAGCTAGGAGATAGTCCTAAAAATGTAGTACTTATGTATGAGGAAAGTGTTATTTATATCAATACTAAAAATGAGATAAAAGCAGACTATAAAGAGGAACTAAATTAGATAGATTTAGTTCCTCTTTTTATTATATTAGTACTCAGTCTAAATAGGGCAATATTTATACTTCTTGCAATAACATCTGCCATATTCATCACTAAGCTGAGCCTAGTATTTTGTAATACTAAATATTCCATTATCCCTGCCAAATTAACTACTCCAGTAATGCTAATATCTCCAACTTCAGGCAGTATTTTATTGACTCCAAGTCCTGGTTTAAGGGAACCACTTTTAATATTTATATATCCAATTTTGTCCGTATTGCCTAAGGAAGCATCTATAGCTATTACAAGGGGATTATCAAAATAATTTTCTAAATAATCTATTTTATCATTTAGATTTTTAGCATGAACAGGCTCATCTAATGTGCCAATTAGATGGACATTTTTGTAGGAAGATATGTAAGGTTCTAATTTAGAGCCTACTAAAGGACCTAATGCATCTCCAGTAGATCTATCAGTCCCAATGCAAAAAATAATTATTTCTTCTCTATTTTCTATTTTATTTTCTATATGTTCAAGTACTAGCTTGGAAAAATCTAGTACGGCAGAGGGGGATCTAGAATCAATATAATTATTTTCAATTTGATTAAACATTTCTACCTCCTTATGGATAAAAGGCTTATTATTTAAATTATGTCCTTAGAAAGTTTATTAGTAGTATTTCCATAAAAGAAGTTATAAATACCCACTTGGGTAATAGGAAACTCTATCAGAAATCTAATAGAAATTGTTAAGAAAATTTAATATTTATTTTTAATGTTTTTTTCTTTAATATATATACATGTAAAAAACCAGAAAATTACAGTAATAGGAAAATGGAATAGAAAAAAAATAACAGAGAATAAAATAAAATAAATGGGTTTATGATGTTGAAAAAATTTCTATTATTGATATAATGAACTAGTAAATTTTTAAAAGTTACAAAATAGTTACAAAATTATGAGCTAATCTTCATAATTTTGTAACAGATTAAGCAGGAGGTATCAAGAATGAACCCTGATGAACACAAAGGAGAAAGAAAGAGCACTTTTACTATCGGGACAGCACGGGAGAAGATGTCATCCATTGGTCGAAAGCTTATAATACCCATAAAAGTGAAGCTTAAAGAGAATAAGAGGGCTAAGAAAGTAGTAATAGTATCGCTGGTAGTAATAATGACATCTACAATTCTAGGAGTGTATAAGGTAAGAGAGATAAAGACCAGAGGCTATATTGTGTACTATGGAGATGAAAAAGTAGGAATTGTGAGAGAAAAAGAAGAAGTTGCAGACGTACTAGAGGATATAAAGGATAGATTGTCAGATATACATAATTGTGAAATAGTTTTAAGTGAAGAATTGAAGTTTGAAGAAACTCATGCTAAGGACGATTTATTAACAAGTGTAGATGAAATAAAGGATAATATAAGAGCCCAGCTAGATTTCTCCGTAAGTGGTTATGCTTTAGTTGTAGATGGGAAAGAAATAGGCTATAGTAAAACAAAGGAAGAATTGGAAGGGCTACTAAAAGATTTGAAAGAACTTTATACAGAGCAGGAAGAAGAAAATACTAAAATATTGGAAGTAAGCTTCTTAGAAGATATTGATATAGTAGAAAAAGATTTTCCTTTAAATAAATTAAGTGATATGGATGAACTTAAGGATTACATACTGATAGGAGGAGAAGAGGAAAAAACCCATATTGTAGAAGTTGGAGAAAGTCTATGGACAATTGCTAAAATGTATGATGTGACTGTAGACCAATTAATGGAAGCCAACTCTGATAAAAATCCAGAAAAGCTCCAAATAGGCGATGAAATAAGACTAACCATACCCAAATCTTTAGTAACAGTTGTAACTGTAGAGGAAGTAGAGTATACGGCAGAAGTGGATTATGATGTAAAAGTAGAATATGATAACAGCATGTACAAAACTCAAAGTAAGGTGAAAGTAAAAGGAGAAAAAGGACAAAATAAGTATCTTGCTAAGATTGTTAAGCACAATGGAAAAGTAGTTGAAAACCAGATATTAAAAGAAGAGGTTATAAAGAAGCCAGTTAATGAGTTAGTAGTAAAGGGAACAAAAGAGCTTCCTAAAACTGTGGCTACAGGAGCATTTGTAATGCCAACTAGAGGTAAGTTAACATCTAGGTATGGTATGAGAAATGGGCATATGCATTATGGATTGGATATAGCTGCAAGTGTTGGTACCCCTATAAGGGCAGCTGATGGAGGTAAGGTAACCTATGCTGGTTGGAAAGGTTCCTACGGCTATTTGGTTGAAATAAACCATGAAAATGGATATGTTACTAGATATGCTCATTGTAGCTCTATAAATGTAAAGGTAGGCCAAAGGGTATATAAAGGACAGGTAATTGCTAGAGTAGGAAATACAGGCAGATCTACAGGTCCACATCTTCACTTTGAAGTATTAAAAAATGGAAGACATGTAAATCCTGCAGGATATATATATTAGGAGGAAGATGAATCTTCCTCCTTTTTTATTTTAAATATCTTTTTTCAAAAGATAGAAAATCAAGAAAAGGGTTAATAGCTCTTCAACAATATCGATTCCATAAGGAGAGGAAACAGGCTTTCTATTTCTTTCTAAACTTTCTTCTTTTTTTGTATCTTTTTCATCAAACAATTTCTGTAAATTTACTAAGCCAGAACCTTGGTTTTCAGGGCTGTCTTTTAAGTCTATACATGAATCCATTAGCATTTGTTTAACTTCATCAGGCGAAAGATCCCCATGTTTATCTAATAGCAAAGCTATAGAACCTGAAATAAGTGGAGTAGCCATTGAAGTACCACTCATCTTCTTATATCCATCTAGCTCTGTATTAGATAGGGAGTTTATATTTACTCCTGGAGCTACCACATCAGGCTTAATTAAACCTTCCCTTGTAGGACCTCTACTAGAGAAAGAGGCTATTTCATCATCAGAAGGATCAATAGTCCTCTTATCATCAACTGCACCTACAGTGATTACATCTGGACTAATTCCTGGAGATACTATAGTCCTTTCATTTGGTCCACTATTTCCTGCTGCTGCTACTACAATCAAGCCGGCATTTTTAGCTTCCCTTACTGATTTACATAAGGGATCCTTTTCGTAACTCATATTTGTAGGGCTGCCGAAGGATAGATTTAATATTTTAGTGTTGTGTTTATCCTTAGTTTCTATTACATATTCAACAGCAGCAATAATATCTGACATATTTCCACTGCCTCTTTTGTTTAAGGCTTTTATAGCCAATATATTTGCTTCAGGTGCTATACCTGTATATTTACCTCTTGAAGAATAGCCATTTCCAGCTATAATTCCTGCCACATGGGTTCCATGTCCATTATCATCGTAAGGTTCATTTTTGTTGTTTACAAAATCCTTAAAGCCTACAATTCTATTATCTGGCAAAGTCAAGTCCTGATGGGGTGCTACTCCAGTATCTATGACTGCAACAGTTATTCCTTTACCCTTATAACCTTGATCATGAGGGAATTGGGCTTCCATAGTTGGCACAGAAATATCCAATAGAGCATATACTTCTGCATCAAAGCTGATAAATTCTACATTTGGATTACTAGCCAATCTATAAATACTTTCAATATCTAAATTACATGCAATTCCATTTATCAAAGGAAGACGCTTTTTAACCTTTGTAGATAGGCTCATAATTCCTTCTTCTAACCTTTTGTCTTCCCTTTTTAATTGGATTATTACTGGTAGTTCTTCATTAGCTTGGGAGATTATTTTAGCACTTAATATGGGACATACTTTAGAACTGATTATTCTTTTCATACTTCACCTCCTCTCTGTTCCATTGTATGCAGGAGGTGGCAAAATGTTTTCAAAAAAAGAAAAGCCCTAGGGCTTTTCTCAATTATTTTAGTTGTTTTTTCTATAGACTACTACTTTGTACAGTTCTCCAATTATTAGTGGTATAACTGCAAACAGTATGATCATTAACCAATCAGCTAAGCCTACTGTATAGGTATCGAAAATTGGTTGTAGGAATGGGACATATATAACTATTAACAGTAGTAAGAAGGATAATAATGTGGATTTGGTCATGGTCTTATTTGTAAATACACCTATGTGGAATATACTGTGAGTCAAAGACCTACTAGAATAAGCTCTTAATAGCTCTGCTGTAATCAAAGTAGCAAAGGTTATGGTTCTTGCCATAGTAAGATTATCGCTGCCATATTTATTCAATCCCCATATATAAGCACCTAAAGTTGTAATACATATTGCAATACTTTGAGCTATTAAAGCTCTTATCATACCTTTATCAAGTATTGGCTCATTTGGCTCTCTAGGTGGCATATCCATTATTTCAGGATCACCTTTTTCCATACCTAATGCTAGGGCTGGGAAGCTGTCTGTAACTAAGTTTAACCATAATAGTTGTATTGGCTTTAGTGGAACTTGTAAGCCAAATAACATACTTAAGAATATTATTAATACCTCTCCTATATTACATGATAATAGGAAGAAGACGAACTTTTTAATGTTGCTGTATATTATCCTACCTTCTTCTACAGCTGCGACAATACTTGCAAAGTTGTCATCTGTTAATATTACTTCTGCAGTATTTTTGGCAACATCGGTACCAGTTATACCCATGGAAACACCTATGTCAGCCTTTTTAAGAGCCAAAGCGTCATTGACCCCATCTCCAGTCATGGCAGCAATTTCTCCATTTGCCTTTAATGCATCTACTATTCTTACCTTGTGTTCAGGAGAAACTCTTGCATAAACTCTTTTTTCTTTAACTATTTCCCTTAATTCTTCATCTGTAAGATTATCTAACTCTTTACCCATAATAGCTTGCTCTTCCCTATCTGCCATTCCCAATTGTTTAGCAATAGCAAAGGCTGTTTCCTTATAGTCTCCAGTAATCATGACAGTTTGTATTCCAGCCTTTTTACATTTCTTTATGGCTTCTTTAGCTTCTTCCCTTGGTGGGTCAATCATTCCAACTAAGCCTACGAATACCATATTATTTTCAATAGCTTCTGGAGATATATTCTCTGGCAGAGTGTCAAACTCCCTGAAAGCCATTGCTAGAACCCTTAAGGCCTCTCTAGAAAATTGGCTGTTAATATCTAATACTTGCTTTTTCAATTCCTCAGTGAAGGGAACAATTTGGCCATTTAAATATATGCTGCTACTTCTATCTATTAATATATCTGGAGCACCTTTGGTGAAAGAAACTACCTTTCCAGGAATAAAGTTTTCATGGAAGGTTGTCATCATCTTTCTATCAGAATCGAAAGGTATTTCTCCAATTCTAGGATATTTGCTATTTATATCTTCTTTAGTAATGCCAGCCTTTCCAGCCAGTGTAACTAAAGCACCTTCTGTTGGATCTCCTAATACCCTATAGCCTTCTTCAGTTTTATCTAGGGCTGCATCATTACATAAAGCACCTATAGATATTAAAGTATTAACATTAACAGAATCCTTTGGCTCAAAGGATTCACCTTCAATTTTAAATTCTCCCTCTGGTTCATAACCTATACCAGTAACTTCAATTACTTTTCCATCAGTATAAGCTTTAACAACTGTCATCTCATTTTGGGTTAAAGTTCCTGTCTTATCGGAGCAAATGTAGGTGGTAGTACCTAAGGTTTCAACAGCTAAAAGTTTTTTAACTATAGCGTTTCTTTGAACCATCCTATTCATACCTAAGGCTAGAACTATTGTTACAATGGCTGGTAAGCCTTCAGGTACAGCAGCTACTGCCAAACTTATAGCTGTTAGGAACATTTCTAATATATCTCTACCTTGTAGTAAGCCTAAGCCAAAAACAGCGGCACAAACTAATAGGGTAATAATACCTAAAGTTTTACCTAATTGGTTTAGCTTTCTTTGTAAAGGAGTTGACTCATCTTCATAAGTTTGGATCATAGTAGCTATTTTTCCTATTTCTGTATTATGGCCTGTACCAACTACAACACCTTTACCTCTTCCATAGGATACAATAGTACTCATGTAGGCCATGTTTACCCTATCTCCAAGGGATACATCTTCAGTAAGGACTGCTTCAGCATCCTTTTCTACAGGCACTGACTCTCCAGTTAAAGAAGCTTCTTCAACTTTTAAATTTGAACTTTCTATTAGTCTTAAGTCAGCAGGGATTACGTCCCCTGTTTCTAAAATGACTATATCTCCAGGTACTAATGTATTAGCAGGAACCACAGAAATATTTCCATTCCTCAACACTTTAGCATTAGGAGCTGCCATTTTCTTTAAAGCTTCCAAGGCTTTTTCAGCTTTTCCTTCTTGATATAGTCCTAAAGCAGCATTTACAATAACTATAGCAATAATTACTGCTGCATCAACTTTTTCACCAACTATAAAGGATACAATACTAGCACCTATTAGTATTAGGATTAAAAAGTCATTAAATTGGGCTATTATTTTAGATAGCATACTCTGTTTAGCTTCTTCTTTTAGTTCATTAGGTCCATATTTTTCTAACCGTTTTGCTACTTCATCATCTGTTAGTCCTTTTTCTAGATCTGTATTAAGCTTAGATATTAGCTCTTGTTTATTTCTTTGAAACCATTCCATATAAAACACTCCTTTCCAACCAATATTATTATTTCATTTATTAAAAAAAATAAAATAATAATTGCATAATTAAAAAAGACCTTTGTTTAGACAAAACCTGCCTAAACAAAGGTCTTGCTGCCTTATTAGGCTAGTTAGCCGGGAAGTTACCTTCCGTATTGACGACTAACTAGATAAGCTACTCCCCTTTGTTGTTAATGTGGTAAAATCTTCATTATCTAATTCTCACAACATATTATATATTAAGCTTATTTCAATTTCAATAGTTTTTGTAAAAAGGGGCTTAGAAGTTTCCAAGTTTAAATAGTATTAGTTTTCCCAGGAAATTAAAGCAATTATATGGTTTTCCTTTTTTAATATCTATAATATTGTATGCTATAATTATATTATCTTTATTATACAGAATTGGAGGAATAAAAATGGGATGAAGTTTTGTTCCCTATCTAGTGGTAGTAGTGGTAATTGCCAATACATAGAAACAGATAGGATGAAAGTATTAGTAGATGGAGGCCTTAGTGGTAAAAGAATTGAAAATTTATTATCTTCCATAGGCGTGTCTATAAAGGATATAGATTGTATTTTAGTTACCCATGAGCACATGGACCATGTTAAGGGTGTAGGGGTTATTTCAAGACGGTATGATATTCCCATATTTGCCAATGAAAAAACTTGGGCAGCTATGAGCCATTTAATAGGAGATATTGCTGATAAGAATATTAGAATATTCCAAACTAATAAGGGTTTTGAATTAAAGGATTTAGCCGTATACCCCTTCAGTATATTCCATGATGCAGCGGAGCCTGTAGGCTATTGTCTTTATCACAAAAATATCAAGATGAGTATTATGACTGATACTGGTTGGGTAAATGATACTATGAAAAAAGCAATTAAAAGTTCTAATTTTTATGTAATAGAGGCAAATCACGATGTAAAAATGCTTAAGGAAGGCAGATATCCTTGGCATTTAAAAAAGAGGATATTAAGCACTAGAGGCCATTTATCAAATTTAGATGCGGGAAAGATTTTAACAGAAGTACTAAGTGGTAATGGGGAAACAGTTTTATTAGCCCATTTAAGTAGAGATAACAATATACCAGCCCTTGCATATGAAACAGTTAGCAAACACATGGAAGAATGCGGATTAGAGGTAACTAAGGATGTAAACTTAGATTTAACTTATAGGGATAGGGCTACAAGAGTTTATGTATTATAATTGGGAGGGGTTTATGTGTACTATGATAGACCACCAAAAAAAAGAGGTTTTTTTTCTTATTTTATGGTAGCAGTAATTGGAGCAATCATTGGTGGCTTGATTACAGCTTATATAGCACCAACTTATCTTTATGGGAAGCTTTTACCTGTTCCTAGTATTTATCAGCAAAATATATCATCTAATGGGACTCAGAACATAAGTATAACACCAGTTGATGACATACAAGCTGTAGAAGCAGTGGCAAAAAAAGCTATAAGTTCTGTAGTTGGTATTACCACAGTACAAGTTCAGAGGCAATTTATATGGGAGCAAGAAGTTGAAGGAATTGGCTCAGGTGTGATTATTGATTCTAATGGATATATATTGACAAACTCCCATGTAATTGCTGATGGTAAGGCAAAAAGGATAAATGTCCATTTTGAAAATGGAGATACCCTTCCAGGCCAGGTGTTATGGAATGATCCAGCCTTAGACTTAGCTGTACTAAAAGTAGATGCTAAAAATTTACCAGTAGCTGAATTGGGAGATTCTGATTCTTTGGAAGTTGGGCAATTGGCTGTAGCCATAGGAAATCCTTTAGGTTTAGATTTTCAAAGGACAGTTACTGCCGGGGTTATTTCTGGCTTAAATCGTTCCATTAGAATAGACCAGTATAATATAATGGAAAATTTAATCCAAACTGATGCATCTATAAACCCTGGAAATAGTGGGGGCCCCCTACTAAATGCTAAAGGGGAAGTAATAGGAATTAACACTGCCAAGGTGCAAACAGGTGAAGGTTTAGGTTTTGCTATTCCAATAAATTTAACAAAGCCTATAATAGAAGAGGTAATAACTTCAGGTAATTTTGAAACTGTTTATATGGGAATCTACGGCTATGAAGTAGAAGCCTACGAAAGGCAAGTAGGAGTAGATTTAGGTGTAGATTCAGGAGTGGTGATTTTAGAGGTGGCTTCTGGCTCTCCAGCTGAGAAAGCAGGCCTTAAGCCTTTAGATGTGATTATAAGTATAGATAATCAGCCAATAGACAATATGAATCAGCTGAAGAGGATGTTGTATAATTACAAGGTAGGAGATAAGGCTACGTTAATTATTGTAAGGGATGGCTCTAAAATGCAAACAGACATTAAATTTACAATGACAAACTGATTTCATAATAGAAGGACAAAATGTGCATACTAATATGGATAAAATTTGAATTTAGCCTGCGGAGCTGATATTATGTATGTAGTTTGTAATGAACACTTGGAAGATGCTATTGAAGATTTTGTAGAAATTTATGAACAACCACCAGATATATACGAGTTAGAAAAAGTTTCTTTTACAGATTGGACTAGTCCTCACAGGTGTAACTATTGCGATAGATTACCTAAGTATTTGGTAGTATAAGAGGAAGATATACTAAAATATATAAATTAAATATGGAGGTAGAAAATGAGGTTATTATTGGTAAATGATGACGGGATACATGCTGAAGGAATACAAAGGCTAGCTAAAGAGTTAGAAAAGGATTATGAACTTACTATTGTAGCGCCAGCTGATGAAAGAAGCGCCCAAAGTCATGCTTTAACTTTAAGAAAACCATTGGTTGTAAAAGAAGTGGAATTAGGAGACATTAAATCTAAGGCCTATAGTGTTTCAGGTACCCCTGCTGATTGTGTCAGGGTAGCCCTTGATAAGCTACTAGCAGAACCAGTAGACATGGTACTATCAGGAATAAATAGGGGACTAAATGTAGGAATGGATGTACTCTATTCGGGAACTGTATCGGCAGCTATAGAAGCAAACTTATATAATATACCATCTATTGCCCTGTCGGCCCAGTGGGAAAATGGGAACATAAATTATGATATAGCAGTAAAATATGGGAAATACATACTTGAAAAATTAAAGGAAAAGCTTTTGGAAAACAACATGATAATCAGCATTAATACCCCATTGATAAAGGATGAAGAGGTAAAGGGGATTAAGGTGTGTAAAATAGGTGGAGTAGTTTATGATTACTATGTTGTGGAAGATGGTGAAACTAAAGGAGAAGCTGTATTTAAAGCCGATGGAAGAAGGCGGGAAATAGAGGAAGAGGATACGGATAGGTATTATATTTCCCAAGGGTATGTAACCATCACCCCTTTACAGTATAATTTGACTAATTTCCAATTAATAGACAAGGTAAAAGATTGGTTATAGAAAGTAAGTGGTGCATATGAACATAAACATTATTGCTGTAGGTAAAATCAAAGAAAAGTATATACACATGGGTATAGATGAGTTTAAGAAGAGATTATCTAGATATTGTTCTTTAAGTATTATTGAAGTAAAAGATGAAAAGGCACCTGAAAATCTATCAAATAAAGAAATGGAAATAGTAAAGGAAAAAGAGGGGGAGAGGATACTAAACAAAATCCCCCTTAATTCTTATGTAATAGCATTGGCCATAGAAGGGAAAAACTTATCTTCAGAGGAATTTGCAGAGAAAATCCAGTCTCTTATGATAGAGGGTACTAACAACATAACTTTCATAATTGGAGGTAGCTTAGGCCTATCAAAGGAGGTACTGGATAGGAGCCACTATAAACTATCCTTTTCCAAGATGACTTTTCCCCATCAGCTTATGAGGCTTATATTACTGGAGCAGATATATAGGGGTTTTAAAATATTAAAAAGAGAACCTTACCATAAATAGCCTTTTGCTTATAAATATAAAGTACATACTATGAAAAAGTACTTATAAATTCCTTGGCCCATAGAATTTTTTCTATGGGCCTTTGATTATTTGCTTATTTTTATGGATAGCTTTATGCTAATATGGCAGTTAGGAACTTTATTGCTTTTTATATTAAGTTTATTCATATTACATGCTATAATAATGTATTAACCAAATATTTTCAGCAAATTAATTACTCTATCAAAAAGGAGATAATGTTATGGAGTTTAGAAAAGCAGTAGAATCAGATATAGATAGGATAATGGATATTATAAGGCAGGCTCAAGCTTATTTTAAAAAAGAAGGAATAGACCAATGGCAGAACAATTATCCAAATGATGAAGTAATAAGGGATGATATTGAGAATGGATATGGATATGTCCTATTAAAAGAAGGAGAAATTGTTGGGACAGTAGCCGTTTCCTTTGATGGAGAAAAGACTTATAATAAAATTTATGGTGGAAAATGGCTTAGCAATCTTCCTTATGCAGTTATCCATAGGTTAGCTATTGATAGCAATTTTAAAGGACAAGGTTTAGCTTCAGTAATTATTAAAAATATAGAAAAAATGTGTTTAAATAGAGGTATACACAGCATCAGGATAGATACCCATGAAGATAATAAATCTATGCAAAGGCTTATTGAGAAAAATGGTTTCCAGTACTGTGGAATAATTTATTTAGAAGATAATAGTGAGAGACTAGCCTTTGAAAAGCTAATATAGGATATAGAAAGCTAGTTTCAATTATCTAAAGAAAATAATAGTTATCCTTTAATTAGGATAGGATATTTAGATTTATTAAAAAACAACTAAAGAAATAGGAGATGGAGAATTGCAGGCAAAACTTAAAATTATTATTTATATGGCTATTTTTGGGACTATTAGTATTTTTGTAAGGAATATTTCTATTTCATCAGAGGAAGTAGCCCTTTTTAGAGCAATTATAGCTGCTATAGTAATACTAATATATAAGAAATTAATAGGAAAGGGCTATCCTCTAGCAGATATAAAAAAAGACCTGCCTATACTTTTTATATCAGGTATAGCATTAGGTTTTAACTGGATTTTACTTTTTAAAGCCTATAAATATACAGCAGTTTCAATAGCCACATTAAGCTATTATTTTGCCCCTGTTATTGTAACCGTACTAAGTCCTATTTTATTTAAAGAAAAGATGACAATTAAGCAGATAATATGTTTTGTAATGTCAACTATAGGGCTTGTAATGGTAATTGCAATTGGCGGAATTGACAAGTCTTCTACCAACCTAATTGGTATAGGTTTTGGACTAGGTGCAGCAGTTCTTTATGCAACAATAGTACTTTTAAACAAATTTGTTAAAAATGTTACTGAGATAGGTAAAACCTTGATCCAATTTTTGCAGCAATAATTGTCCTTACCCCCTATGTACTTGCAACAAGTGGTATAAATATAGGGAATTTAGATGTTATTGGAATAATTAACCTTTTAATACTTGGGATTGTTCATACAGGTATATGCTATTATTTATATTTTTCATCCCTTAAGGATTTAAAAGGGCAGGAAGCATCAATATTAAGCTATATTGATCCTCTTGTGGCTATTATCCTTTCAGTATCCATATTAAATAAGCCAATTACTTCTATATAATTAATAAGCGGGATATTGATTTTAGGTTTTACCCTATTAAATGAAATTGAAGTTAAATCATAAATTGGTTTTATACCTATTTAGCATATAAAGTATACTGGCTAATAAGGAGGAGAGCTTATGGCAACTAAAAGAGGAAAAATTGTTGTATGGCTATTATTTATCATCTATTTGTTGTTTCTAGTGAAAATTATACTTTTTAAATACCCTATTAGCTTAAGAGAAATATTTACAGCTCCTAAAAGGCCATTAAGCTATAGAATAGGAAGTAGCAACTTTATACCATTTAGGAGCATTTCTCAATTTTTATTTAAAGGTATAAACATAAGAAATTCACTAGAAAATCTGTTGGGAAACATTATTGCATTTGGACCATTAGGTTTTTTGTTACCAATGCTTACTAATAAGATGAATAAGTTTAAATTTGTAATCTTAAGTGCATTTGTTTTGAGTTTAATATTTGAAATTATCCAACTGTTAACTTCTCTTGGGGAATTTGATGTAGATGATATTATACTTAATGTAATAGGTGGAGCATTGGGGTATTTGTTTTATAAAATTTTGCCCACCTTATGGAGATGAGACTTGCATTACTGTTTACACAGAAGAACAAGTAAATGCTGTTAGAAAATGGGCTGAGAATTATCCAATAATATGGAGAGTAGATATTTAAAATGTAAATAGTTAAAATAGAATATCCATTGTGAGAATTATTAGGATGCCATAGGGAAAAGGCCTAGTTTGCCTTAGAACTATGGATTTTTTATTTAATTAGTTATATTAAAAAATAGTATAAATATTATCAATTAAGTATTGACTTAATTAAATAATAAGTATATATTCTAATTAAGAGATTACTTAATTAAAAAAAGGAGGATAACCATGGAATTAATAAAAGTATTAAAGGCTATGGCTGATGAAACTAGATTTAAAATTTTGACCCTATTATTAGAGAATAATTATTGTGTAAGGGGCTTATCACGAAAACTTCAGCTGTCAGAATCAGCAGTATCACAACATTTAAAAGTTTTAAGGGAAGCAGAATTGATTAAAGGAGAGAAAAAGGGCTATTTTATGCATTACGATGTAGATAGGGATATATTACATCAACTTTCTTCACAAATTGAAGAACTGACATCAGTGGAAAGAAAGGCTTGTAAGCCTGAAAATGTAGGTTGTAAAGAAG
>CALBUB010000010.1 GCA_937967955.1 uncultured Bacillota bacterium | reverse complement strand
CTCCTTATCATACATTGAAATCACCCATCAATATTCTCTATTATTTTGTTAATTATTTCTCCAGTATAAATTCTCTAGCACCATATAGAGCTTCTAAGTAAGTTTTATATTTTCCATCTACATAAGTTAATAGGCTTAAGGGAGTTACTGCCACTTCCCATACATTTTTAAAGACCATCTTATTGTTTATTTTTTCATAGAAGCCTGATAGGTCGTGTATCATATAATATTCACCTTTATATTTTCCTAAATAAAGCATAACATGGCCAGCCATATACAAAGCAGTGCCTGGCTTCAATTTGTCAAGTATTTTTTGTCTTTCCTTTAATGGCATGGCTTCTGGAAAGCTAAAATAGACTCCTGCTGCCTGCTTGCCTTGTTCTGCTGAATTTCTAGGAAGCTTTATTCCCATGGTCCTATATATGTCCATTATGAAAGAAGAACAGTCTCTGCCATTAAACATGCCGCCCCAACCATACCTTTCCCCTTGGAATTTAAAGGCCTGCTTAATTATATTTTCTCTTGTATAGGCTAGATAGCCTATATTTACATCGGCAGTTCTAGGAATCAATCCATATACAAATTCCAAATAACCTTCTTCATTCCTTTTAGGAAGCTTTACCACAAAATTACCTGCCGGATTTTGACCATATATATCTTCCTTTATTTCAGCTTCTAGGGCTAAGGGAAGCCTTACACCCATGTCTAGTTGCAATTCGGATATTTCAGGAACTAGGGGATTATAGTTTGTGTACACCCTTCTGCCTGTAACTATTAAAAAGTCCTCCCTGTTTAAATATTCGAATAATATTTTTTTATCAGCTATAGCTACATCTTTTACTGGAATCCAGGCTAAATAGTTATATATTTGAGCCAAATACCATTTTTTATCTTTACTTTCATGTAAAATTGCCATGGGTTCTAAAGGGTATACGGCTGTTTCCATAAATTTATCAATATTATAATCTTCTGGTGAAATATGTAAGCTCTCATAAGTTGGAAAAGTCCTCATTTCTGTCCTTCTTACTGCTATGCCATATCTAACTTCATTTATATCTTTTATTCCTTCTATGTTTAGATTTTCAATTAGTAACTCATAATGCTCTTTATCTACTTTTTCTCCTTTACTATTGTAGCCTGGAGAAGCAGGAAGTTGGCTTAAATTTTTTATTAAGCCTATTAGTTCCTCTTTAGTAAAGCTTTCTCTATAGGCTTCTAAATCAACAACTGTTTCACTTATATTAATAGTTTCCATATTATAGGCTTCTATTTCCTCAGGGGTTGCTATAAGCCTTTTAGCTTTCTTAGTGTTTTTAAGCCAAAAGTCTGGATATAACATTTCTTCTGTTACTCTGGGTATATTAGATTGAAACTGCTTGTATTTTTTGTTATCCCTTTCTTTAATGTTTCTAATAAAGCTAAAAGGATTAGAACTAAAAGCAAGTAGCAGGGTAATAACTAATATGTTTCTAAGCTTCTTCATCTCCTACCCCCTGATACCCTTTAATTTAGTCACTATATTCCTATGTATGTTACCCCCTATATATAACCTTTTATCTTCCATGTATCCCTCCTTTCTATTTGCTAGGCATCTTATAATAAAAAATGGAAAATAAAAAAAGGCCATAGATATACAATGCATATCTACCGGCCTTGTTTATGGCGATGCAAAAGCATCTGAATAAACAAGTGCATATGCTGATTTTTCTAAATATTCATTTTTTATATTTATTATATATAAAATATATGGTATTTTCAAGGGACTATAATACTTTTATAGGTACATCAGAGCTATTTTCAATTTTAATTTACATAGGAACAATAGTATTTCTAAAAGCTTATACTAATATCTTCTTCTTATTGAAGAAGAAGGTATTCCCATTTCATCCCTATACTTGGCTACTGTTCTTCTGGAAATTTTTATGCCTCTTTTCTTTAAAATATCCGATATGTTTTGGTCGCTTAAGGGTTTTTTAGGATCTTCCCCTTCTATAATCTCTTTTATAATGGCTTTTATGCTAGTTGAGGAAATATCTTGTCCCTTATTAGTTGAAAGACCACTGCTGAAGAAATATTTTAATTCGAATAAGCCTCTGGGAGTTTGCATATATTTACCATTTACTGCCCTACTTACTGTTGATTCATGCATATTTATATCGTCAGCCACTTCCTTTAGGGTTAATGGCTTTAGTGCTTTTTCTCCTTTTTCAAAGAAATCCTTCTGAAACTTTAAAATAGACTCTACTACATTATAGATTGTCATCCTTCTCTGTTCTATACTGCGTATAATCCAAAGGGCTTGGGCTAGCTTTTCTTTTAAATATTCAGAAGCTTCTGAGTCTAAGCCTTTCCGTATCATTTCCCTATAATGTTTATTGATATTAAGCTTTGGGGCTGTTATTTCATTTAAGGAAATAATATACTCTCCATCTACTACTTCTATGTTAACATCGGGAATAATATATCTAACATCACTTAAATGGTTTCCAAAGGCTCTACCTGGTTTTGGCTCAAGGGTTCTAATATAATCGTATATACTTTGTACTTCCTTTAAATCCATATTCAATTCTTTTGACACCTTATTTAAACGATTATAGGCTAAATCCTCTAAATAGTTGTTTATTATACACTCTATCTTTGGATTGTCAATCTTATCTTCCCGTACCTGTATTAGCAAACATTCAGCTAAATTTCTACTACCTACTCCAGTAGGGTCAAAAGTCTGTATAACAGTTAAAACGTTTTCAACCCTTTCAACAGCAACTCCTAAATCACATGCTATTTGCTTTGTGTCTACAACCAAGTAACCGTTGTCATCTATATTTTCAATTATTGCTCTACCTATATTTATCTCCCTTTTATCTAAACCAGCTACATTCAACTGAAATAGTAAGTGTTCTTTTAAAGAGCTAGTATGTTTTATTATATTTTCATAGTTGTATTCCTTATCATCCTTATCAAACTCAGGCTTATAGCTAATATCTTCATAATTTTCAATAAATTCTTTCCAATCAAATTCCTCTTCCCCTATACTATACTCCTCTATACTTTCCTGTTCTATATGGTTGTTAATAGGCTCAAGCATTGGATTTTTCTCTATTTCCTGTTTTATGTATTCACTAAGTTCCTGGCTGGTGAATTGGAGTAGCTGGATAGCTTGTCTTAGTTCTGGTGTCATAACTAGCTTTTGCACTTGTTCTAAGGCTAAATTGTACCCTAATTTCATTAGGCTCACTCCCAAACTTGGAAATTAATGTTCTTTATATTAAATCTATATTATCCTTTGACTTTTATTATACCATAACTTCAAAATAAAGTAAAAAGCCTTTAAAAATAAATAAACTTTTAGTCGTAACGACTAAAAGTTTATTTATCTCTTTCATAGGGCACACCGTTTGCAGCAGGTCCACTAGATTCTCCTACAAACAGTATGAGTACTACTATTGTTATTAAATAAGGTAACATAGCTAATAGTTGTGAAGAAACTACTCCACTTTGTCCTAAATAAATGGAAATGCCTTGGGCAGCACCAAACAATAAACAGCCCCACATGGCTCCTTGAGGCTTCCATTTACCAAATATAACTGCTGCTAATGATATAAAGCCTTGCCCAGATATTAATGTATTCCTAAAGTTGGATACTACTGCAATACTCATTGCAGCGCCACCAAAGCCTGCTAATACACCAGACAGTATAACTGCTAAATATTTTATCCTATATACATTAATTCCTAGGGTTTCCGCTGCCTTTGGATGTTCTCCTACAGCTCTAATTCTCAAGCCAATTTTAGTCTTATATAACATAAGCCATACAAGGAAGACTAATATAAAAGCTATATAAACAGTAGCATACTGATTAAATACTGAATCTAAAATAGAACCTTGGGAAAACAAGCCTTCAAGGGGTCTAGGTATTTTATTGTCCAAATCTATAGGTATGGTCATGGCTGCACCATCGAAGAATATTTTAGTTAAAAACAAAGCAACACCAGGACCAATAAAATTAATAGCTATACCAGAAACTACTTGATCTGCAGTAAAGGTAACACAAGCTATTGCATGAAGAAGGGCTAGTAAAGCACCTGCTATACCAGCTGCTATAAAACCTAACCATGGGTTTTTAGTAAAGTAAGCTACAGTTGCCCCAGTAAAAGCACCAATGGTCATCATACCTTCAAGTCCAATATTAACTACTCCAGAATTTTCTGATAAAACTCCGCCTAAGGAGGTGTATATCAAGGGCGCAGAATACATTAAACTTATACCAATAATCCCACCTATATCATTTAGTATCTTCAACTTTTACACCTCTTTTCTTATTGCTAATAGCCGTTCTTAATATATTAATCAATTTTGGCATTGCTATGAAAAATACTATTACTCCTATGGTTATATTGATTACTTCTAATGGGGCTCCCATTAATGGTTGCAATTTACTTCCTGCATATTTCAAGCCACCAAACAACAAGCCTGCAGCAATACATGCTATTGGATTGCTATTAGCTATAAGGGCTACTGCCATACCATCAAAACCATAGCCTTCTACAGCAGTAAGAATAGCCGTTTCCTTTGAAACCCCTAAAACCTGAGTAGCACCTGCCAGGCCTGCTATAGCCCCTGCTATCATCATAGCTACAACCATATTCCTCTTTACATCTATTCCACCATATTCAGCAGCATCCTTATTAAAACCTACGGCCTTTAGTTGGTACCCTAAAGTGGTATGCTTCAATATGTACCAAACTAAAATGGCTACTAATATGGCTATTATGAAGCCAAAGTTAACAGGCGGATTTAAAAACTCCCTTAGAAAGTCATGATTTTTGAGAAATTCTCTACCTGCATCTGATACTTTCCACTTTTCTAATATTTCTATACTGGCAGTATCCAATATTTGCTGAGAAGCATCCCTATTAGGCCTTTTAAAAGGCTCCCAAAAGACCACATAGTTACTAAAGTATAAAGCAGTCCAGTTTAACATTATTGTTGTAATAACCTCATTAATTCCAAATTTAGCCTTTAAAAAGCCTGCTATTCCTCCCCAAATTGCTGCCGCCAAACATCCAGCCAATATGGCAACTATTGCGTGGATTACTATTGGCAATTTGAGAAAATAACCTACTAAGGTTGCCACTAAGCTTCCTATAATATACTGGCCTTCTGCTCCTATATTGAACAGACCTGTCTTAAAAGCAAAAGCTACAGAAATACCCGTTAGTATTAGGGGGGTTGATCTTACAATAGTCCAAGAAATGTATTTTGGGCTACCGAATATACCTTCAAACATTACTCCATAAGCTTCTATTGGATTAAAACCAGCTATTAATAGGGTCAAAGCTCCTACTAAAAGTCCAAATAGGATTGATATTATGGTTACCACTACTTTATTGCTCTTGTTCATCGTCTACACCCCCTCCAGCCATTAACAGGCCGATAGTATTTTCATCGGCATCTTTTGAATCTATTATATCAACTATCTTACCATCATAGATAACTGCAATCTTATCTGAAACATCCATTATTTCATCTAATTCAAAAGATATTAAAAGTACTGCCTTATCGTTATCTCTTTGGTTTACTAAAAACTTATGGACGTATTCTATGGCACCTACATCTAAACCTCTAGTAGGCTGAGCAGCAATCAATACTTCAGGGTCATTAGTAATCTCTCTGGCTATAATTACCTTCTGTTGATTACCTCCAGAAAGTGCCCCAGCCAGCTGATTAATATTCCTTGGTCTAACATCAAATTTTTCAACAGATTCAGCTGCAAAATCATTTATAGCCTTATGGTTTAACTTGCCCTTATTAGAAAAAGGTTCCTTATGGTAATTTTCTAATATCAAGTTTTCTGCTACAGTAAAGTCAAGGACCAAACCTCTTTTTTGCCTATCTTCAGGAATATTATTAATACCGCTATCTATTATTTCTCTAGGAGATAGGTTGGTTATATCTTTGCCATTCATGATTATTTTTCCACTTTCTACTTTCCTAAGGCCTGTTAGAGCTTCCAACAGTTCTTTTTGACCATTACCATCTACTCCAGCTATTCCTAATATTTCTCCTTTTCTCAATTTTAGAGAAAGCCCTTTAACAGCATCAAGTCCTCTATTGTCTTTAACGTATAGATTGTCTATTTCTAATACTACTTCACCTGGCTTTTTATCCACTTTATCAACTTTAAAGCTTACATTCCTTCCTACCATCATGGATGCTAAGTCTTCCTCTGAAACATCTTCTACTTTCACTGTGTCTATCTTCTTTCCTCTTCTAATTATGGTACAGTAGTCGGCTACCTGCTTTATCTCTTTTAATTTATGTGTAATTATTATTACTGTTTTTCCTTGCTTAGTTAATTCCTTCAGTATTTCCATTAGTTCTTCAATTTCTTGGGGAGTCAACACAGCTGTAGGCTCGTCTAATATAAGTATATCTGCTCCCCTATAAAGGGCTTTGAGTATTTCCACCCTTTGTTGCATACCTACAGATATATCTTGTATATAAGCATTAGGATCTACATATAGGCCAAATTTTTTAGATAATTCCTCTACTTTTTTTGCAGCTTCCTCTAAATTAAGTATCCCAAAATTTTTAGTTTCTTCCATACCCAATACAATATTCTCAGTTACAGTAAAGGGATCGATTAACATAAAATGTTGATGGACCATACCTATTCCATATTTTATTGCTACATTTGGATTAGTAACTTCCACCTTTTGTCCCTTTATATATATTTCCCCAGAAGTAGGCTGATATAAGCCATAGAGTATATTCATCAAAGTAGTCTTTCCTGCCCCATTTTCTCCTAATAGAGCATGGATTTCGCCTTTATGAACAGTTAAATCTATGTTGTCATTTGCTACAAAGTCTCCAAATTTTTTAGTTATATTTTTCATCTCTACTACTTTTGTATTAAAATCTATGTTACTCAATAGGATTCCTCCTGTTCATTTGATATTTAAGCAGCCCAGGTTTCCCCCGAGCTGCTTAAACTTAGATACTATAATGTCTTTAAAAATTCTTCATAAGTTTCTTCGTTATATGGTATTTCTAGTTCTCCATTTATTATCATTTGCTTCAATTCTTCTACTTTATCAAGTATTTCTTGTGGAACGTGCTTATCGGATGTAGGTGCAATGTCAACTGCTCCACCATGTTCTAAACCATAAGTAATAGTTTCTCCTCCTGGGAAGTTTCCATTAACTAGTTCTTGAACTACATTGAAAACTCCAACATCTACACGCTTCATAGCTGATGTTAAAACATTGTCAGGTGCAAGATAGTTTTGGTCTCTATCTACGCCAATTGCCCATTTTCCTTGTTCTTTAGCAGCTTCTATAACTCCTGTACCAACATCGCCTGCTGCATGGAATACTATGTCTGCACCTTGCTGATACATTTGTTGAGCTATAGCTTTACCCTTAGCAACATCTGAGAAAGATTCAGCATATTGTCTTTGAATAGTAATCTCTTTTCCTAACTCCTTAGCACCATACTGAACTCCTGCATGGAAACCATAGTCAAAAGCCCAGATTATATCTCCTGCGATTCCTCCAACGAAACCTACATTATTGGTTTCAGTCATATGAGCTGCTATGTATCCAACTAGGAAGGATGGTTGTTCTTGTTTAAACATTACACATACCACATTATCTGGAGTTTCATCTCCATAGCTGTGGTCTACAATTGCATATTTTTGATCTGGATTGTTTTTAGCCGCATCTAAAATAGCATCAGCTAATTTAAATCCTATACCCCAGATTAAATCATTACCTGAATCTAACAATGTTTCTAAGTTTGGTGCAAAATCACCATCTTGTTTTGATTCTACATAGGAAGCTTCAATTCCTAATTCTTCTTCTGCCCTTTGTAAACCTTCCCATGCTGATTGGTTAAAGGATTGGTCATGTACTCCACCCTCATCTGTAACCATTCCCACTTTTAGTGGTTGGTTAGTTTGGGCTTGTTCACCATTTTCAGTTTCTGTTCCGTTTGTTTCATCTGTAGGCGTTTCACTGGAACCTGAGCAGCCAACTAGGCCAAAAATAAGTACTCCGGCCAAAAGTAAGGCTAATAACCTCTTTTTCATTAAAGACTCCCCTTTCTTTTATAAATTTAAGCCATATATAAGTATAACGTATACTTATATATATAGGCTATACTATAGTATTCTCCATGCGAATACATTATATAATATTTTTTCTTAGTTTTCAATCTATAAAGACTGGACAAAAAATAAAAAACACTCCAAATAAAGTTATTTGGAGTGTTTTTTATTAGCATATATTAGACTGATCCGCTACATAGCCTGCCTTTATTAATACTTCCACGGCTTTAGACAGTTTTTCTTCATTTACCATTATTACTGGACCAGTACACCCCATTCCACTTTCAGCATAGATGCCTTCTTTCCATAGAACCTTTACTGCATCTTCTAAGTCCATAATATCAATACCTGCAATGCTTTCTGTTACAATTTCCTTAGGTGGTGCTTCAACTTCCTCTTCTTCTACAGCTTGCTTAGTCTCTTTTGTTAAGCTTTCTAGTATTTCTTTTAATCCAGCTTTATTGACTTTTTCAAATTCTTCTTTGGCAATCTTATTTATGTTTCCTCTTACCACACTTGCACCATAGCTTATGGCATTGGCTATAACAGGGGCTCCTGAAGCTCTAGAAATTATGAGTATAGTCCTTTCATAGCCTTCTCCTATTCCTGGACCATAACCATATCCTAAAGACTCATAACTTCCACCAGTTGTATAAGATGAAAATACTTTTATAAGGATATTTCCAGTTAAAGTATCAGTTACCATTACATCTGGTACTCCAGCTAGCAGGTCGTTACCCCTCATAACACTTCCGCCATCTGCTCTTATAGATTCAGTAAGGTTTATTTCATAGCCTCTATTTCTCAGTTCGTTATATATGCGTTCAACTTGTCTAGCACCATCAACATTTAATATACCAACAGTGGGCTTTTCAATACCTAAAGCCTTAGCAGTTATAATGCCATATATTCCATTCTTCACCATAGCTTCTACCCTGTGTGGTGATGAGGTTCCTGTGGTGGTAGCTATTATCATTTCTTTTCCTCTTCCTGGAGTAACTACTCTACCAACAGTTGATACTCCAATAGGGAAATTATAATGCATTGTAACGCAGGCATCTAATTCTTTACTATCTAGCATCTCTTCCATCTTCTTATAGCCTTCATCTTCTGATTCCACTACTACTTGTGTTAGTTTTGAATCGACTTTTGGTCCAATTAGTACTACTTCTATTGATGGGTCTCTTCCTTGGGCTAATTCTGCTCCTTCTACAACATTTTCTACACCATGTTCACTACCAAATGTTGTAATACCAACTCTTACTTTTTGTCCAAATTGTCCTGTTTCTATTGCATCAGCTATATCATTAAAGACTTTCCCAATCATCTTTCTTACATTATTTTCTGCCATTTTATCACCTCTAATCCTGAAGTAGATGGGAAGCAAAATCCCTCATAGCTTCGGCTACTAATTTCTTAACTTCTTCTTCTGATACACCTTTTTCTTCTTCTACTTTGCCTGGGTTCTTTTCAATAATAATTGAAACTCCATCGAATAGGTTTGTCATTCTACCTAGGAATAAGCTACCTTTGCCAACTATCATAGCTCTTTCCATATTGCCTTCTAATATTTCTTCTCTAGCAAAGCCTACATAAGGTACTCCTGAAGGAATGTGTCCTTGGGTTGGTGCCCAGCCTGGCATACCATGTTTTTCTATAAATTCATTTATTTGAGCTCTTTCAATATCCTTTCTCATTACTCCTAATGCACCAATCATCTTGTAGTTAGAAGTTGGTACATCTCCAGCTCCTGCAGGTTTTGTTATTTCAGGGTTTTGCATCTCTACTGAATACTTATCTATATCAGTAATCTTTAAGCCTGCCTTATCCAATGGTGTAGTAACTAATGCACCCATAACAGCTTGTGGTGAAGAACCAGTTCCTACAGTGTGCTTACCAATTAGATCAGTTCTTAATATAGGGTTAACTCCATCGTTTTCTCCTACTAAAACTGCAAAGCCTCCTACTACATCTTCAAGTATGGGCATATTCTTATCAACATGGCTCTTTCCATTCATACCTAATTTTGCAGTTGAACCACCAGCAATTACAACTACATTTTTAGCAGCTCCTGATTGAACTAATGATGCAGCCACAATTAATGCATGAGTTGGTGCAGCACAGAAGCCCCTTGTGTCAGAACCAGTAGCATTCTTAAAGCCTACCATCTCAGCAATAGCTTTAGCAAAATTTCCTCCACCTCTTTGGTTCATGTCTCCACAGGCTTCTTCTGAACATTCTACAACATAATCTACTTCATCAGGATCTATATTGTTTTTATCTATTAAATGTAAGCCTGCTAATACTCCGGAAGCTTTTGCTACCAGGTTTTCGAATAAGACATGGGCATTTAAGTTTTGGTCTACATCATGGGCTCTCTTTACACAACCAACTACTTTTCCATCTGTTATTAAAGGTTCTGCCTCTTCTTCCTTTATCAATCTTTCAATAGTTTCTATACTTTCTCCAGTTCCTAATCTGGCAATTAAATCTTCTTTAATTAGGGGATGGGCTTCTAATTTTGCTTTTATTTCATTGGTGAACTCTCCTGTCAATTTTACTAAGTCAAAAGTATCTACAATCTTCATTAGTCCAATAAATTCATCTTCAGGCATTATCTCTCCGAATTTTCCATTCCTATCTGCATTTTCTACAGGATTTTCATACCAGGGCTGAGGATGGTTTCTTAAATCTTCTGGCTTATAATTTCCTATATAAACTTGGTTTGGCAAGTACTTTACAGCTTCATCGAAATCACGCAAATGTTCGGGTAACTTCTTTAAATATTCTGAATCTGGATTGATTACTTTCTCTGTAGTTTGAGTTGTCCCATTGTTAATCACCATATCTTTTGTATGCACTAGAACGTAACTTGTGCCTTTAACTACAGCATAATTCATGTGGCCACCTCCGATATTAATATTTTATATTGAGCTGTAATGGAATGGATGATTTTCTATCACCCATTCCATTACAATTTACCTAATCTTCAAATACTGTTTGCTCTTCTACTTCTGTTTGTAGAGCCTTTAATGCTTTTTCAACTAACTTCCTTCTTAGTTCTTTTTCTTCTTCAGGATCTAAGCTTGGATTTCCTAATGGGTGAGGTATAGCAATAGTTGGAACAATTCTATTTGCTCCTACTGTTAATGAAATTGGTACTACAGTGCACATGTGAACTACAGGTAGACCTGCACGTTCAATTTCTTTTACCATTGTTGCACCGCAACGTGTACAGGTACCTCAGGTGGAAGTTAGTATAACTGCATCTACTCCGTCAGCTACTAACTCTTTACCAATTGCTTCTCCAAACTTTTTAGCATTGGCAACTGATGTACCATTACCTACTGTAGTGTAGAAGTATCTGTGGAGTTTTCCAATCTTACCATCCTTTTCCATTTCCCTTAATACGTCTACTGGTAGAACTCTATCTGGATCTTCATTAGCATATACTGGGTCGTATCCACCATGGGCAGTTTGATGATCCTCTTCTGTTAAATCATTGGATTTGTCTATATCATACTTACCATACTTAGAAGCAGAGGAGGATTCAATGTGATCTGGATTTCCTTTAGGAACAATACCGCCAGAAGTAACTAGGGCAATTGTGGCCTTAGTTATATCTTTAACTGGTGGATTTGGTTGTACCCTATCAAAGTCAGGCATTGGGTACTCAGTCTCAAACTCTTCTCCTTTAAGCTTCCTTAGAAGCATTTCAACTGCTCTTTCAGAGCCTCTTTTATCTGTAAAGAAGTTCTTTCTAATTCCTCTTGGGAAGTAATTTTCTTCTTCTGGAGAACCTATCTCTTCTCCCTTAGCTAGCTTTAAAGCTAATGGAGCCATCTTTTTGACTGCATCTCTCATGCCTGCAGCACTGTTCTTTGTTGATACAATGTATATGCTCTTTTTGAACATATCTACTCCAGGGTTTTCTTCATACATGGCAGTTAAAGCTGGAATTCCTAGCTCATTTTGTACAGCATCAGTTATAGTTGCACAGGCAACTCCATACCTACCAGCATTGAAAGCGGGACCTGCTATAAACAAGTCTGGATTATATTTTTTAACCATTTCTAATATGGCTTTTTTTGCTTCTTCCACATTTTCGTTGAAATAGCTGTCTCCACAAATTACTGTTGCTACTATTTCTGCTTCTCCTTTAAATTGTGCATTTAAAGCCATACCTGGTCCAACTATTCCTTCTCTTATTTCTGGTTTGTAATCAGCTTTTTCTTCTCCACCTATTCCGGCAAAGAATTGGTTTATATAATGAACAACTCTAATTTTCCCCATTGTTTCCCCCCTCTCTATTTTTTAAATGCTCAGGGAATTAATCTTTAAATTTACAATATTCGTCCCTAATACTTTTTACTTCTTCTACTATTTCATCTACGTCTAATACCATTTCCATCATGCCTATTTGTTCATCATAAACAGCTGGATCTACAGCCTCTTTAAATTCTGGTTCTACTGCATGATATACTCTAAGTCCTAACTGGACTCCTGCCAATGGACCTGCAAAAGTAGGGTCTCCTGCTGTAACAGTTTCAGCTGCTAAGCCTGCAGCTTCTGCTTCAGCTCCACCAATTATAACTACTATATTTTCAGCACCATATTTTTCTGTTAATTCTTTAACCCTCTTTTGATTTTCTAGGTCCATTGCTCCTGCAGCAGTTCAGACAAAACATTCAGTTGATGAGAATACTACTTCAGCGTCAGTTGTTTTAACACATTCTTCGATAGCTGGTGCTGGTATACCATCTCTATCGCCAATGATTATTACTTTTTTGTTAGCATCAAATATTGACATCAACTACACTCCTTTCTTTTGTTATTTATATAATTTATTTTTAATAATTGATTATCTAATTAATAGCCTTTAGCAGACATCTTGTTAAAGCCTAATTCATTAGTTGCTCCAGTTATAGCTTGGAGTTCTACTACTATACTTCCATCTTCTCTTAAGCTGCCTTCTGAGCCTCCAGCTATAATATCTACAACGTCAATATGACCTATTATCTTATCCATAGGTGGCAACTCAATTACTTCATTTGCATTTCCACCTGTTACTACTGCATTAGCAAGTGGATCAGCATCAGCCAAGGATTGACTTGCACCATCCCTTCCTGCGTATTCGTCTGTTATGATAACTGTTTTTATGCCTTTTTGCTCTATCTTCTTGCAGTTCATTATCAAGTCTGTATCTGGGTTACCAAAGCCTTCTTGTGATATTATTACTCCGTCTACACCTAGATATTCTACTAATTTTGCTGTCCAGTTGGATGATCTTTCCTTATCTGCTAGGTATACATTTTCGTTAGTTATAACTACTCCTACGAAGTTAATTTCTTTTCCATGTTTTGCAAATAAATCTTCTATTACTGGATTATTTAGGTGGTGGAAGGTAGTGTTTTTATCACAAGCTGATACACAGTTACCACTTATAATAGCTCCATCCATTACTTCTGTTGGATATATAAATGTAGGAACTATTTCTTTTGCATCTACTCCATATACATAGGTATCATGTAGTAATCCTTGGGATTGAAGCATTAGTACATAAGCTACTTTAGGTAGGTCAGGATATTTTGTCACACTTTCTAATAATGGAAGGGTTTCATAAACTTCTACTTCATCAGGTGTGATATTTCTAGCTGCTTCCCCTAGATAAGCTGCTGCCTTTAAACCAGCAAGTCTAACTGCTCTTTCATGATCATGTTGCTTTAAGCCTTCAACTGGTTCACATATTAATACTACGTTGTTTGTTTTAGAAAAAGGAGTATATTCTGCTCCTGGCCCTGTCATATCTATAATTCCTTCTTGGAAACCTACAATCTTACCTGTTGTAACTACTGCACAACCTTTAAGAACATGTGTCTTTCCAGAGCCAACAGTATCAACCTTGGAAAGTACACCTGGGAATATACCTCCAGGACCTTCAACCTTTACCCTTGGCTCAATTACATCCTTAACAGGAGTAATTCTTACACTTTCGCCAGGCCTTGCAATTTCAATATCTACTTCTTTTAGGTTGTCGTCTTCTCTAATTAAGGAAATTAATTCTTCTTTGTTTACATATAAGATCCCATTTTCTACTTTAGTCTCAGGACCAAATTGAACGTCTTTAATAAACACTTTACCCAATTCAAGACGCATATAGTTCACCTCCTCTAATAATTAAAAGTATATCTAAAATCCGGGGTATCCTGGCCTTATCCAGGAAACCCAGAATTAGAAACTTTATATGTGTTTTTTAATCATTTCTTCTACTGATTCTGCTGTGGCTTCTGCTTCTGCTACCCTATCTACTTGTTCTCCATCTTTATATATGATAATTGCTGGCAAACCTAGTACTTTTTGCTTTATAGCTAGCCTTCTAGCCTTTGTAATGTCTAATGAACAGAATTTAACCTTATCTCCATACTTTTCTTCTAAGGCTTCAATATGTGGCATTAATGCTTTACATGGTTCACAAGTTGGTCCCCAAAAGTCTACTAATACTGGTCCTTCTGCCTTTAATACTTCCTCTTCAAAGTTTTCTTTGTTTAACTCAATCATTATAATATCCTCCTTTTCATTAAAATATTACTCCCTTTTAGTGTTAGTTATTAAACTCTTCATTTATATATTTTTCAGCTTGAACAGCTGCAATTGCCCCATCTGCAGCAGCAGTTACTACTTGTCTTAATGATTTTTTCCTACAATCTCCAGCTGCAAATACTCCAGGGATATTTGTCCTCATATCTTCGTCTGTTACAATATATCCATTCTCCATTTCTAGCTTGCCTTCAAATAATTCGGTAGTTGGCACTAATCCCACAAATACAAATATTCCGAAAGTTCCATCTTCTTCATTGGCAACTATTTCAGTTTTTTCTCCAGTTTTAACATTTTCAACAACCATTGCTTCAACTATTCCGTCACCTTTAATCTCTTTTACTACTGTGTTCCACATGAAGTCAATTTTTTCATTTGCAAAAGCTTTTTCTTGAATGGATTTAGCTGCCCTTAATTCATCTCTCCTATGGATTATTGTCACTTTTCTTGCAAATTTAGTTAAATATAAAGCTTCTTCTACAGCTGAATCTCCTCCACCAACTACATATACATCTAAATCTTCAAAGAAGGCTGCGTCACAAGTGGCACAGTAAGATACTCCTCTACCTGTTAATTCTTCTTCTCCTGGACATCCTATTTTTCTTGGTTTAGCACCAGTGGCAATAATAACTGTCTTAGTTTGATATTCTTCTTTTTCTCCTTTAACAATCTTGATCTTACCATCTAGTTCTACTTCTTTTACAGTGTCTAGCTTTATTTCCGCCCCAAAGTCTTTTGCTTGTTCTACCATTCTGTTTATCAATGATGGACCTGTGGCATTTTCAATTGAGCCAGGATAGTTTGCTACTTCATCAGTTGTAACGATTTGCCCTCCTGCTTTTTCTTTTTCTAATATTAAGGTTTTAAGTCTAGATCTAGCTGCATATAAACCTGCAGATAGTCCAGCTGGACCTTCACCAATAATAATTACATCATAAATTTCAGCCATTTTTTTATCCTCCTTACTATAAAATTAGTGTGAAAGCGATAGTTTTTCTAGACTTTATTTAATACACCTATCTAAACATGTATTATATATGCTCACATTTCATATATACCTAAAAAGTAGACAAATGTAACATGTTATTTATTCCAAATCTTTGTATTTTTATTATATAGTACCAAAATCTGATAGGTTTTAAAAGGTGGTTTATAAAAATTAAATTTATTACAAAAAAACAGAGTAGAAGGCATACGCCTTTTACTCTGTTTTTAAACCTGAGAGTTTCTCCACATAAAGTGGATTGCTCCTTCGGTGCTTCGCTTTCCAGAGTTCCGTCAGAATACGGTCCTTTTGCCTGAGAACATCATCATAAAGTGGCTAGCTTTATGACTTATCCCTTCGGCGCCAGTTTAACTGGTCTCTCCCGCATTCCTCATTCGGCCATATTGAATTGTTTGATATTTATATAACAATTTATTGTGCAACTTTATTATAATATATATATTTTATATTATCAAGACCTTTTATAATATTTTTATATATATGTTATTAGAATTTGTAATTACTTTAAATACGTCCTAAAATTACATTAGTTTATCATCCTTCAATGCATCTAATACATAGAGTGCTATATTTGAAGAATGGTCTGAGATTCTCTCTAAATTACTTAATAAATCTAAGAATATTACACCAGAATGGGGAGTACATAACATATTATTTAACCTCTTTATGTGGTTGTTTCTATACTCTTCTTCCAAAGCATCTATTTCTTCCTCTAATTTTAATGTTTCTCTAGCCTTTTCGAAATCTACAGTGTAAAAAGCTTCTGATGCTGCCTTAAAGGCTTGGAAAGTTTTTGTGAATATGGTTTCTAATTCTTTCACAGCCGTATCGCTAAAAGGCAAATCATTTTCAATGGCTATTTGTACTAGTTCTGCAATATTATCAGAGTGGTCCCCTACTCTTTCTATATCATTTACTGTTTTAATTAAGGCATTTAATTGAACATGCTGCTTTTCAGTTAATGGCTTATTAGAAAGCTTTACTAAGTATTGAATAATATCTGTTTCTAGTTGGTTTATCAATCTTTCATTATTGAATACTTCCTGAGTTAGATTTTGATCTTTATCCACAAAGGCTTGATAAGCAGTTTTAAAATTGGCTTCAACTATATTTGCCATTCTGTATACTTCTTTGACAACTTGACCTAAAGCTATAGATGGAGTTTCTAAAATCCTTGCATCTAAATATTTTAACCCTGGTTCTTCTTCCTTTCTGTCTTCACCAGGTACAAGCTTTTCTGCTGCTTTTACCAATAAATTCGCAAAGGGAAATAGAACAATTGCATTTATAACATTAAATAAGGTATGAGCATTAGCAATCTGCCTTTTTACATCATAAGGTGATATTTTGGTGACAATAGCTTGTATTGGCACCCTTAATACAACTATGAATATAATAGTACCAATTAGATTAAACAAGAAATGCATTACAGCTGCTCTTTTTGCAGTTCTGTTTGCTCCTATACTTGAAAGCATTGCAGTTGTGGTAGTTCCTATGTTGTCTCCAAATAGGATTGGAAAAGCTATATTTATATCAACAAGTCCTAAGGAAGCTAATGTTTGTAATAAACCAATAGAAGCACTACTACTCTGGATTAAAGTTGTTAAACCAAAGCCCACTAATATTCCTAGGAAAGGATCATTTAAGCTAGACATTATATTTGAAAACACCGGATTACCGGCTAAAGGCTTCAAACCATTGCCCATCATATCCATTCCAATAAATAAAACTCCAAAACCAATCAGTACCTCAGCTAAGCTTTTTAACTTTTTCTTTGAAGTAGCTAACCATATGGCTACACCGATAGCTACTGCTAAAGGTGCAATATCTGTTAAATCAAAAGCTATTAATTGAACAGTTACAGTAGTTCCAATATTCGCTCCCATTATTACTCCTACAGCTTGACTTAAATTCATAAGCCCTGCATTTACAAAGCCTACAACCATAACAGAAGTGGCACTACTACTTTGTATTATCATGGTAACAACAGTACCTACGATGACTCCCATTAATCTATTGCTAGTTAAAATTTCAATTAATCTCTTTAGTCTTTCTCCTGCTGCTTTCTCTAAGCCTGTCCCCATTATGTTCATGCCATATAGGAAAAGGCCTAAGCCTCCTAATACTGGTAATGCTATGTCCATTTGAGCCCTCCTAATTTATTTTATAAATTTTAAGTTATTAACATAAAACATTAAAACCACTTATTCTAGCTAATCCAAAAAAGGAAAATCTAGCTGCCTTAAGGCTTCATATAATATTATGTTAACGGAATTAGCTAAGTTTAATGACCTATTTATATCAGTCCTTATGGGAATTTTTATAGTGTTATCCCAATTCTTTTCTAATATTTCCATGGGTAAACCTTTTGTTTCTTTCCCAAATACTAAAAAACAATCATCAGTATATTTAACCTCTGTATAATACTTTTTAGCTTTAGTGGTAGCATAATAAAAGATTTTATCTTTGTTTTTGTTTAATAGCTCCTCAAAATTATCATAATAGCGTATATCTACTAGATGCCAATAATCTAAACCAGCTCTTTTTAAGTACTTGTCTTCTACTGAAAAGCCTAATGGCTTAACAAGATGAAGTACAGATTTAGTTAAAGCACAAGTTCTAGCTATATTGCCTGTATTTTGAGGTATCTCAGGTTCTACAAGTACTATATTAATAGCCATTTGTTCATCCCTCTCTTAACTTTTAAAAACGTATCTTTCTATAGCTTGAGCTACTCCATCCTCATCATTTGAAGCTGTAATAACATGAGCTTGTTTCTTTGCAATCTCATCTCCATTTGCCATAGCTATGGACAAGCCTGCTACTTTAAACATAGATACATCATTTTCATTATCTCCAATAGCAATTACTTGAGAACTATCAATGTTTAAAGCATCCATTAAAAATTTAACAGCATTTCCTTTAGATACTTCTTTATTCATAACTTCTATGTTGTTGTGCCAGGATTTTGATACTGATATTCCTTTAATATCCTTCAACTTACTTCTAAAGTCCAAAAGCCTATCAATATCATCATCAATAAATACAGCTTTATAATATTTTGAGCTATTAGGGTCTACTATATCCCAAGGGCTTTTAAAGCTTACAAGTTCAATATCTTGTTTAATATAGTTTTCCTCATAATATCTATAATAATTAGAAAACTCTTCTTTTGTCGTTTTGTAATAAAATTTGTCCTTGTCATAAAAATGATAATACATGTCGTTTTCTTCTGCCAGCTGGATTAATTCTTTGAGGGAGCTACTATCTATAAGTTTTTCAAAAATGATTTCTCCATTGCTGGAGGATATGACTGCACCATTACACGCTATTATTGGACTGTTTAAACCAAGGTCTTTGTAGTAGTATAAAGCTGATTTGTATATTCTGCCTGTGGCTATAACCACATGTATGCCATTATTTATAGCTTTTAATAGAGCTTTCTTATTCCTTTCTGAGATTTTGTCCTGGGTATTTAATAAGGTCCCATCCATATCTATGGCAATTAGTTTGTAAGCCATTAATTTGCCTCCTATCATTTTTGACAAATTAAATATATCACAATAATTCAATAAGTCAATAAAAAACTCCTCATATATTTTACTACATGCTCCATTAAAATTCTACAAAAATTCTCGATAATATTACAAAGCTCTTCAATATAATTGTTCTATTTCTAAAAACAATTAAATATCCTGATAAAAAAGTGTTCCTCTAGCATATTACCAGGATATTAAAAATTAACAAAGTATTAACTTTTAATCTTCTCTAGTAAGCATACTCCTCTCTAATTTTAGTAGCTTAGCCTTTAATTCTAACCCTCCTCTGAAGCCTGTAAGTTTACCATTAGAACCAATTACTCTATGACAGGGAACAACTATTAAGACTGGGTTTTTGTTTAAAGCATGTCCTACTGCTCTATATCCTTTAGGTACATTTATATTCTCAGCAATATCTTTATAAGTTCTCGTTTCTCCATAGGGAATTTTTATAAGCTCCTTCCATACTTTAATTTGAAATACTGTTCCTCTCAAATCTAAGGGTAAAGAAAAATTCTTTCTTTCACCTTTAAGATACTCTATTATTTGTTCATGGAAGTTGTACTCCTTTGGATTTACCTTTATAACTTGTCCAAATTTTTTTACTACAAATTCCACTATAGCTTCTTCATCTTCTCTACATACAGTTAAATAAACAATGCCTTTATGAGAAAAAAACAAAAGCATATTTCCTATACTTGTATTGAAAGCATAATACTTTATGGTCATATTATTCTCCCTCTTTTATTAATCTCCATTGTTCTACAGCCAAATTCTTAATAGTAGGATTGGTGTTTTTGTGGCTTGAGATAACTTTATTAAACCACTTTAGCGCTTTTTCTCCCTCTCCCAATCTCCTATTAAGCTCCCCAATTAAATATGTAAGTTTCATTTCATCCATATCAGTATTATATAAACTTTCTTTATAATACCCTTCTTCTAAAAAGATTCCAGTAAGCCTTAAAAATCTCATCTCTTGTTCCTCATGGCCTTTTAACCTATATAACCAGGCTAAGTTTAGAGTTAATAAACCAAGTTCAATTTTGCTGTAGTCTAACAGCTGTCCTATGTATATGGCCAGTTTATAAGTTTCTATAGCTTGGTCTATAGTCCTTTCCCCTCCATAACTTCTTTTATTCCATTTCTGGGTAATTGCATCTAAAATTATGCGTTTTTTCCTTTCAGCAATAGGAGTAAATTTATCCTCTGTTGCTGAATAACCACAATTGGGACAGACATATATTTTATATTTTATAGGATTTTCCTTATCATAATAAGGTAGCAAATCTGCATCCTGCTTTACTAAGCGGAGTTTGGAAATTCTCACTTTTTTAGTTGTAAACTCCCCATCACAAACAGAACATTTTACTTTTTTATCATATAAAATATCCACTGCTGTCAAATATATCACCCTTTCAGCCATACCTATTGTTCTTCTTCCCCATTGGCTGCATCCCCTATCTTATATACATAATTTTTTTCCCTGTAATAGTCCTGGGATATTAATTCTTTGCTAACAATTTTACCGTCTTTGATTATATATTTATAGGTATTTACCTTATAACCTGTTCTACCTTCTTGAACCAATACTTTGCTTCCTACTTCTAAAGTTTCATCAGGAATAATTTCCTCCTTAGGTTGTATGGTCTCTACAACTTCTGATTCAACTTTAACTATAAAATCCCTTTCCTTTGTATCTCCATAAATATAAAAGTATAACCTATCTCCAACTATTTTAGCATCTATATAGATTGGGTAATTGAAATCATTCCTAAACTTCAAGTCCAAATAGCCGTAAGCCACAGCAGCATCCATGCCAAGATTAATATATTTGGGTGGAATTGAATGAGGGGCCCTTTCTAGTATGGTAACATCTGCTAACAGTAAAGCATTGTAAAGAGTGGTGGAAGTTTGACATACTCCTCCTCCAACTCCTGGAGTAAATTCTCCATTGATTATCACATCAGCTTCTTTATATCCAAACTCCTCTTTACGAGGCCCAGTTGTTTCATTGAAGGACATGGTCTCACCAGGCATTAATATAGTTCCTTTTATGGCATTAGCTGATAGCTCTATATTTTCAATCCTATTTTGGCTGCTTCCCCTAAAAGAAGTAGAAAATTCCCCAATAACTCCATTTATCCTACTTAATAAGTCACTGGTAACCTTAGGTATGGTATTTTCTACTGGTATATTTATAACATCTAATTCATGTTTATATAAACTTTTTTCAATTGCCTTTAAAAGGTCAGCCTTTTTAACCTTTTTTCCTACTACTTCATTAACAATTTCAATATTTCCATCATTTATATAGATTTCTGCATCTTTTGCTTCAACACCAACCTCCATAGAGATTTTTTCTACAATATCTTCTAACTTATTCCTATCATAGATTATTTCTAATGGGATTTCTTCCCCTTTAAACCTAATTCTTAAAAGTTCATAAAGTCTAGTAGGCATATTTCCTGTTCTTCCTAGACTATAGGCTTGATTGACAGCCTTTACATAATCGTATTCAAAAGCAATATGGTCTAAAGGAATTTTAAATATCCTATCGTAATAGGCTAATTTTATAGAGCTATATTTGTCCTTCTCCTTGTGGGCCTTTAGAAAGTTTAGGGCTTCCTCTTTTGGCATAGAAGATACATCAAACTTATCTATTTTAACCCCTTTATATATTAAATCACTCTTTAACAGCTTATATAAATAAACAGTTAATATTCCTGCTACAAGTACAAGTAGCAGTATTAAAACCTTATTCTTACTTTTATAAAGTTTCATTCCTTAACCTCCATAAAGCCATGGAATATTTTATTATTACAATATTATTCAGCTTTAAAAAAACCTATTACAGCATGGCTTTATGGAGGCCTACTATACTATTTATCCTTCTCCTTTTTATAATAAAGACAATAATCTGTTAATGGACATTTTTCACACAAAGGCCTTCTAGCTTTACAAATTCTTCTGCCATGAAATATGAGTAAATGGTGTGCTTTAGACCACATATCCTTATCAATATTATTCATTAGCTCTTTTTCTGTATTCATAACATTATCACTATTGGCTAACCCAATCCTATTGGATACTCTAAACACATGAGTATCTACAGCTATGGCTGGTTTACCAAAAGCATTGCTTATTACTACATTGGCAGTTTTTCTTCCAACACCAGGCAGCTCCATCAACTCTTCCCTGCTAGTTGGAACTTGCCCTTGATATTTTTCAACTAGTATCCTACAAGTAGCTAAGATATTTTTGCTTTTATTCCTATAGAAACCAGAACTTCTTATTTTTTCTGCTAGTTCCTCTTCAGACAACTTTAAAAAATCTTCTGGTGTTTTATATTCTTTAAATAGCTTTTCGGTAATTTTATTCACCTGTACATCTGTTGTTTGGGCAGATAAAATAGTAGCTATTAGTAGTTCAAAAGGATTTGAATAGTTAAGTTCAGTCTTAGCAGTTGGATAGAGTTTTAAGAGTATATTTATTACTTCCTTAATCTCTTCTTTTGTTAACATTTCCTTCATCTTATCACCTACATTATCCCTATATTGTAGTCTATTATTTCAACCCTACTGTCTCCATCTATAAATTTGATTACACTTTGTATTATCTCATTAGCATGGTTGCTATCATTGGAAACACAAGCAACTCCTATTTTTGTAAATTTCCAATTGTCGTTATAGTCAACTTCAGCTATGGATACATTAAATCTTGACTGGAGTCTTCCAATTATACTCTTTATAATCTGCCTTTTATCTTTTAGGGAGTGAGATTCATATATCATCAAATTTATTTCACATGCTGCTACTATCATTTTACCACTCCAACGAATATTTTTTATACTATTTTACCTATAGAGTAAAGCATATAATAAAAATTAAGCTTCCTACTACACAGAAGCCTAGGTTTTATATATATTATGATTAGGCTTAAGTCCTTGTTCTACTATTCAAATTATAAAAAAAGAGGACCATGGTCCTCTTTTTTTATAATACTCTCATTTCCTCTCCAACCTTCTTGAATACTTCTACTGCTCTATCTAACTGTTCTTTAGTATGGCCTGCTGTTACCATACATCTTACCCTACCTGTTCCCCTAGGTACAGTTGGATAAACAATACCTGATACGAATACTCCATTTTCAAGTAGTTTTTTACTGAACTCCATAGTTTTAGCTTCATCTCCAATTATAACTGGAGTAATTGGTGTTTCACTATTTCCTGTATTAAAGCCTAAGGCTCCAAGCTTTTCTTTAAAGTATCTAGCATTATCCCATAATCTATCAGTATACTCTGTAGATTCCATAAGCATCTTAATGGCTTCCATAATTGCTCCTACTGCTGCTGGAGGCAATGATGTACTGAATAAGACAGGTCTTGCTCTGTGATTTAGCCATTCATACATTACTTTAGAACCAGCCACATATCCTCCAATTACTCCAATAGCTTTTGAAAGGGTACCTATGCTAAAATCAACCCTACCATGAAGATCAAAGTGGTCTACAGTACCTCTTCCACTTTCTCCTAATACTCCTGAACCATGAGCATCGTCTACATAAGTCATTGCTTCATACTTTTCTGCAAGCTCTACAATTTCTGGCAGCTTAGCAATATCTCCATCCATACTGAATACTCCGTCGGTAATTATGAGGACATTTTTATATTTATGCCTATTTTCCTTTAGGATCTCTTCTAAATGCTCTATATCTGAGTGCCTATATATCATCCTGTCAGCCTTGCTAAGCCTTGCACCATCAATTATAGAGGCATGGTTTAATTCATCTGAAATTATCAAGTCTCCTGCTTCAGTAATAGCTTGGATTGTTCCAGCATTACAGTTAAAGCCTGATTGGTAAATAAAGACTGCTTCTTCTCTTTTAAACTCTGCTAAAAGCTTTTCTAATTCTTCGTGAATAGACATATTACCTACTATAGTCCTAACAGCCCCTGCTCCTGCCCCATACTTTTCTATGGCTTCAATAGCTGCTTTTTTAAGTCTTGGATGGTTTGCAAAGCCAAGATAGTTGTTTGATGAAAGGTTTATTACCTTTTTCCCATTTAATATTATTTCGGCTTCATTTGGCCCTTCTAATACTGGCAGCTTTCTATATACACCTTCTTTTTTTAGTTCCTCAATTTTTTCTTTCAAAAAGTTTAGTTCATGGACATTAGACACAGTTTTCCCCTCCTAAACTATTTATTTTTCACAAATATAGTATAACATGAGTTGTAGGCTTTTTAAAATTTTTTTGTCAAAAATGTTTATTCATAAATCCTTTTTATAGACCATTTTACATATTCTCTTATCATAGGGTTTGGGTCGGCTAATAAAGGTTTTAAAAGAGCAATATTTTCTTTCTTTTTCATATTGCCTAATGCAATTATCCCATTCCTTTTTAAAATATTTTTCCCCCTCCAACTTCCAGCCATTTCTCCATATTTTTTCTTAAATTGCTTATTGGAAATAGTTAGAAGCTCTTCTATATCTATATAGCCTTTAGTTTTATAGGGTATAAATTCCTGGTGATTTGGAAACCTTATGTCTTTATTTTTAGGACAAACCAGCTGACAAGTATCACAGCCGTAAATCCTAATACCCATCTTCTCTCTAAGCTCTTGGGGAATTAGGCCCTTAGTTTGAGTTAGATAGGATAAGCAACGTTTTGGATTCACTTTATATGGACCTTCCAAGGCTTTTGTAGGGCAGGCTTTTAAACATAGCTGACAAGCCCCACATTTTTCTTCTATTGGAGTTGAGTATTCTTCAATTTCTAAGTCTGTCAATATATAGCCTAAAAATATAAAGGAACCATATTCATCATTTATTATGGAACAATTCTTGCCATAATATCCTATTCCAGCCCTTTTTGCAATTTCTCTATCTATTAAAGGGCCTGTGTCAACATAATATTGGTAATTAAAACTTACTACCCTCTCTATTTCCTTTATTAGCCTTTCAATTCGAGCCCTTAATACAACGTGGTAGTCTATTCCCCAAGAGGATTTAGAAAGCTTACCTCTTAGCTTATAGTTAGGTTTTTCATCAAAGCTTGTATTATAACTTAGGCCAATAGCTATTATAGTTTTACACTCAGGGAAAATTAGTCTTGGATTAATTCTCTTCTCTATATCCTCTTCTTCAAATTCAGTTTGCTTGTCCTCTTCTTTCCTTTGTAGTAAATAGTCTTTTAATTCATAAAAAGGTTCTCCAGTAGTAAAGCCAATTAAATCTATATTAACTTTTTTTGCTACATCTTCTATATATTGCTTTAAGTTCACTATATATCACCTTTTTTTACATTATTCCTACTTTTATTGTATCCAAGACTACCATATTAATTATTACCATTTTGTGGAATAAAACTATTCATACATGCTTTTTAGCAGCTTTATCTCATATTCATAGCCAGCTAATTCATTTGGTGTCTCCAAATAAAAAGGCAAATCTTTAAGTTTAGGATGGTTTATTATATTTCTAATAGCCTCTAAGCCAATAGTTCCTTCTCCAATTTTAGCATGCCTATCCTTACGGCTATTATACTCCATCATGCTGTCATTTAGATGGATAGCCTTTAGTCTATCTAAGCCTATAATATAATCAAACTCCTCTAATACTCCATCTAAATCATTAACAATATCATAACCAGCCGAGTATATATGGCAAGTATCTAAGCATACTCCAACTAATTCATCATATTTTACCCTATCTATAATAGCCCTAATTTCTTGAAAGGTACTACCTATTTCTGTACCCTTTCCTGCCATAGTTTCTAAAAGAATCATAGTATTTTCTTTACCAGTAATTACCTCATTAAGGCCTTCAGCTATTCTTTCTATGGCATATTCCTTCCCTTTACCCAAATGATTACCAGGATGGAAATTAAAATAAGGTATGGAAATACTATCTAGAAGCTGGTAATCTTCTTTCAATATGCCCTTAGACATATTATAAGTCCTATCCTTATGGGAACCTAGGTTTAAAATGTAAGGGGCATGGGCCAGTAATGGTCCAAAGTTGTTGGCTTTAGCTATCTCCTTCATCTTCTCTACATCTTTAATATCCAGCTTTTTCTGGGAAGAGCCCCTAGGATTTCTACTAAAAAATTGGAATACATTAGCCCCAATATTTAAGGCTTCCTCAGCAGCTTTTTTATAGCCCTTGGCAATTGATAAATGGCATCCTATATACATGGAATCATCCTTTCTCCAATCTGTGTTATATATTGTTTTTTAATAGTTAAACCATCTATATACTACTTATAAAATATGCTATAATTTATTTATCATAAAGTAAAGGAGCTAAGATATGTTCAACTTGAAGAAGAAAACCTTTAAAAAAATAGATATAACTCTAATTATAACAGTTTTACTGCTTTGTATATATGGAATAGTAATGATTAGATCTGCAACCTTATCCTTTGGCCATGATAGTAATGTTAAAGTTCAAATCCTTTCTACCATATTAGGCTTTATTGGAATATTCATTTTGGTGTTGATGGATTATCAGGTAATCGGTAGACTCTATATTCCTATATATGTAATTTCAGTACTTTTGCTGGTTATAGTTTTGTTTTTAGGTATAGGAGAAGATGAATGGGGAGCTAGAAGCTGGTTAGCCATAGGAAGCTTTTCCTTCCAGCCAGCAGAAATCTCTAAGGTAGGAATCATTATATTTTTAGCAAAATTTATTGATAAGAATAAAAGACAGATAAATGAGCCAATAACATTATTAAAAATACTAATACTTGCAGGAATCCCTATCCTATTAATACTTATGCAACCAGACCTAGGAACTGCAGTCGTATTTATATTTTTTATTGTGGTAATGCTGTTTATTGCTGGGCTAGATATTAAATATTTTGTTTATGCTTTCCTTGCCGGTATAGTCAGCCTACCTATAGTATGGCTTAATCTAGCAGATTATCAGAAAAATAGGATACTTACTTTTATTAATCCTGAGATGGATTTATCTGGCTCAGGCTATCAGGCTATGCAATCTAAAATTGCCATAGGTTCAGGTAAAGTAACTGGAAGAGGCTTGTTTAAAGGTGTGCAAACCCAGTACAATTATATACCAGAAAAGCAAACCGACTTTATCTATGCAGTGGTAGGGGAAGAATTAGGCTTTATTGGAGGAGTGGCCCTTATTATACTATACTTTTTACTACTATATAGGCTCATTAAAATAGCAAGAAACTGTAATGATACCTTTGGCTCATTGATGATAATAGGCTTTACTGCCATGTTCTTCATACACATATGGGAAAATATTGGAATGACCATAGGAATTATGCCCATAACTGGCATTCCTTTGCCTTTTATGAGCTATGGAGGTACCTTCCAGTTGATAAATCTTTTATGTGTTGGGATAGCTTTAAGTATTAGTGCCCATAAAGAAGGCTTAAATTTCTAGCTGCAATATTGCAGCTATTTTTTATAAAAGGGTACCTTGTATTAAAAGGTAGTGTAATATATAATATAGTTAAATTAAATGTGGAAGGAAATGCCTATGAATATACAATTTAAAAAAGGAGTACTAGAGCTATGTGTTTTATCTTTGCTAACTAAAAGGGATTTTTATGGCTATGAGCTAGTAGAATACATATCAAAATATATCAACATATCTGAAGGAACCATATATCCCCTTTTAAGAAGATTTAGGAAAGAAAGCTATGTAACCACATATTTACAAGAATCTCAAGAAGGCCCTCCGAGAAAATACTATAGGATAACAGAAAAAGGAAAAGAAACCTATGAAGAACTGCTCAAAGAATGGAAAGCTTTCACAATTGGAGTTAATAAAATAATAAGGGGTGAGTTAGATGAATAAAGAGGAATTTATTAACTCCTTAAGAAGAGAGTTAGGCAGCCTTCCCCAGAAAGAAATTGAAGATATACTATACGATTATGAGGAGCATTTCCAAATAGGCTTATCCAAAGGGAAGGCTGAGGAGGAAATCGCAGAAGAGTTAGGAAATCCTCGGCTTATTGCTAAAGCTTATAAGACACATTATAAAATAGACAATGCTGAAAACAACCCTTCTACTAGAAACCTTTTAACTGCAATTCTAGCTGCTGTTTCTCTGGGCTTTTTCAATTTGATTTTTGCTTTAGGACCATTCCTTATAATAGTTGGACTTTTAATTGGAATATACGGTATAGGTTTTAGCTTTTCTATAGCAGGTATTGGTCTATTTTTCGGAACACTTCTAAAACCACTTTTCCCAAGGTCTATCTATCTAAATTTCTACCCAACAACTTCCCTTTCCTTTGGAATTGGCTTTGCAGCTTTAGGAATACTTATCCTAATTGGCTGTTTTTATATTACTAAATTTCTTTATAAGGTTACCATCAGATATTTAAGATGGAATATAAATTTAATTACCAGATAGGGGGAATAGAGATGAAAATTAAAAAAGTAGTGGCCATATTAATTGGTGTTACATTGATAGCTTTCGGAGTTGGTCTTCTGTCCTTAAAACATTATGCTCACAAGGCTGGAATAAGTAACAGTAAAAATAGCATCCTAAATTTAGTAATAGACAATATAATAGAAAGCGCTCATAATTCAGATTATGTTGAAAAGAACATAGATGAAGAGATAATAAAAAATATAGCTGGAATTGACACTGTTGATATTGAAGTGCCCTTTTCAAATATAAACATAATACCTGAAAGTAGGGGCAATGTAAAAATCCATTACAAGGGATACGTTAAAGCCAATTTTATTCCTCAACTGAAGACTAGAACTTCTAATGACACCCTTTACATTTATCTTGAACAGGAAGCTGGTAAACCCTATAACACAAAAAGGGTAGATCTAAAACTAAACATATATATTCCTAAGGACTATAAAAAGAATATGAAAATCTACACTTCCTTTGGTCATATCAATGTTTCTGATTTGAATATTTCACAATTAAAATTAGACTCAAGCTATGGACATATAGAAATTAAAAATTTAAGGGGTGATGTAGAAGCTAATACCAGCTATGGAGATATAATAGCAAAAAACTATTCTGGAAATATAACTGCTATAACCTGCTTTGGAGATATAATTTTAGAATACATGGACTTTGATAACAATATTATTGCAACTACAAGTTTTGGAAATATAAAATTGATACTACCTAAAAACTCCCAGTTCATAATTGATGCCCATTGTTCTCTTGGAGATATTGATGTGGATTTTCCAGTAACTATTTCAAAAAATGAAAAAAATAGAATAGCAGGAAGGGTAGGAAATAGTAGGAACAATATAAAGTTAGAAGCTGATTCAGGAGACATAAAAATAATCAGTAAATAAGTAATTCAACAGTTCAGGAGGGATAACTTGAAAAATACATTTACTAAAAAAGTATATTTATTAATGGTATTCCTGTTAATATGGATAAATATATCTGGCTGCAGTCATAGTGAAGAAAGTATAGTCATATCTAACCAACCCCTTACACTGGAAGAAAAAATAGAGGATTTTGAGTATATGTACAATTTACTTAAAGACAATTATCCTTTTTTTGAAGTAAATAAAAGACTAAATGGTATTGATTGGCTAGCTAATAAGGATGAATATGTAGAAAGAATAAAAACAACAAATACAGATGAGGAATTTATAGACGAAATAACAAAAATAGTTGCTGAATTAAATAATGGCCATACCCACGTAATAAGTAAGGACTGGTTTAAATGGGTGTACTCAGTCTATACAAACCCTAAAGCTATGCATACCCGTAATAAACCTTGGGCAAAAGTAGTTAGTGATAAAAGAGTCCTTCATAGATATAATTTTGATAAATCCATGGCAGAAGAAACTGGAAAAGCTGGCTATTTGGGTAATAAGGAGCCTGTCTTTGAAACAGCTATTATTAAACCTAATAAGGTAGCTTATTTAAGAATAAAAACAATGGATAGTAATCGTGTAGAAGAAGATGGAAAAGAGATAAGGAAATTTTATGAGAAAGTCAAAGATTATGAGAAGTTAATTATAGACATTAGAGGAAACAGCGGCGGAGACGATATGTATTGGATGGCAAACGTCATTTCTCCTTTAACTAAAAAGCCTATTACAGTAGACAATTATATATTTACTAGAGGAGATTATGGAAAGCCCTTTTATAAAGCAAGAAATATAAAATTAAAAAGTATAGATGATTTAGATGAGAGTATTCTCGAACAAATGCCTAAAGATATAAAAAAGAATTTTGATTATTATTGGATATCTTCAAGAACAATACCTCCCGTAGACCCAATCGACTTTAATGGTAAAATATATTTGCTAGTTGATAAAATAGTCTATTCTGCTTCTGAAGCTTTTGCAGCCTTCTGTAAAGAAAGTGGATTTGCTACTTTAGTTGGGGAAACTACTGGTGGAGATGGAATTGGAATAGAACCATTGTTATTTTATCTACCTAATAGTGGCTTAGTTATAAGATTTAGCAGTACATTAGGTTTAAATGGTGACTTTACCATAAATGAAGAAGTAAAAACTGTACCTGATGTGGAAGTACTAGCTATAAGAAATCCTATGGATAACTTTAAATATGATTTAGCTGTACAATATGTTATAAATGATAAAACCCACTAATATTAGTGGGTTTTATATTACTTAAGCATTGATTCTATAAACCAAATATTCTTGTTATAGCCTGCAATATGATCTTCAAATTCGTTAACTACTACAAAATCTCCTTCTTCATCAGCTTCATTTCTTATTTCAAGGGCTAATTCTCTCATCTTTGTTAAATCATTTAATAGGATTTCAAGAACTTCTTTTGCTGAAAACTCTTTTGGTTCTACTTCTTCTACTGATGCATTTTCTAAATAGTCTGCAACTCTAGCTAGTGGCATTTCTCCTTTCATCTTAAGAAGTTCTGCTACAGCATCATATTTTTCAAATAAATCATCATAAAGTTCTTCTGTTAGGTCATGTAATTCTTTAAAATGGATTCCCACTACATTCCAATGAAGATTATGGAATTTAACATTTAATATAGCCAAGTTTGATAAATATTCGTTAACTTTCTTGTAGTCTTTCATAACATCTCCTCCTTCGCATTCTTTCCTTCGTATTGCTTATATACCCATTATATAGTATAATAAACCTGAATGTAAGGAACAAATTAGTGTGTACTAATTTTCTAGAGGTGAAGTATGAGTAAATTTACAACTGGTTTTGAAATAATCCATGAATTCATAGGCCTAAAATGGGTTCCTGAAATCCTGGAATCCATAGGTAATGGAAATAAAAGATACACAGATATATTGAATAGTATTCCCTATTTAAGCCATACAGAATTACAAAGAAAGTTAAAAATACTACAAGAAAAAAATGCCATATCTAAGAGTGCAAACAGCACTAGTGTTGAATATCAATTAGAGCCATTTGGTAAGGATCTATTACATATATTCAAACACTTTAGTGATCTAAGTGAAAAATATTTAAGTAAGGCTAGTTCTTAACCTCCATTTTTCAATGGAGGTTGTTTTTATTTCCCTCTAGCTTTTTTTCTGGAAAGTGACAAGCCTCCAAAGCCACTTATTATTGCCATATAAAAGCCAAAGTCATACCACCAGCCAGTGTTTATAGGCTCATATATTCTAATCTCAGGATTTAATAGGCTCCATAAAAGTGAAAGAGGAGCAAGCCAGCCATGCCATATGCCTGATAAAAAGCCTGCAGGATTATCCTTTGTATAACTACCATCTCCAGGCATACAGCCTGATAGTAGTATTGAAAGGCTTATTATAACTAACAATAAATATCTTTTTCTAGACAATTTAAATACCTCCAATTAAGTCTTATTCTAAAACTCTATTCCTTTTCTAGCTTCTATACCTTCATTATAGTAATGCTTAATCTCCTTCATTTCCGTTACTAAGTCTGCTATTTCAACTATTCTATCATCAGCTCGTCTGCCTGTTATTATAACTTCTACATGGGGAGCTTTCTCCTTAATTACTTCTATGGCCTCATCAACAGTAAATAAATTATAATATATGGCTATATTTAGCTCATCTAGAACTACTATATCATAATTACCTTCCTTTAATATTTTCCTACATCTATCCAAGCCAGCTTTTGCTAATCTAATATCCTCCTTTTCAGGCTCCCTGTATATAAAGCAATCTCTTCCAAATTGTTCTATTACAAGGTTAGGTAGATAATCTACACTTTTAAGCTCGCTATATTCCATTCCCTTTATAAATTGGCCTATAAATACCCTCTTCCCTGCACAAACAGCCCTAAGGGCTAAGCCTAAAGCAGCAGTAGTTTTACCCTTTCCATCTCCAGTATATACGTGTATAAAGCCCCTTTTCATAAACACACCTCCTCAGGATAATAATTCCTTTATTAGTTCAACCTATACATCCACCCAGCTATCAAAGCCTTTACTTGCTCCAGTAAAGAAAAACTCTGTATGCCTACATTTTGGGCAAACATATACATGGAAGGATAAATGCTCCTCAATATCAAATATAGCAGCAAAAATTCCTCTGTTATTGTCCTGTGAATCAAAACGGTATTCCTTTAAATACTTCATTTCCTCATTACATCTTAAGCAATTAAAACTTTTTTCCATATAAATCCCCCTTATAAAAATGTTAAAATAACACCTATGTTTCCCAGCAAAATGTATAGGGCTTTTTTTCTTAAAGGAATATATGCCAATACCAATAAATATAGCACCACAAAACCACATAATAATTGTGAATAATATACTTTCTCCCAATATAAGTCCCCCTATAAGTTTTTCTTTACCTATCTAAATATTTACTCCCTTCCCTAATGCTCAATTTAGAAAGCTTATTATTTTGGATAAAATTCCTTACCCATTCCTTATTAGTTTTTGAATACTCCCTTAAGGCCCAACCTATTGCTTTGTTGATGAAAAACTCATCAGTTTCAGCATTATGTAAAATAGCTTTCTCCAAAAAGTTAGCATCTGTCTTATCCTTATACTTTAATTGGAATATGATAGAAATTCGCTTAAGCCAAATGTTATCTGAATATATCCATCTTTTTATTGTTGTCTCTTTTATTTCTGGATACTTCATAGCTATATATCCAACAAGCCTGTTTATATAATCTACCGTATCCCACCAGGCTTTTGTTGTAATAAGCTTTTCAATTTTTCCCATATCATTAGGCTTAATAAGCTCCTTTACCTTGTCCAAATAATCTATAGCTAAGTAGTGGAACTCCCTTTCTGGCATGTTGTAGCATTTAAATATAAAGTCCCAATCTATTTCTTTATCCTTTTTCTTAAGTTTTAAAAATTCCTTGGATAAGGCAACTCTTTCAGGTTTCTTAAGCCCTAAAAATGGAAATTTGTTTTTCATGTATTTAGCCATATAAAAGGCATTTTCTTCATTCTTGTTATAATAAAATGTTTCAAATATATCCATATGTCCCTCCCAAGTAAATTAATTTCTCTAATGTGCCCTTAGATACTTTATATAGTTTTTTGATATTTAGAGCCTTTTATTTATTTGTGAATATACTTTTTGCCCTTTCATAGTCCTCTATAGTATCTATATCTAAATTCTCATATTCTGTTTGTATTGGAACAGGTAATACTCTACTTTTATTTTTGTTTATTATAACTGTTCCTCCCTGGTCCTTTTCTAGTGCCAAAAGCTGGTCTTTAAAGCTATGAGGAAATATAACAGGACTTCCTTTCCTTCCATTATAATAAGGTACAATTATGCTTGTTGGCTTTTTAAGAAAGGTTAAGCATAACCTGTTTATGGTCTTCTCTTTAATAAAGGGCTGATCAGCTACAAAAAACATATAACCAGCTGCAGTGTTTAAATTTCTTAAAGCTATTTTTACGGACTCACTTTGACCAACAAAATATCTGTTGTTCTTTACACCTAAATAGCCTAAACTCTTAGCCTTCTTCAATATATCCTCATCTTTAGCCACAACTATTACTTCATAGAAATTACACTCTCTTATAGTTTCTAATATGTATTCATATATATTTTTATTATTTATTTTCATATGTAGTTTGCACCTTTTCATCCTTTTAGACATGCCAGAGGCCATTACAACTGCACTTATATTTAACATAATAACCACCTACTATTAATTTAAACCTCTGCATTACTGCAGAGGTTTATCCGTTACTTGTGAATTGTCAGCTCTTGTTGTAAGGTAGGCAACAAACAATAATGAACCAATATTGCCTAAAAGTACATCTACTACTGCTGTAATTACTCCAAGGATTATATAACGGAACGAATTGAGCTTTTTCTTAATATAAACAGCAAAATACAATACCAAGCAATATATTACCCCTAATATAGAACTAACTATAAATATTAAATCTTCATTATATGGGTCGATTAAGCCTATTATCCCCCAACTAGAGCACCAAGTAGAAGGCCTAAAAGTAAATAGGCAATATAAAAACCTATTGCCTGCTTTAAATCTCTTTGTAAGCTAAAATTGGTAAGATTTGTAAACATCCCATTCTCCCCTTTGAACTACAGTTTTAAATACTCTACTAAAATTAGTATATACATCTTATGCCTAATACGTTAATTATAGGCTGAGAGACTTCTACTTATAGTTAATCAAAACATCTTCAATTGTTCATAAGGCTTATTATCATCATCTGGATATCTTTTAATAACAAACTGAATGCCTTTATTACTATTTATAATTTCTTCTATGAACTTTATTGGTGTATTTCTATTTAGCCAGTAATCTACTTGGTTATCCTTTATGAATAAAGGCATTCGTGAATGTATATCTCTTATATTATCATCGGCTGCTGTAGTTATAATTACAAATTTTAACCGTTTCTCTAAGTTTTCATCTAAATAGATTTTATAAACTCCACCTAGGGAAAGTAGACTATCATTTTTCGATTTTATGCCGTATTTTACTTTTTTATTACCTCCTTCATCCTTCCATTCATAAAATAGATTGGCTGGCACTATACACCTAGCAGTATGTATGGAGTTTTTAAACATAGGTTTTGTCATAATAGTCTCTGCTCTTGCGTTGATTACAAGCTTCTTCTTATCCTTTAATTCAAAGCCCCATTTTGCTGTTTTTAAACTCCTTCTATTATCTTGGATGATTATAGGAGCATTCTGAGATGGATAAAAATCTCCTTTATCATAGACCTCTATTTTTTGGTTTTCTATATTATATGTTTTAATAAGCTCCTTAATATCACTTTCTAATTGGAATCTTCCACACATAATATAACCTCCATGCCCTACGGTTTTACTTCAGTATATTTTACCACAATATTTACCCATCTTTATCAGCTTTTATGGCCTCTTCCATAGTAAAAACTTTCCTCATATCCTTTTCTTTTGAAGGGAGCATTTCCATTTTATCCATCCCTTTTATAGTATTTAATTTTGTTTTTATATAAAAAATCCCACCCAAATCCACTAATTAATATATAACGTTCCTGTCAGCTTATGAATAAAAAAACTTTACTTACTCAGTTTATCTGTTGGATGCATAAGCTATTAACTATTAGTATTTTGTATAAAATTTTTGTCCACCTTTCCAACTAAATTAATAATTATATTTTTACTTATTTTAAATTGGAAAAACTCTTTAGCTAACTGCCATATTCCGTTTTTTAAAAAATCGTAATCTTCAAAGAAGAGTCTGATACCTTTTCTATTAGCTCTAGCATGATAATCAAAGGAAAATACGACTATTATAAGTAAAACTATTAATATTATTAGCAATACGTCTTTTATAACCATATTTTGCCTCACAAATATCACCTACTTTCTATTTATTATGAAATTTTTGCCAAAAAAAATGATACTACTGTAATTGTTATCCACTTGTAGTTTTTATTGTTAATTTTTTGTCTATATTTTGTTTCCTTTTTGAATTTTCTTTATATTTGTAATAATTATATGATTCTATATTTTATAGAAAAATCCTTCTTTTTGTTGACTTATAATTAGGCATATGAAAAAATATTCATGTTACATATAATAAAAACTTATCTAGCCTGGAAGGTGATAAACTTGAATATACCTAGCCACTTAATAGACAAGATTAAATCTATACCTGAAAAACCTGGAGTATATAAGATGAAAGATTCCCAAGGAAATATAATCTATATTGGAAAGAGCAAATGCCTTAGTAGGAGGGTTAAATCCTATTTTCAGACAAGACACCAACGAGAAAAGATAAAAAGATTGGTATTTAATATAAAGGACATAGACTTTATAGTAACAGATACCCATTTGGAAGCTCAGCTATTAGAATGTAAACTGATTAAAAAACATAGGCCTATTTATAATTCTCAATTTACTAAGGATAAAAATTACGTATATCTAAAGATAGAAGATAATGTAGATAATGAACCCTTATCTATAACTTTAGAAAAGGAGGGTAAACACCTATTTGGTCCCTTTAGAAGTAGGAGGTTTCTATATGATTTAATAGCCCTTATGTCTAAACTATATCCTATTAAAAAAATTGGAGCTTCTTATCAGTTTGAATATAATCCCCTACCTGGTTCTATGGATAAAAAGACTTTTGAAGAAAATAAAAGAAGTTTAATTGAAATTTTTTCCCATGAGAAATGTATGGAATCTTTCATAAAACTCCTAAAAGAAAAAATGGAGGAAGCTTCAGCTGCTTTTCTATTTGAAAGGGCTTCCCATTTTAGAGATATAATGCTGGCCATGAAATACATTTATAGAACAAATAAAAATAATATAACGAAGGATAAAAGGCTTATAATGGGAGAGAAAATAGAAGAAGGGTATAAGCTTTTTTATATAGATGATGGAAATTTAATCAATAAAAGAAAATTTCATAATTTATCTGTAAAAGATATTGCAAGCTTTATAAAGGAAGCTAAAAAAGCCGAAAAAAATAACAGTATAAAAAGAAATGAAAAAAGGAATGTGGATTATAAAATTATCATAAATAGAGAACTTAGGGATAAAAATTCAAAAGTTATAGCAATTATTGATGAAAATTTTAATATTAAATCTTTTTGGTCTGAATTAATGAAGCTGTAGCTTATGTATTATTAATCTTTCCTAGCTCAATAAAATACAACTTGTTTTAATACTTTTCCTATGCTATCGTTAAAAACAAGGTCTGCTTTACTATCATAAGGGGTTTTAGTCTTATTTATAAGTATTAATTTGTTGCCTATATAATAATCAATCAAGCCTGCTGCTGGATATACTGTTAAAGAAGTGCCTCCTACTATGAGCACATCTGCCTTCTGTATGTATTCTATTGACCTTCTCAATATATTCATATCCAGCCCTTCTTCGTACATAACTACATCAGGCCTAACAATACCATTACATTCATCACAAAGGGGTACTCCTTCAGCTTCTAATACATAATCTATGTCAAAAGCCTTATAACATTTCATACAATAATTTCGATAGAGGGAGCCATGTAGTTCAAGAACATTTTTACTACCAGCCTTTTGATGAAGGCCATCAATGTTTTGTGTAATTATTGCCTTTAATTTGCCCCTCTTTTCTAATTCTGCAAGGGCAATATGGGCATCATTAGGCTTTGCGTCTTCGTATATCAAATTGTTCTTATAAAAATCATAAAAATAGTCAGGATGTTTTTTGAAAAAACTGTAGCTTAATATCTTTTCTGGAGGATATTCAAGATTATCAAAAATGTTGAAAATTCCTTTGCTAGATCTAAAATCGGGTATATTGCTTTCAGTGGATACTCCAGCTCCCCCAAAGAAAACTATATTGTCACTTTCTTTAATAATACTCCTTAGTTTTTCTATACTCATAATAATACCTCCTAAAGTATTATTGGGACTAACCTATATTTAATAACCTATCTATTTGTGATTCTCCTACAATCTTTATGCCATTTTTGCTGAGAAGCTCAGCTGTAATACCATTTCCATCTATTAACTTGCCAGAAAAACTTCCATCATATATTTTCCCAAAACCACAGGATGGGCTCCGTTCTTTTAGTATAGCAAATTTACAATTAAGCAACTTGGTTAAACGTAAAGTTTCCTTTGCTCCTTTAATAAAGTATTGACTTACATCTTCACCTTTGCGATTGATTACTCTTCCATTTCTAATTTCAGCTGGTTCTCTAGGTATTCCTAATCCTCCAAGTATTTCTGGGCAAACGGGAATTAGATTATAAATTTCCTTTAACTTCTCTATATCTTTGAGAAGCTTTCCACCACCATCATACCTACAATTAACACCTAATAGGCAAGCACTTATCAATATATTCATAATTCCTCCATCCTTCTAATAATTTTCTATGTATCCATTATTATGAGTCTACAATATACATAATTCTACTCTTTATTAAAAACTCCTTCTTGACACTCTCCATGACTAAAGTCAGGGGATTCTCTGGTGATTAAATGCCAGTCCATTTCTGGT
>CALBUB010000009.1 GCA_937967955.1 uncultured Bacillota bacterium | reverse complement strand
TATAGACTCCAGGTTCATCTGGTAATTTCTTCAATTCTTCATCTATATTGAACATAGTATCACCTTTCAAACTGTGATTGAATATTCTTTAATATATAATATCATAGCAATAATTGAGTAAACAATGGAATTACTGTTGCCTATAATTTGGTAAGTATATTAAAAGCTGTCATAATATGACAGCTTTGCTTAATCTATCATTATTTCATCCTCTATTATATTATATTTATCCATTTTATAATACAAGGTGCTTCTAGGTATATTAAGCAGTTTTGCTGCCCTTTTTTTATTACCAGCTGTTACCTTCAAAGCCTGTATAATAGTGTCCCTTTCTACTTCTTCTACTATGGAATTTAAATCATAGGGATTGTCCTTTTTCTTTTGGACCTTTAAAGTGGCAGTAGTGTTCTTTATTATATAATCAGGAAGTAAATTTAAATCTATTATCCTGCTATTACTATCTCTTGCTAATATAACCAAGGTTTCCATTAGGTTTTTTAGCTCCCTTACATTACCTTCCCAGTTATAGGCTTTAAAGACTTCCATTACTTCATGGGAAAAGCTTAAAATATTAGCACCATATTCCATGCAATAATCTTGAAGAAACCTATTAGCTAAAAATGGAATATCATCTTTCCTCTCCCTTAAAGGTGGAATTTCTATAATTACTGAATTTAGTCTATAGTATAAATCCTTCCTAAAACTTCCTTCTTCTACCATCTTCTCTAAATCCCTATTTGTAGCTGCAACAACCCTAATGTCTACCTTTATACTTTTTTCACTGCCTACTGGGGTTACCTCTCCATCTTCAATAACCCTTAACAACTTAGGCTGCATATTAAGGGGCATATCTCCTATTTCATCTAAAAATAGGGTGCCCTTGTGGGCTAGTTCTATTTTGCCTATTTTCCCTTCTTTTAAGGCGCCAGTAAAAGCTCCTGCTGTATAACCAAATAATTCACTTTCAATTAATTCATTAGGAATAGCACTACAATTAATTGGTATGTAGTTGCCATCCCTTCCACTGGCTAAATGTATAGCTCTGGCAAATAGATCCTTACCAGTTCCACTTTCTCCCCTAATCAATACGTTTAAGTTAGAAGGAGCTATACTTTTAGCCAGCTTTATTGCATTTCTCAGCTTTTGATTATTACCTAATATGGATGAAAAAGGGGCTTTTTCTCTATTTATAATAGCCAGTTCCTCCTTAAGGGCTTGTAAGTTTGATTTAGTTTTATTTAGCTGCTTGGCAGTTTTTATAAACTCAGTAATATCCCTATCTATACTTATTGCTCCAACTATATTCCCTTTATGATATATGGGAGAAGCACTAGAAATATTGTAACTTTCTTCCCTTGGCATATTATATACATCCTCATAGACTCTTTTTTCATCTATAGCCCTCTGTATAATTGCAGAAGGGAAGAAGGCTTTTACAGGCTTGCCTATTATTTCCTCTTTCTTTATACCGTATAGCTTTTCACAGCCCTTATTCCAATACTTAGTTATTCCTTTTGCATCTGTAATACATACTGCTTCCTTAATACTGTCTAATATAATCTCTAATTCTTCATTTCTTCCTTCTATAATCTTCAATATAATCGCCCCTTTTCCATTTAAATTTAAATTCTTCTAGTCTCCTTCTTTAGCCAAGCCTTTTCTTCTTCATCTAAATAAGGTGATAACTTATTATAAACCATTTCATGGTAGTTATTTAGCCAAATTTTCTCCTTTTCTGTAAGCATATTTACATCTATAGCTTCTAAATCGATTGGCACAAAAGATAATATTTCAAACTTCATAAATTTGCCACCATGTTCCGTTTCTATATCCTCTTCTACCACTACCACATTCTCTATTCTAATTCCATGTTTGCCTGCTTTATATACTCCTGGCTCAATAGTAACTACCATTCCCTTTTCTAATTTTACATCGTTAAGGGCGGTAGAAATTCTATGAGGCCCTTCGTGTACATTTAATAAATAGCCTATTCCATGGCCTGTTCCACATTTATAGTCTAGTCCTTCTTGCCATAGTGGATAACGGCATAAGGTATCTAAGTGGGTTCCAGTTGAACCGTATAAAAATCTAGCGCTAATTAAATTTATATGGCCTTTTAGTGTAAGAGTAAAGTCCCTTCTTTCTTCTTCTGTAATAGGACCTAATACTATAGTCCTAGTTATATCTGTAGTTCCTTCTAGATATTGGCCACCTGAATCTATTAAAAATAAGCCTTCCCTTTCTAGCTCATAATTAGATTTTCCTTCTTCAGCCTTATAGTGCATCATGGCTGCATTTTCTTTATAGGCTGCAATTGTATCAAAGCTTGGTTCAATAAAACCTTCTTGCTGCCTTCTAAATTCTTCTAGCTTTTCAGCGGCAGATACTTCTGTAATTTTAATTTTGCCCACATTTTTATCTAGCCAATATAAGAATTTAACCAAGGCTACTCCATCTTTAATATAGGCTTTTTTCTGATTTTCAATTTCAGTACTATTTTTTATAGCCTTTAATTTAGTAGTTATATTAGTTCCTTCGACTATTTCACAGCTTTCAGGTATGCTCTTATATAGCCACCTATTTATTCTTGCTGGATCTAAAAATACCTTACTAGCTTTTTCTATATTCCTTACATAGTCTACTACTTTTTCATACTCTTCTATTTCTACTCCATTTTCCTTTAGATAAGCACTTACATTCTCATCAATTTTTGTCTTATCAACAAATAACCAAGCCTTCTCTTTAGAAATAAGAGCATAGGATATTATTACAGGATTGCAAGCTATATCATTGCCCCTAATATTGTAAAGCCAAGCAATATCATCTAAGCTTCCCAATAAAAAATAAGCCACACCTTTTTTGTCCATTTCCTTCCTAACTTCTTCTATCTTTTCTCTAGCTGTTTTTCCTGCATATTTTATATCTAAAACAAAAGCCTTAGATTTAGGTAGTTCAGGCCTATCTTCCCATAGTTCACCTACCAGATCGTATTCTTCTATAAATTTAATTTCTTTTCTCTTTAAAGCCTCTTCAAGCTTTTTAAAATCTGATTGGGGAAATATTTTTCCATCAAAGCCTACAGTATCCTTGTCCTTTAGGTTTTCCTCAAGCCATTCTACATAGGTAGGCACTCCTGGAACTCCCATTTTATAAAGCTTTATTTCACTGCCTGCAATTTCATTTTCTGCCTGTATCCAATACCTACCATCAGTCCAAAGGATTGCTTCATCTTCTGTTACTACAACTGTACCTGCAGAACCTGTAAATCCTGAAATCCACACCCTAGTCTTATAATAGTCTGCAATATATTCTGATTGATGAGAGTCATAGGTTGGAACTATATAAGCTTTTATTCCTCTTTCTTTCATAAGCTTTCTCAAATTTTTAATTCTATCGTTTATGCTCATATTTACTGCCCCCCTTACATTCTTTTAAAATTTTAATCATCAGCTTTTCTAGCTTTTGTGCCTTATAAACATTTTATAAAAAGGAAAACTTTAAAACAAGTAATATATAATAGTGAATTTACGATTTTACTAAATTATTAACAAATAGGGTTCCCATATTAGGAAAAATAGCTAAAAATAAGAATATTAGCACTATTTAGAATAAGAATATTTCCAATAGATGGGCAATTAAACCTGATATAATTGCAAAGGGTAGACTAAACAATAATTTTGAAATAAAAAACTTCACACCAAAGAAGGCTGTTTCAAAAGGCATCTTCATTAGGCTGAGTAAGCACCAGCCTGTAATAAGAGCCACAACTGTACCTAAGCCAGCTCCTGAAACTAGTATGGAAGCTGCTATAGGAAAGGCAGCATATGGACCCATAGCTAATATCATGCCTGCAAAAGTGCCTAAAAATATCCCTTTAAAGCCTGCTTCTGTTGAAAGCCAGCTTTTGACAAATTCCTCTGGAATAATAACTTCTATAATGCCTGCTAAGATGAAAGCACCCAGAATAAGGGGGGCCGTTTGCACCATTTGTTTAATGCCCCTTTTTAAACCTTCATATTGCTTTCCATTCTGCCTTGCATTGACAAACATCAATAAAATAGCAGCTATACTAAGTATTATTGTTGTTTGGGCCATCTTTTTCACCTGCCTCCAATAAGCCAAAATGGCCTTTTAAAGTATCATGGAATTTATAGGCTAATAGGCCTACAACTATGGGCATAGGAAGGGTTATTAAATTTCTAATTAAAGCAGTAGTTGGATTTATCAGGCTGATTTCAAGAGGTATTCTAGAGAAATCATAGATATATTTTCCAAATAAGAATGAAAGTAATATATAAAAAGGCAGTTCTTTATCTAGAAAACTTGAAATAAAAGGATAATAAATATAAGGTCCTCCAGGGAAAAGGCCTCCAGCAATGGCACCTACCAATATTCCCTTTATCCCTTCAAATTTCTGCAGCCATTTATCCATCAAGTCTTTAGTTAGCAATACATTAAGCTGTCCAATTAAAATAAAGGAAGCAACCAGCATTAAAGCAGAAGAAACAGCTGTTTTTTTAGCCTTTTTCAATCCTTCTAGTATAAGCTCTATTCCCCCAATACCATAAGCTATTAACATGGTAATAATAGTAGCAATAAGGATGATTATAAGAGGTTTTTTCATCTTAGTTTCCCCCTTTTATATATGGTAATAATTTCATAATACCACAAAGGATTCCCATAAGCAAACTAGCTGTTAAGGAACAAATACAGGGATTAGCTTTTAAAATAATTATTGTTTTTATCAATAGATGCTAATTTTAGCAAGTAAATATTCTATAATAGATATGTGAGAGTGTATTTGATAAATCAGATAATAACAGGAGGCATTTTAATGGATAAACAAATGGTGGTAATCGTAAAGGGTATTATTCTGCACCAAGACAAAGTTTTGATACTGAAAAGGTCTGAAAATGACAGAATTAACCCTGGTAAATGGGAATTTGTAGGTGGCAAAATAAACTTTGGTGAAAAACTTGAAGATGCTCTAATGAGGGAAGTAAAAGAGGAAGCTTCCATAGATATTGTTATAGATGAAGTTTTATATGCAACTAACTACAGGACCAGCCCAGTTAGGAATGATGTGGTCATCGTATATAAATGCCGTGCTTTAAATGATAAAGTAACCCTTTCTAAGGAACATACTGCTTTTAAATGGGCAGATGAAGAAGAGTTGAGAAAATATCTGTATAAAGAGCTTGTTGAAGACTTAGAAAGTTATGATGTTTTTAATAAAATATTTTCCTAAGCAATTATTAGAAAAACTTTAGTTTATTTTCTACATAGGAAAATATGTACATGTTATATATGAATTTTATACCATATTAACTCTTCTGATATTTATAAATAGGGAATCGGTTTTAAACCAATTCCCTATTTATATTCTTACTACTTTCTAATTTACTTTTCTAATACCTTCTTTAAGAACTGACCTGTATAGGATTTTTCTACTTCTATTATTTCCTCAGGAGTACCTGTGGCTACAACGTTTCCTCCTTTATCTCCCCCTTCTGGTCCTAGGTCTATTATATAGTCAGCTGTTTTTATTACATCTAGGTTATGTTCTATTACTACTACTGAATTTCCACCTTCTACCAATCTTTTTAATACTTTTATAAGCTTGTGTACATCATCCATGTGAAGGCCTGTAGTTGGCTCATCTAATATATAGATGGTCTTTCCTGTGCTCTTTTTACTTAGTTCTGTAGCCAGTTTAACCCTTTGGGCTTCTCCACCGGATAATTGGGTTGAAGGCTGACCTAGTTTAATATAGCCTAAGCCTACATCGTATAAGGTCTGTAACTTCCTTTTAATAGGAGGTATATTTTCGAAAAACTCTAAGGCTTCTTCTACTGTCATATCTAATACATCGGATATATTCTTTCCTTTATACTTGACTTGCAATGTTTCTCTATTATACCTTTTGCCTTTGCACACTTCACAAGGTACGTATACATCAGGTAAAAAGTGCATTTCTACCTTTAATATTCCGTCCCCTTTGCAGGCTTCACATCTGCCTCCCTTTACATTGAAGCTAAAACGTCCTTTATTATATCCTCTCATCCTAGCTTCTGGAGTCTTAGCAAATACTTCCCTAATATAGTCGAATACTCCTGTATAGGTAGCTGGATTAGATCTGGGAGTTCTTCCAATGGGGGACTGGTCAATTACTATTACTTTGTCTAAATTTTCTATTCCTTTAATCTCTTTGTGCTTTCCAGGCCTTGCTTTAGCACCGTTTAGTTTTTGTGCTAAACCCTTATATAGTATTTCATTGACTAATGTACTCTTACCTGAGCCAGAAACTCCAGTTATGCAAGTAAACACTCCAAGAGGGATTTTAACATTGATATTCTTTAAATTGTTTTCCCTTGCTCCTACTATCTCCAGCCATTTACCATTTGGCTTTATCCTTTCCTTTGGCACTTCTATCTTTTTAACTCCTGACAGATACTGGCCAGTAATAGAGTTTGGATTATTCTTGATTTCTTCAACAGTTCCTTCTGCTACCACATAGCCGCCATGGACTCCAGCCCCCGGCCCCATATCTACTATATAGTCGGCTGCATACATGGTGTCTTCATCGTGTTCTACAACTATAAGGGTATTACCTAAGTCAGTTAAATCTCTCAGGGCTTTTATTAATTTTGCATTATCCCTTTGATGTAGGCCAATACTTGGTTCGTCTAATACGTATATTACTCCTACTAGTTTTGAGCCAATTTGAGTGGCTAATCTAATCCTTTGAGACTCCCCTCCAGAAAGGGTGCTTGCACTTCTGGATAAAGTAAGATATTCAAGGCCCACATCCCTTAAGAAGGTCAATCTCTTGTTTATTTCTTGCAGTATTTGGTGGGCTATTAGCTTTTGGCTTTCAGTCAGTTCCAAATTGTTAAAGAATTCAATTGCCTTATCTACAGATAAATCTGTAACTTCAGCTATATTTAGCCCTCCTATTTTTACTGCCAACACTTCTTTTCTAAGCCTTTTGCCCTTACATGTAGGACAAGGAATCTCGGCCATGTATTCTTCTATTTTACTCTTCATATAATCTGAAGAAGTTTCCATATACCTTCTTTCAAGATTTTTAACAATTCCCTCAAAGGTACCAGAAAACTTTTTAGTATCTACTGCATAATGGCTGTGGAAGGTGAAGGTTATAGGCCTATCAGTTCCATATAATAGCTCATCTATGAACTTCTTAGGAGCATGTTTTAAAGGCGTTTCCACATCAAAGCCATTTTCTTCTGCAAGGGTTTTAAATATTTGATAATAATAGCCGTCCTCATTAGAGGTATTATAAGGAGCAATACCTCCTTCTTTTATACTTAGTTCTGGATTTGGTATGATAAGTTGTTCATCTATCCTCTTATAGTAGCCAATTCCACTACAGGTAGGACACATGCCATAGGGACTGTTAAATGAGAACATCCTTGGAGACAATTCTTCTATAGCCACACCACAGTCAGGACAGGCTAGTTTTTGGCTGAACATAAGCCTATCTTTGCCTATGACATCTATAATCACCAAACCGTCAGCTAGCTTTAAAGCTGTTTCTAATGAATCAGTTAGCCTTCCTTCTATTCCTTCCTTTACTATTATCCTGTCTACTACAATATCTATATTGTGTTTCTTATTCTTATCTAGCTTTATTTCATCGGTTACCTCATACATTTCTCCATCTACAATAATTCTTACAAAGCCTTCTTTTTTAACATTTTCAATAAGATTTTTATGTTCTCCTTTTTTGCCCCTAACAACAGGAGCAAGTATTTGAAGCCTAGTCCTTTCTTCAAATTCCATTATCTTATCTACCATTTGGTCTATAGTCTGGCTTGTTATCTCCTTGCCACATTTATAGCAGTAAGGAGTACCAATCCTTGCAAACAACAATCTTAGATAATCATAAATTTCAGTTACTGTTCCTACAGTAGATCTAGGATTTCTACTGGTTGTTTTTTGGTCAATAGAAATAGAAGGTGACAAACCCTCTATATAATCTACATCTGGCTTTTCCATTTGGCCCAAGAACTGACGAGCATAGCTGGATAGACTTTCCACATATCTCCTTTGGCCTTCTGCATATATGGTATCAAAAGCCAAAGAGGATTTTCCTGAACCACTTAAGCCAGTTATTACAATAAATTTGTTTCTAGGAAGGACTAAGTCTATATTCTTAAGATTGTGTTCTTTTGCACCTTTAATAACTATTTTATCTTGTCCCAATGTTTTCACCTCTTCATTAATTTGACTGCGTAAAAAATACTGTATACAATGACAAATTTGGAAGCAGGCTACTTTAAGCCTGCTTCTTTTAATTTTTTAAGTTCAAGCATCTTATCTCTAAGTTCAGCTGCCTTTTCGAAATCCAGTTCTTCTGCAGCCTTTAGCATAGCCTCCCTTAAACCTTCTATCATAGCATCTAAATCTTCTCCATTAAAGGCTTCTACTTTGTATTCCTCTTTGTCCTCTAAGGCTACTGTTGCCTCAATAACATCCCTTATTCCTTTCACAACAGTCTTTGGAGTAATATTGTGTTTTTTGTTGTATTCAGCCTGGATTCGCCTTCTCCTATTAGTTTCATCTATTGCCCTTTTCATGGACTTGGTTATAGTATCAGCATACATTATAACTTTTCCAGAGGCATTTCTAGCTGCTCTTCCTATAGTCTGGATTAAGGAAGTCTCTGATCTTAAAAAGCCTTCCTTATCTGCCTCTAGTATAGCCACTAAAGATACTTCTGGCAGATCTAAACCTTCCCTTAATAGATTGATACCTACTAATACATCGTATTTTCCTAGTCTTAAATCCCTGATAATTCTCATTCTCTCTAAAGTATCAATGTCTGAATGGAGATAGGTTACTTTTATTCCTATTTCCTTGAAATAATCAGTTAAATCTTCTGCCATCTTTTTAGTCAGGGTAGTAACCAATACCCTTTCCTTTCTCTCTGCTCTGATTCTAATCTCTTTTACCAAATCATCAACCTGGTGTTCTACAGGTCTAACGTCTATCTCTGGATCTAAAAGGCCTGTTGGCCTAATTATCTGTTCTACTATCTGTTCCGAATGCTCCCTTTCATAGGGACCAGGGGTAGCAGACACATATATTATCTGGTTTACAAGGCTTTCAAACTCTTCAAATTTAAGGGGCCTGTTATCAAGGGCTGATGGTAATCTAAAGCCATAATCCACAAGAGTCTGCTTCCTAGACCTGTCTCCTTCATACATACCCCTTATTTGGGGTAAAGTCACATGGGATTCATCAACTATTATTAAAAAATCATCTGGGAAATAGTCTATTAATGTATAAGGTCTACTTCCAGGAGGCCTTCCACTTAAGTGTCTTGAATAGTTTTCAATTCCTTGACAAAAGCCCATTTCTTTTAGCATTTCAATATCATATCTAGTTCTTTGTTCAAGCCTTTGGGCTTCCAAAAGCTTGTTTTGTCCTCTTAATTCTTTAAGCCTTTCTTCCAGTTCTTCTTCAATACTTTTAACAGCTCTTTCTATTTTTTCCTTGGATGTGGCATAGTGAGAAGCTGGAAATATAGATACATGGTTTCTAGCTCCAATTATTTCACCAGTTAAATAGTTTAATTCAACAATCCTATCTATTTCGTCCCCAAAGAATTCCACCCTGATAATATTTCCACTAGAGCCTGCTGGGAATATCTCCAATACATCCCCTCTTACCCTAAAGGTACCCCTTTCAAAATTTATATCGTTTCTCATATATTGAATATCTATTAATTTTTTTATTATCTCATCCCTATCCTTAATCATTCCAGGCCTTAAGGATACTACTAAATTTTCATAATCCACTGGGTCTCCTAGGCCGTATATACAGGATACACTAGATACTATAATTACATCCCTTCTTTCAAATAGGGCTGCAGTGGCTGAATGTCTTAGCTTATCTATCTCATCATTTATAGAAGCATCTTTTTCTATATAAGTATCCGTATGAGGTACATAGGCTTCTGGTTGGTAATAATCATAATAGGATACAAAATATTCTACTGCATTGTTAGGAAAAAACTCTTTAAACTCAGTAGCTAGCTGATAGGCTAATGTCTTATTATGTGCTATAACTAATGTAGGCTTTTGAACCCTTTCTATTACATTGGCCATAGTAAATGTTTTACCAGAGCCTGTTACTCCTAATAGGGTCTGATGTTTTAGATTATTCATTATACCATTGGCTAATTTCTCTATTGCCTGAGGCTGATCCCCTGTAGGCTTGAAATTAGATTCTATTTTAAACTTAGACATATATTTCACCTCTTACTGAACGCTTGTTCTTATCTTATTATATTATAAGACTTATAGTTGTCAAAAGCCATTTGTTGCCCAAATATGTTGAACAATTTTTGTTATTGTTATAAACTATTAAAATAAAGGATAATATTTGGGAGCAAAATAGGAAATTACCACCTGCAAGCTTTTGTTTTTATAAAAAAAGGAGGACTAAAAATGTACAAAAAAATATATCTACTCATAATTATATCCCTATTCCTGTTCATATTAACTGCTTGTAGTAAAAATGAAAACGGAGAGCAGGTTGCATACGAAACAAAAGAAGTATTGGAAGAGGAAACAATTACTTTTAAAATAGATCAAATAGCATTATCAAAAGCCTTTCAACTTTTAGATGCAAAAGTAGATATTATAGAGAAGGGAGCAAATTTAAAATTACTGGTAACTGCAGGCTTGGTAGAAAGTTCCGGAATTGATGTAGACAGAATTACTATGACAGGAAATACTTTAAACTTATATTTAACTAGAAAAATGGAAGAGGATAAAATTCAACTAGCAGTTCCTCAAATTACCCTTGAGCTTACTACAGATATTAAGAATATTGATAAATTAAAATTTAATATTGTGCCTCTTAATTATGAGCCTATACCTTTAAAATTCAACAAAAATCAAATTTTAGAAAAGGTATGCACAGAGCTAAAAATTGAGCCTATAACCCTTCCTGAAGTAGAGCTTTATAAAGCTAATGAAAAAATTTTATGGAATATATATTTTCCATATTTACTAAATAGGGAAAATTCTAAATCTCCCCTATTTAATCTCCAAGTAAAAGCAGATGCTAAAACTGGAAAAATATTGGAAGCAGAAAAGCATGATATATCCACATATTTAGATCATGGCCATCTATTAGATTATAGACCTAATGAACTATTAATTTATAAACAAGAACACGAAGAGGAAGGTATACGCTACGAAAGCTTATGGTCCTATAATCTAAATAATGGAAATAAGAAGAAACTATATACTACTAAGTTGACAATCAACTCAGCCCTTATTAGTCCCGATGGTAAACACATAGCCCTAATTGAAGGAGATGGAACAAAAAGCGACATTTTTCTGATAAATAGAGTGGATAATATAGCCTATAAAATTACTCCAATTAATCACCTACATCCAAAGTTGATGAAGTGGAAGGATAAGGCTAATCTATACTTCATAGACATGGATAATAATAACACTACATTGTTCCTCTACAATATTGGTGAAAATACTTCAAATAAAGTTCTAAATTTAGATAAGACAATCGAATCTTTTGATATATTAGATAATAAGCTTATCTTTGCAGAATATGATGAACATTCAATTAACAAGAACTTATATTTAATAGAAGATAAGGAAAAATTAACCCTGATAGGTTCGGGCTTTAAACCTATGTTGTTTAACAATGAGTATATTGTTTACTTAGAAAATATAGAAGAGAAAAATAAAAATATATTAAAAGTTTATAGTACTGGGGATAAAAATATTACCGATACATTAGATTATAACATTTTAAATTATTATAAGCTAGATGACAGTAATATTCTATTTATTGAAAATCTCAACTTAAATAATCAGTTTAATTTTGGAAAGTACAATGTAAGAGATGGAACCTCTAGTATTATCTCTCAGATAAACAGCGATAAACTATTCTATAATCCAGAAAAGGAAAAAGCCTATATATCCTTAACAATACCAACTAAAGAAAAAAATATATATAATATATACAGCATTGATTTAACTAAAGTAGATTCAAAAGAAAATTAAATTGTTCACATATAAAAACAGTATGGTGTAGCTTCCATACTGTTTTTATATTAATTTCTATATGTAGTTTTTTTCCGTCTAAATTTATTTATTAATCTCCTAATAGGAGTTTCTACTTCTTCAACTACTAATTGGTAATCAGGAGTATCGGCCACTACAATGACGCCTAAACTTTCAATTCCTCCCCTATCAGGGCTAATGTATTCCTTAGAAATATAGCCATTCTTATTATCTAATAGGTCTACCCATAGGGCATTAGGTCTAAAATATAATATTTCCTCCACATCTTCTTTTGAAAAAATCCTCTTCCCATTTATGGCTAAAATCACATCTCCTGAATTAAAGCCTAACTTTTCACCTATACTGCCAGGTAAGGTATCTAGTATTTTTAAACCCTTGCTAGAAGGTTTAAAAATATATTTTCCCCTCTCTTCCTTTAATCTTCCTAGGGCAATAATGATTTCATGGGCAACTGGAGCAAATATGGCTACTACATATTTATAAATGTAATCGGTTTTTGCTTTGTTAGAAAGAATTAATAATATTATACTAAAAAGGAATAAGTAAAAGGAAGTTTCCCTAGCCTTTTCCTCAGGTAAACTGGAAAAGGAAATATCTCCATAACCTAAAATGGCTAACAAAGTTGCTGGCCCTGTTAAGCCCCCTTTTATAAATACTAGAAAGGGAACGGGCCAAAACCTGTTCATAGCAAAGCCTCCTACTATTTGTCCTTCCTTTTCCATAAATATAGGGACTTTACTACTAGTTCCATCTAGTAATATAAGTACACTTTCAATTAAGTGGAGTACTCCAATTACAAACATTATACTAGTTATATTTACCTTTGGCCAACCTAGTATTAAGTTGGATAAAGAAAGGATTCCTCCAGCATAGGAAAAGCATATAAACCTAGGATTAATAACTGATAAAATTAAAGCTAGGGGCAAGAGGAATATAAAATCCCTTTGATTTATAAAGACATTAAAATAGATAAATATTATGCTGCCAAATACTCCTCCTATTAGCCCATAAAATGTTGAGGAAAGGGTGTTTATGAAAGGGGAACTTTTGTATTCCCCTAAAATATCCTTTTCTATTTTGCTTATTTTTATATACTGGAATAAAACTATACACACTACAAGCCAAAACAGGGGTGTAAACAAAGTTTTTAATATGTTACTTGTAGAAAAATACATGGCATCCAACAACAGCTCCATCCTAATTCCCCTTTTTCCCGGTCCTTTTAATTAATCATTTCTTTTATTTGACCAATTGCTGCTTTTAATTGAGTATCCCCCTCTAGATTTTCTAAACCTATTTGTTCTATATCATCTGGCAGATCCACCTTTATATGGGGTTCTATACCTATCCCGTGTATGCTTTCACCACTAGGAGTAAAGTATTCTGATACGGTAAGCTTAAAACCTGAGCCGTCTTTTAATTGCCTTATTCTCTGTACTATTCCTTTTCCAAAGGTCTTGTTGCCAAGTAGGATTCCTCTGTTGTGATCTTTTATTGCTCCTGCTAATATTTCAGAAGCGCTAGCACTTCCTTCATTTACTAATACTACCAAAGGAATATCTATATGTTTTTTATCTGAATATTGGTATTGTTTTTCTCCATTTTTAGTCTCAGTATATACTATTATTCCTTCTCCTAAGAATTCATCAGCTATATTAACACATACATCTAAAAGGCCACCTGGATTATTCCTTAAATCTAATATAAGGCCTGAAATATTCTTAGCCATTAATGAATCTAAATGCTTTTTAAAGTCATCGTAGGTTAATTCGTCGAAGGAAGTAATTTTTATATAGCCAATATCATCTTCTATTATGTCTGCTTTTACTGTTTGCAACCTTATCTGTTCTCTAACTATTTCTAAGTCTATATGTTGATTATTGCCATCTTTATCAGTTCTTAAAATAGTAATAGTAACAGAAGTTTTAGGTTTTCCCTTCATCTTTTTTACTGCCTCGTCCATCTTGTCTGCTGTATATTCTACTCCATCTACCTTGATTATCTTGTCTCCTGGTTTTATTCCTGCCCTTTCTCCTGGCGTATCTTCTATAGGTGATACTACAGTTATAAGGTTATCCTCTCCCGGAGTTACAACAACCCCAATTCCCCCATATACTCCCTCTGTTTCTTCCGAAAAACTTTTAAACTCATCTACTGTCATATAAGCAGAATAGGGGTCTCCTAAGGCTTCAAACATGCCTTTTAATTGGCCATCAAATAATTTTTCCAAGTCCACTTCCCCTAAAAAATTCTCCTTTATATAATTTTCAAGCTCAATAGCTTTTGAATATCTGCCATAAGTAGATAAGAGCATATTGTACTCACTGGCTGGGATAACGACTTTATCATTAAGTTTAACACTTACCACATTACTAGCTATGAAGGTAGCCGCGTTGGTAAATATTAGTAATATTATCATTACTATAATTGCTTTCCTTTTAGACATTCTGTTCACCTCTAACCTAAGTATTATGTATTCTATTCTATTAATTTTACAAAAACATTATACCATTAAAACAAGAAAAGCTTCCATCAAAATTAGGAAGCTTTTCTTGAAAACAACAATGTAACTTTCAATATTATCTTAACCAGGGTAGAGGATCAACATATTTACCATTTACCCTTACTTCAAAGTGTAGATGTGGTCCAATAGATGCACCTGTACTACCTATTTTAGCTATTACAGTTCCTCTACTAACACTTTGCCCTTCACTAACAGTTAGATGTGAATTATGGGCATATAGGGTTACGATTCCTCCTCCGTGGTCTATCATCACAACATTTCCATAGCTTCCAAGAAATCCGGAGTATATAACAACACCATCTGCTGCGGCAACTACACTAGTGCCTGCAGGTGCTGGAATATCTAAACCTGTATGTAACTTGTTAACCTTATAAATTGGATGGATCCTGTATCCAAAGTAAGATGATATACTACCATATCCTGGTACTGGCCAAGCCATAGTACCTTCAGTTCCTTGAGTGTTTCCAGAGCCTCCAGTGTTTGTATTGCTTCCAGTATTTGCAGACCCTTCGGTGTTTCCGGAGCCTCCTGTATTTCCAGAACTTCCACTACTTCCTGTATTTCTAGTGCCCCCAGTACTAGAATTACCTCTGGTGCCTGAATAGGGAGCTTTTACCCTCTGTCTTCTTACTATTTCTGATTCTATATCTTTAGCCAATTGGTTTAATTTATCGTATTCAGCTTCAGCTTTAGCTAAATCTTTCTGTAAATCCTTCATGAATAGCTCTTTAGCTCTTGATGCCATCTCTAGTTCATTTCTTTTATTTTGTAATTCCTGTTTTGCAGCCTCCACTGAAGCCCTTTGAGCCTTTAATTCCTTGCTTTTCTTTTCGATTATATCCCTTTGCTCTTTCATGTATTTTAGTAATTCCACATCATGATCTACAATGGCTTGTATCATCTCTCTTCTAGTTAACAGTTCTCTAATATTGGCAGATGAAAGGAGTACTTCTAAAAAGCCTACATTACCATTTTTATACATAACCCTAAGCCTATCATTGAAAACTCCTTGCTTCTCCTTTATATTTTTTTCTGCTTCCTCCAGTTCAGCAATAGTTTGCTCTATCTCATGGTTTAATCTTGCTAGTTCTTTTTCTACTTCATTTAGCTCCTCAGCTGCAAGCTCTATTTGCTTGTCCAATTCTCGGATTTGGGCTTCCACATCATCTGATTTCTTCTTCAATTGGTTAATTTGGTCTTTAACATCTTCCATCTGCTGTTGGGTATTTTGCTTTTTCTTCTGCAAATCACTTATACTACTTTGTGCAAAGGAATAAAAACAGTTTAGCACTATTATGACTATTGTTAGGATGAAAAACACCCTTCTTTTGTTTCTGCCCACGCTTATACGCCTCCTTTTAAACGTTTAAGAATTTCTTGAGAGAAACGAGACTTCCCAATGCTCCTATTCCAGCACCTATTGCAACGAAAATAGTAGATAGATCCTTTAATAGTACTTTAGGAGGCACTAGGTATATTGTAAATAATACATATAGTCTATCGTTTACTGCATTGAAGAAGTATTCATAACCATAATATACTATTACTACTGACAACATAGCACCAATTAGCCCAAATAGAACCCCTTCAATTATGAAAGGTCCTTTTATATAACCATTAGTAGCCCCCACATATTTCATTATGCTTATTTCTCTTCTCCTAGCAGTTACTGTTAGCTTTATAGTATTGGATATGATGAATATAGAGACGAATATCAATATGGAAACTATTAGCATTCCTCCAGTTTTTACATAGTTGGCAACCAATACTAGCTTTTCTATAATATCTTGATTATACTGTATTTCTTCAATACCTTCTAAACCTTTTACTTTCTCTGCTATTTTATCAGCATATTCTATAGCTTTTAGTTTTACCACTATACTGTTGGGCAGAGGATTAGTTTCTAAGCCTTCTAGAAGATAAGCTTCATCTCCCCAGTCTTCCTTCATCTTTTCCAAAGCTTCATCTTTAGACTGGAATATTACTGAATAAACCCCTTCTTGTTCTTCTATCCTACTAGTAATTATTTCTATTTGTTCATCAGTTGCCTCATCAGATAGAAATATCTCTATTTCGTCAAACTTATCCTTAGTATCCATAACAATATTATTTAAACTCAATATCATTATGAATACTAATCCAAGTATTATCAAAACAGCAGTTATAGATGTAACAGAAGCCAACCCCATCCCCTTATTACGCCACATTCCTTGGAAACCTTGCTTGATGATATTCTTTATCAGTCTAAACTTCATGTTCGTACACACCCTTTTCTTCATCTCTTACTATTCTACCGTTTTCGATCTCTACTACCCTTTTTTGCATTGCATCTACTATATCTTTGGCATGGGTGGCCATTAGGACGGTTGTCCCACGTCTATTTATATCTCTAAGTATTTTCATAATTTCCCAAGAAGTTTCTGGGTCTAAATTCCCTGTAGGCTCATCTGCAATAAGTATTGGTGGATTATTTACAATAGCTCTTGCTATTGAAACCCTTTGATGTTCTCCTCCTGATAGCTGATCAGGATAGCAATCAGCCTTTTTGCTTAAATTAACCATGCTGAGTATTGTTGGAACATTTTTCCTTATTTCCTTTGGATGAGCTCCTATTATCTCCATGGCAAAAGCCACATTTTCGTATACTGTTTTATTTGGTAAAAGCCTAAAGTCTTGAAAGACTACTCCAACGCTTCTTCTTATGTAAGGAATCTTTCTATTTTTAACTTTTGTAATATCCATATTGTTTAAATATATTCTACCTGAAGTAGGATTTTCCTCTTTTAAAATCAATTTTATCAAAGTAGATTTTCCTGCTCCACTAGGACCTACTAAAAATACAAACTCGCCTTTTTCTATGGATAGATTAACATTGGATAAAGCCTTAACTCCATTATCATATTCCTTGTCCACATTTATAAATTTAATCAACATTTTTCACCTCAGTATATACCATTTAACTTAATTAACACTATAATTATAACATATTCCAAATAGGTTTCTAGTTTAAAAAGGAATTCCTATAAACCTTTTGTAAATTGTATTTTATTTTAATTATATATTATAATATAAAATATAAAATAAACAAATTGCAAAGGGTGGTATATTTGGATAAAAAAACCTTAAGAAAAGTCATGATTGAAAAAAGAAAAAGTATTTCTCAAGAAGAAAGAATAAAAAAATCTAAAAAAATAAAAGAAAGGTTATTCAGCACAGAATATTATAAAAATGCCAATTTCATATTTACATTTATAAGCACCCAGGAAGAAGTAGACACCCATAATATAATAAGGGAATCCCTTGAAAAGGGTAAGAGAATTGGCGTTCCTATAACTTTACCCAAGGAAAAGAAATTGCTTGTTTCCGAAATAAAGAATATGGATGAGGAATTAGAAATGGGATTTTACGATATATTAACCCCTAAAAAAGAATATATTAGGGAAATTCCACCTGAAGAAATAGATATTGTATTAGTTCCAGGACTAATTTTTAGGGAAGATGGCTTTAGAATAGGCTATGGTGGCGGCTACTACGATAGATTTTTGAGGAATGTAAAGGATGTTGTAAAAATAGGCCTTTGTTATGAGATGCAGCTTTATGAAGATATACCTATTGCCAGCCATGACGTTCCTGTAGATTATATTATTACTGAAAAAAGGATAATAGACTGCAAAGCAAAAATAGGGTAGACTAAATCTACCCTATTTCTATCCATAGTTTCTGCTTAATTCAGCATAATGCCTTAATTTTTCCCTTACCAGATAGTTTATTGTTCCCTCTTCATATTCTCCATTTTCATCTGGCTTTCCTGCCTTAACTCCTGTTAATATCTCTATGCCTTCATCTATTGTTTTTACTGCATATATTTTAAACAAGCCCTTTTCTACTGCTTCTATAACCTCATCAGCTAACATAAGATTTTCTATATTTTGATAAGGAATGATAACTCCTTCTTCTCCTGTTAAGCCTTTTAGTTTGCAAATTTTGAAAAAGCCCTCAATTTTCTCGTTTACTCCACCTATAGGCTGGATTAAGCCCTTTTGGTTTACAGAACCTGTAGCTGCAATAGATTGTTTTATTGGCTTTTCTGCTAAGCTAGATAGTAATGCATATAACTCTGTACTAGAAGCACTATCGCCATCGATTTCACTATAAGATTGTTCGAAGGTTATGCTGGCTGTAAGGGATAGAGGAAAATCTTTAGCATATTTTTCCCCTAAATAGCCTCCCAGTATTAGAACTCCTTTATCATGTATGCTACCTGATTGATTTACCTCCCTTTCTATATTGATAATTCCTTCTTTGCCTACAAATGTATTTACGGTTATCTTGTTAGGCCTACCGAACATATATTGGCCCACATTGATAACAGATAGGCCGTTTATTTCCCCGATCTTTTCTCCTTTGGTGTCTATGATTATGGTTCCCTTTTTAATGGCCTCTATTATTTTTTCTTCATATATGTTGTTCCTGTAGTTTTTCTTTTCAATGGCCATTTTAACTTCTTTTTCACTTACTATTGACTTGTTATTAATATTTGCCCATTGGTCTGCTTCGTATATAATTTCAACTAGTTCATTAAATTTAGCAGTAAGCTTATTTTGATTGGCGGCAAGCCTGCTGCTATGTTCTATAATTGCTGCTAAAGCTGTTTTATCAAAGGGCCTTAGATTTTGCTCTTTACACTGGTAAGCTACAAAGGAACCTATCTTCCTTATATTTTCCTCATTTCTATCCATTTCCACATCAAAATCTGCCCTTATTTTAAATAGTTTCTTAAAATCATCATCAAAATGATACAACAACTGATAGGTGTAAAAATCTCCAATCAATATGACCTTTACATCTAAAGGTATTGGTTCAGGGTTTAAAGTTTCAGATATGACATTAAGGCCAGTTATATTTTCTACCCTGACTTTTTCTGAGATTAAAGCCCTTTTTAAGCCTTCCCAAGCATGGGGACTTAAAAGTACATCTTTAGCCTGAAGTATAATATAGCCTCCATTGGCCTCGTGTAAAGCCCCTGGTCTTATCTTAGTGTGATCCGTCTTAAAACCACCCATTTCGTTCACATATTCTATTTTTCCAAATAGATTATAATATGTTGGATTCATCTCCTTGACTACAGGTGCTGCTGTTTTATCGCTATTGTTCATAAAAAGATTTACTTTATACCTTTTCATAATATCTTCTGTAGAAGCTTCTCCTAGTTTAAGCCTTGAAAAGGCCTTCTCCTCCTGCATTAAAAACAGCTCATAGTTATTTATTATGTCTAATTTCAGGTCACTTAAATATTCACATATGGCCTTGTTGTCACTATATTTCTCTATTAATGAATCAATATAAACATCTAGTACTTCGGTTACCTTATCCTTTCTAAGATTTTCTATCTCCTTAATCAAGTTCTTTTCTAACTCTCTAACCCTTTTAATATACTCATAAGATTTTTGGTTTAACTCATTAGAATCCCTAACCAGTTTTTGGATTTCTTCTTCAGAAAGTTTATCCAATTCTTCATCTGTCATGGGCCTACCATCTTTTATTGGTATATTTAATATCCCTTTATCTGTTTGCTTAAATACAAAATTGTATTCTTTAGCTAGCTCATTCAACTCTTCCAATACCTCTTGGGCCTTAGATTGGTGAGAAGTATATATTAACTGCCTTCTGCTTTCATATTCTTTAGAAGTTAAGGCCTTTGGAATCTCTAGCTTTAAATTTTCTATTACATTTTCCACATCTTTTTTAAATACCTTCCCTTGACCATTCTCCATACTTATGGCTTTTGGCGAATCTGGTTTTTTAAAATTATATACATAGCACCAATCTTTCGGAGGTTTTTTCTTGCTAGCAAATTCCTTAGCCACTAAGAGGGAATAGCTATTTTTGCCTGTGCCAGTAAGGCCAGATACGTATATATTATAGCCTTTCCTATCTATTGAAAGGCCGTACTTTAGCGCTTCCATTGCCCTTTCTTGTCCTATTAGTTCACTAGAGGCTGGTAAATCTTCAGTGGTTTTCCCCTCAAATATTTCACATTGGCATCTATTCTTTAACTTTTCTACTGGCACCTCATACATAGCCTTCATACCCCCACCTCCATTTATTAGATATATACCCAAGTAAGATAGCCTGCACCAGTATTTTCTCATATAAATAATATTACTGCCAGGTAATTTAATATTAAAATAAAAATGACGACCAACATTATCTATTAGGCTTGGTCGTCTACTATTTTAATCACTCTCCATATTCTACCTTTAAGTGGATCCTCTTAGGCGTCTTATTTAAATCTGTCTTTACTATTGTAAAAGGGTAATCGAAGCCTTGGGTTACTATTTCATCAGGAGCTGGATCGTAATATTTAGCTACAACAGTTATGTCAAAATCTCCATTGTCCCTTTCCTCTTTTATTATCTTTTCTATTTCTACACTATAACCCCCTGTTTTCTTCTCCCCTCTAGTAACTACCACATATATTTCATCATTTAATCTGCAGGTTAAAGCCTTTTCCTCCGACAGATATTTAGGGAGTATATCCTTTATCTTCTCAGGAATCTCTGATGCACTTAACACCTTAAATTTCACTTCATTATCACCCTTATTAAATATTCTTATGCCAATTAATAAAGCTAATAATATCAATATTACTATTACTACTAATACTATATGCTTTTTTTTCACATAACCCCCCTCCTAATCCCTCTTATTTCATAATATTCTTGAATTTAGGGGTTTATGTTAGCAATTGAAAAATAGCACCAAAATATTGGTGCTATTTTATCAATCCTATTATCTATTCAATATTTCTTTAGCTTTATTAACTATATTTTCAACAGTCAAACCATATTTGTCCAATAATTGATTTGCATCTCCTGATTCACCAAAGGTATCCCTAGTACCAATCCTTATCATATGGGTAGGATAGTTTTCAACAAGTACTTCTGCTACAGCACTACCAAGGCCTCCAATTATATTATGTTCTTCTACTGTAACAATCCCCTTAGTCTCTTTAGCTGCTTTTATAATTATATCCTTGTCTATTGGCTTTATAGTGGATATATTGATTACTCTGGCAGATATGTTTTCTTTAGCTAACACATCACTAGCTTCTAAGGCCTTAGCCACCATAACTCCCGTGGCAATTATGGTTACATCCTTTCCTTCTCTTAATTGTACACCTTTTCCTATTTCAAACTCATAGTTTTCATCTAGTATAACAGGCACTTTACTTCTACCTAACCTAATATATACTGGACCATCATAGTCTACAGCCTTAAATATACACTGTTTTGCTTCTATAGCATCTGCTGGACATAAAACTACCATATTAGGCAGACTTCTCATAAGGCTTATGTCCTCTAAAGCTTGATGGGAAGCACCATCTTCTCCTACTGTCAAGCCGGCATGGGTAGCTGCAATCTTTACATTTAACTTAGGATAGGCTACAGAATTCCTTATTATTTCATAAGCTCTACCAGTTGCAAATACAGCAAAGCTGCTAGCAAAGGGTATCTTACCAGCAGTAGCCAGGCCTGCAGCAGTAGCTATTAGATTTTGCTCTGCTATACCTACATTGAAGAATCTATCAGGAAAAGCCTTTTTGAATACAGAAGTCTTAGTGGAACCTGATAGGTCTGCATCTAATACAACTATATCTTTATTTATAGCTCCTAATTCTTTTAAAGCTTCACCATAAGCATCCCTTGTTGCCATCATATTAGTCATCTAAAACACCTCCTAGCTCCTCTAGGGCCTTAACTGCTTCTTCTTCTGAAGGTGCTTTTCCATGCCAGCCAACTTGATTTTCCATGAAAGAAACACCTTTTCCTTTAACAGTTTTGGCTATTATTATAGTTGGTTTTTCCTTTGTATTTTTAGCTTCTTCTATAGCAGCAAATATCTCTTCAAAATTGTGGCCATCTATATTGATTACATGCCAGCCAAAGGCTCTAAATTTCTCGTCTATAGGCTCTATATTCATAACTTCTTTATTTAAGCCATCTATTTGTAAACCGTTATGGTCTAAAAATACAGTCAGATTATCAAGCTGATAATGAGCAGCAAACATGGCTGCCTCCCAAATTATGCCTTCTTGGACTTCTCCATCTCCAACTAAGGCATATACTCTATAAGCCTTATTATCCAGCTTACCAGCTAAAGCCATACCATTAGCTGCAGCTAAACCTTGGCCTAAAGAACCAGTAGACATATCTACTCCTGGAGTTCCTTTCATATCAGGATGGCCTTGTAACATAGAGTCAATTTTTCTTAACTTCATTAACTCCTCTTTTGGAAAATATCCTTTTTCAGCTAATGCAGCATATAAAATTGGAGCACCATGCCCCTTAGAAAGGACAAAACGGTCTCTATCTGGCCAGTCTGGTCTGCTGCTGTCTATATTCATTTCTTTAAAATATAAAGCTGTAACTATTTCACAGGCAGAAAGAGAGCCACCAGGATGGCCAGATTTAGCCTCCTTAAGCATCTTTACAACTTCCATTCTCAGTTTAGTAGCAATTTTTTCTAACTCCTTGTATCTACCCATATTTGACCTCCTATACTTTCTCAATTTCTTTAAAACCTTCACCTAATACTTCATATACATCGGCAACCATTACAAAGGCATCCTTGTCTATATCATATACTAAGGCCTTAACCTTTGCAAATTGGTACCTATTGACTATACAAAGGAGTACATTCCTTTCCTCCATAGTATACATGCCTTTTGCTTTAAACAAGGTAACCCCTCTATCTAAATCTTCCATTATCCTTTTGCTAATTTCTACAGGCTTATCTGTTATTATCATGAAGGCCTTTAGATTATCAAAACCTTCTAGGACTAAATCTATAACTTTAACTGTAATAAACATGGATATTATGGAATAAAGAGAAGTTTCCAGTTTCTGATCCACTATACCTGCAAAGGCTACTACAAATAGATCTATAGCCATCATAAAACGGGCAGCACTAAAAGCTGGGAATATTTTATTGAGTATTGAACCTGCTAAATCTGTACCCCCAGTAGTTCCTCCAAATTTAAAAACTAAACCTAAACCAATACCTGCTACAAGTCCACCAAACATTGCTGCTAATAGCAAGTCCTTTGTTAAAGGAGTTGCAGGTATTATCTTTAGAAAAAAAGATAAAAGTACTGTTGAATATAAGGTTTTCCAACCAAAATTCCTACCAAGTAGTATGATTCCTATTATAAATAAAGGGATATTAATCAATAGATTAGTCATATATATAGGTATGCCAGTTACTTTTTTAAAGGCAATAGCAAAACCAGTTACCCCACCAGGGGCTATCATATTTGGTTCTTGAAATAATGCCAAGGCCAAAGCTAGTAGCAATGTGCCTAAAGTTAAACCTAATATTGATGTTATCAGTTGGTATGTCCTTCCTTGTTTCATATCTAATCCTCCTCATTTAATTGCATCTTTATCTAATAGTACAGCTAGTACAAATCTGGGTATTGCCATTTGGCGTTTAATTCTGGCAGGTTCCCTTATGAGCCTATAAAACCATTCTAAACCTAATCTTTGGAATATTTCTGGAGCCCTTTTGCTTACTCCAGCAAGTATGTCCATAGTGCCCCCATTACCAATTATAACCTTTCCATAAAGCCTATGCTTGTTATTGGCTATCCACTCTTCCTGCCTAGGAAAGCCTAAGCCAACAAATATTATATCTGTTTTTGTTTCATTTATCATCCTAATAATTTTTAATTCTTCTTCATGGTTATGATACCCATTATGGCTTCCCTTAAAATAACCGTGATGATAACCTGTAATCTTTATATTAGGATACTGGCTTATAATATTTTCAGCGGCCTTCTTAGCCACACCCTCTTTCCCACCAAGGAGAAAGAGGCTATAGCCCTTTTCATTGGCTATTTCTAACAGCTTAATTGACAAATCAAAGCCAGTAACTCTTTCTTTTAAAGGCTTTTTCCTAATTTTAGAACCATAAATTAATCCAATTCCATCAGGAATTATTAAATCATTGTTATTGATTAATTCTTTAAGTTTAGGACTATTTTTGGCTGCCATTACCATTTCCGTATTAGGAGTACATATAGTGTTTAACCTATTGCTTTCTAAAAAATTATTTACAGCTTCCACAGCTTCTTGGAAGCTTAAATTATCAACTTCTACTCCAAATATTCTTACTTTATCCATGGCATCACCTAAAGCTTCTTAATGCTATCAAGCTCTAATATATAGCCTACTATACCAATAGATATTATAAGCCAAAACATCATAATAATCCTATTGCTGAAGAAAACATAATCTACCATACCATGTAAAAGTAGGCCTAATACTGAAGCAATTACAGCTATTCCTATCCTTTTAATTTTTGTATCCTTACCCTTAACATAAGTTATTAAATTTATTCGGATTGAATTAAAAACAAATACCATAAAGCCAATAAGGCCAAATATACCTGCTTCTACCAACAGCTGCAAAAAAACATTATGTGAATGGGCTGCTACTATTCCCTGCCGCATATATTGAGGATATATAGCTCTAAAGGCATTTATACCTAAGCCTACACCATTAAGCCAGAAGTCTTCAATCATATCCACAGTGGCTGCCCATAAGGGGAGCCTATAGGCAGTAGAACTATCTTCTAAACTTCCAATACTAGTTATCCTTGTTATAATTGCTTTAGGATTTAATAGGAGAAGCCCTATACCTCCTATTATATACAAAAATAATAGCTTTCTATCTATAAAAAATGCAAATATTAACATGGCTAAAAATATTCCAAGCCAGCCTCCCCTAGAATAGGTAAGCAATATACACAAAGTTTGAACAACTATACATAAAAGAAAGAACAACTTTTTAAATAAGCTATCTGTATTATACAATAGAGCAAAAGTTATAGGAATAGTAAGAATAAAGTATTCAGCTAAAATATTAGGGTTATCAAAAGTTGATATTACTCTAGTTTCTATATCTGGATTCTGTTCTGGATCTATCCAAACTGCCTCTAGTTTTATTCCTGTCCTATATTGGTATAAACCATAAAAGCCTACTAGGGTGGAAGATATAATTAATGCAATTATTAGGTAATATAACTTTTGTTTACTATTTACTAAATTAATAGATAGTAGCAAAAATAAAAAAGCAATAATATATACTATTAGCTTTTCTAAGCCTTCTACTAAGGTAAGAGAGGTTATAGTGGCAAAAAATAAGGGGATTAGATATAAGGCAATTGAATATTTTATAGGCATTCTCTTAAAATTAAAGTCTTTCTCTATAAACATGTATAAAATAAAAGAGATTAAGGTTAAGCCAAAATATAAAACTACATATCTAAAGGAGACTAGTGGTAATATAAATGCTATAAAATACAAGCCAAATTCTGCTTTGTAGAGTATTAACCCTATTCCAATAAGGCTTAGTATTATTTTAGCTGCTGTAATAAGTGGAAATAGATATAATATAAGCCCTATTAGCAGGCCAGAAATAAGACCTATTATATTAAACCTATTTTTGCTAAGAAAGTTTTCCATAGTACTCTCTCCTATAGATTATTTAGCTGTTATAGTCCAATATTTTCTTTATTGCAATTAGAAATTTGCTATCCTTAAATATTCTATCCAATTGGATATTCAAATGTCCTAATATTATAAACAAACTCCCTATAATGATAAAAAATAACATTCTTATCATAGGATATGTCCCTTTAAAAAGGGATAAGGTTCCAAAGACCAATAAACTAGTACCTAGGGTAGTAAGACAAAAACTATAAATATCTGAAAGGATAATTCTTCCTGTGGATATAGCCAAGTTAAGTAGCACACTAGCAGATATGGGGCCATACAAAATATGCCTTGTTTTTTTAAATAATTTAGTCAATAGTCCATTTGTTTTTTCTGTCAGCTTTACTAAAAAGCCAGCTTTTCCATATATATTTTCATCCCTTAAAAATGTAGAGATAATAAAGCTCCCCTCTAAGCCTTCTACTAACTTTTTTCTTATTGTAAGTATAAGCTTGTATGTAAAACTAGACTTCCATAGATTTATGAAAAAGTTTGAATTCACAAACTCACCTTCTATCTTCTTTTATGTTTAGCTCCAATATAACTGAATTTAGAGCATAAGTTCTAGTTCTTAAGGTTAAATTACCACCTATCCTCAACTCACTATTGCCACATACTATGGAATTTTCGTTAACCATAGCCTCTCCATCTATGGTGATTATCAAATCATACCTATCTGGTATTTCAGCTAGCTTTATTTCACCTTCTGTTGTTACTACTTCAGTAGTGGCTGGCTTTACTTCCACAGTCCTTATTCCACCTAATACAGTGCCAGTATCATAATCCTTTAATAGGTCGCCTTCTTTCACCATGTCTACGGTAATTTTTTCCCTGTTATAGACAATTATTTTTAACTCAATTGGCTTAGGCCTTAAAGTATTAACTGGATTAGCCCTACTAATCCTATAAAAGCCACCAGCACTGAGAATTAGAATCATAGCTATTATAAACAAATCCAGTATATTAAGTCTAGCAAGTATTCTTCCCTTCTTATTAAATAAAGGCATATCCTTTCCTCCCTAAACTAGTCAAGTATTTTAATAGCTGTAACGGTAGATTCTACAGAACTAATATTGCTCTTTAAAAATACTGTTCCTTCAAGCCGCATATCTCTGCCTCCCATCCGGATATAATCATCTGTAACAACAGCATGGCCTCTAATGGTTAAATATATATCATATTTGTTAGGTATTCTGCTTTTTACTATCCTACCATCTCCTGTATTAACAAATTCATAGGCCTCTGTTATTTCCTTATTTACAACTTCTCCTATAATCTGGTTAGTATCTTTATCCTTAAAGATATCTCCAATATTAATACCATTAGCCGTTTCTATTAAAACCCCTTCTACCCTATATGTTATTTCTACTGGCACTCTATCCTTTGGTGACTTTCTAGGCTTTATCAAATATTGATAACCTGCATAGATAATTAAAACTATTATTCCAATTATTATAAAGTCCACCCAATTAAATTTCCTTTTCATATTTTCACCTACTTACTTATTTAGTATCTGTTGGTAGATGGACACCTGTTGGTCAGCCATCTTTTCTGCTGTATAGTATTTTTTAATCCTATTATATAGATTATTGCCTAAGGTTTTCCTTAATTCTTCCTTTTCTACTAGTGTTAAAATGTGGCTGCTCAATGTTTCCACATCTCCTGCTTCAAACAATAAACCGGTTTCTCCATCTATTACCAATTCTTTAATTCCACCTACATTAGAGGCTATTATAGGCCTTTTAAATACTCCCCCTTCTAGTATCACGTAGGGAAAGCTTTCACTATAAGATGTATTAGTATTTATATCTATTTGACTTATGAAGCTGTAGGGGTCCTCTATATATCCTAAAAAATGTAGTTTATTATCTACTCCTAATTCCTTTGCTAGTTTTCTTAATTTTTCCTTCTCTTCTCCATCTCCTCCAATAAAAAATTCTACGTCCTGCCTTTTCTGTAATACCTGTTGGGCTGCCTTTATAAAAATAGCTACTCCTTTAACAGGATGTAATCTGGCCAATATCCCTACCTTTACTATATTTTTATCTGTAAATATTCCATATTCCTCAAAGAAGTGCTCATTTATCTTTACAGCCTCTACTTCCTCCATATTTATTCCATTGTAAACGGTCATTATACGCTCTGGCTTAAAATTTCTTTCTATGAGCATTTCCCTAAAGCTTTCTGAAACTGCAATATAATAATCCATATGTTTCAAAGATAAATAGTTAATATTTTTATAGATTAGATTTTTATAAAAACTCCCCTTAAAGTCCAGCTTATAATCACTATGAATGGTGGTAACAGCAGGGATAGGATAAAACTTTTTAACCATGTAGGTAACAAAATTTGCCCTAGCCCCATGGCTATGGATTAAAGCATAATTTTCTTTTTTGATTTCTTTTATTAAGTTTTTTATTACAGATAAATCATATCTTTTCCTTTGCTCATAGACCTGAATATTTATCCCCTTTTCCTTAGCCTCATAATAAAATGGGCCTTTCATAAAGCATATTACTTTTACAGAGAGCCTCTTATTTAATTCCTGCAGTAAATTTATCACATGGGTTTTTGCTCCCCCTTTATCTCCTCCACTGATTAGATGTAATACTTTCATCCCCTTAACCTATCTATATAAATAGGTTCAACCCTCCTTTTATATTTATCTATTCTTCCATTAATTCACAATATAATTTATAAGTCTTTTCTATCATTTTAGCTTGAGAAAAGTTTTCTAATACTATATCCCTACAATTTGCTTTTATAAAATTATATTGTAGCTTGTCATTCCACAAATTTACAATAGTCTTAGCAAATTTCTCCTTATCTCCAAAGGGAACCAAAAGTCCTCCCTGACCCTTTTCAAATATTTCAGGAACCCCTCCTACTTTAGTAGCAACAACTGGTATACCACAGGCTAAGGCTTCTATAATAGAAAAGGAAATTGCCTCCCTCATGGAAGGGGAAACATAAATATCAGTGGCTGCCAATATTTCAGGGATATCATCTCTGTATCCTAAAAATAGTATATGCTTTCCTAAATTATACTTCCTTACCTTTTCTTGAATAAAGGCCTTTTCTTCCCCTTCTCCCACTAATAATACTTTAAAATCTGTTATATAATTTGTTAATTCTCTTAAAACTTCCACTAAAAAGTGATGGCCTTTTTCTTTGTTAAACCTTGATACTGTAGTTAATACTAGGGTATCCTTTCCAATATTCAACTCCTTCCTTATAGATACATCCTTCCTAGGTTTAAAATAAGCAGTATCCACCCCATTGTATATGAGCCTAGTCTTTTCAACTGATATGCCTTCTTTAATTAAAGAAGCTTCCGCAGCTTTGGAAACACATATTATATTATCTACAAATTTGGAAAAAATTCTATTGAAAAACTTAATAATACTATTATTTTCTGCTATTAGGTGGGCAGTCCATACTACCTTAACTTTTGGATTGAAAAGTTTTGCTAAAACTCCTATATAGTTCTCCCTTAAGAAATGGGTTTGGATTATATGGATATTATTAGCTTTACAATAGTTGGCTACTTTTTTTGCTGCCCTTATATCAAATATACTCCTCATATTTATTATCTCCACATTGCTGCACCTATTTACAAGCTCTTTATGGTTAGTTCCCTCGTGGTTGCATATAATAAAAAAATTTACATCTTCTTTTAGCTTATCTAATAAATTATATAAATAGGTTTCTGCACCGCCCTTTTCAATGCTAAATATCATATGGAGTATGTTCAATATTATTCCCCTTTCAGCTACATTCCACTTTAATAAATATTAAACACAGCCTTATCTAAGTATTTCCAATGGAGCTATTCCTTATTATAATTATATTGATGAAAACTTTTAAAAATAAAAAAGGCTTCTGTAAAATATTATCAGGAAGCCTTTCTAAATTTATTATGTAATCTATTTTAATCTATTTAATTGTATATTCCCCTTTAATCATCAAAGTTGCAGTAGTTGTAGTCTTTACTCCCCTGCCATCCCTAGGGACTATTAATAAATGGTTTCTAGGAACCCCTTCACCATTTTTTAAATCCTTCCCAGCTGTTACATCTGATAAGCCATGTACTGATGGAGATTGGATAGTAGCACCACCAGCTCTCAGTATAATTTCAGTACCCCTTTTCCCTATTATTGTTGTTCCACTTTTTACCTCTATTGCCGTAAATTTAGTATGTTGTTCCATATAGCTTAATGACACTAAAGGATCCTTACTAGTTCCAGGAGATGCATAGATAACAGCTGCTCCAAATAACATTGCACCAATTCCTAAAACAAGTAGAATCTTTTTCAATTTGCCTTTATCCATACCATAACCTCCTTATTATAGGCAACATTGCTTATAAAATTTCTCTTTCTAATTAGCTTGTCCTTTTTGGTTGTTACTTATAAACTATTATACTATAGTCTAAAGAACTTTGGAAGAAACAAAAAAATAAGCATTAAAAAATGCTTATTTATAAATCCACTAAGCCTAAACTAATTTTTAAACATTCATCTACCTTATTCATCATTTCATCATTAAATCTACCAACTTTTTCACGTAATCTCTTCTTGTCAATAGTTCTAATCTGTTCCAGTAAAACTACTGAATCTTTAGGTAGTCCATATTCAGAAGCCTTGATTTCCACATGGGTTGGTAGTTTTGCTTTATTTATTTGAGATGTTATAGCTGCTATAATTACTGTAGGACTGTACTTGTTACCAATATCGTTTTGTATCACAAGTACAGGCCTAATACCCCCTTGTTCCGAACCAACAACAGGACTTAAGTCGGCGTAAAAAACATCGCCTCTTCTTACATTCACATTTTTTCACACCCAGTTAAATTTACTTCATACATGTTTAATTCCTTCATATCTTGCTCTATGCCTATTTCTGCCAAGGCTGTATTAATTTTAGCCATTTCCAGGTACCCATCTTTAAGCCTTTCAGAAACCTCCATTCGTCTTTTTTCACGGAGGTAAAATTTCATAGCTTCTTTTACAAATTCGCTTCTATTTTTCTTCTCCATTGAAACAATAAAGTCTACCTCTTTTAACAAACTATCTGGTATACTAACCATTATTTTCTTCGTTTCAGCCATTAGATTGCACCCCCAAGAAAAGTTTCCCTGCAGCATAAAACTAAAGAATAAGCTCCAAATAACATAAATAAATTATATTGTTTTATAGTAATTATGTCAATAACGGCCTTTTATTATGCAATATTTTACTCATTTAGCAAGTAATCCTTAATATAGGTTATATCTCCATCTTTAATGTAAACTCTAGGTATCCTTCTACCTACCCCACACAATATTTCATAGCTTATTGTGTTTAATTTTTCTCCTATTTCAACTGCATCAGGCTGGCCTTCCTCATATCCTAAGAGAACTACTTCATCCCCTACTTTTACATCTTCCACATCTGTTACATCTAGCATACACTGGTCCATACATATCCTTCCTACTACAGGCACCCGTTTACCCTTTATACTTACTTCTGCTTTAGAAGATAATATTCTTGTAAAGCCATCTGCATAGCCTATAGGAATAGTAGCTATCTTAGACTCCCTGTCAGTAACAAAAATTTGTCCATAACTAATCCCTGTCCCCTTAGGAACAGTTTTTAAGTGGGATATTTTTGCCTTAACTGTCATGGCTGGCTTCAATTTAATTCTATCCTTATTTACATCATTAGAGGGATAGTAGCCGTATAATATTATTCCAGGCCTTACCATATCTAGCTCATATTCTGGCAGTTCTATAATAGCAGCACTATTGGAAACATGCTTAATAGGTATGGAAAGGCCTTTTTTCTCCAGTTTATCAACAACTGTTGAAAACCTTTCAAATTGTAATCTAGTGTAGGCTTTATCCTTTTCATCGGCTGTTGCAAAGTGGGTGAATATTCCTTCTATGTATATGTTAGGCAGCTTAGAAATATTAATTATTTCATCTATTGCTCCATCTTCAGGTAAAAATCCAATTCTCCCCATTCCACTATCTATCTTTATGTGTATTGTGCCAGTTTTATTTTGCTCAGAAGCTGCCTTTGAGAGAGCTAATGCATCTTCAAAACTATATATGGTCTGGCTTATGTCATATTCAATAACTAAAGAATGCTGACTTTTAGGAGTATAACCTAGTATTAGTATAGGTGCATCTATACCTGCCCTTCTAAGCTCAATGGCTTCTGATAGGGTAGCTACTGCTAACCTGCTGGCACCATTTTCTAAGAAAACTTTAGCCGTCTCAATAGAGCCATGGCCATAGGCATTGGCTTTTATTACAGCAGTTATAAGAGTGTTTTTCTTGACAGTTTTCCTTATCTCTCTAATATTATGGGCTAAATTGTCTAAGTTTATTTCAGCCCATACAGGCCTTATCTTATCTGTCGTTTTCATATGCACACCCTCTTGCTGATTTATGATTATTGACAAAATATATATTCTATTCCAAATAGAAAATTCCTTCTTTTTTTGACGAACTTTTTTAATTTGTGCGACTATTTCGATTAATCTCTTGCTATATAGTTTATGCTAGAGGGTATACTATCTAGAATGTCTCCAGCTATCAGCCCATATTCTCCCTTTTCTTCTTTAGCCATATCTCCTGCCAGCCCATGACAGTAGACCCCTAATATAGCAGCCTTATAAGCATCAATTCCCTGGCCAATAAAACTTGTTATTATCCCTGTCAGTATATCCCCACTGCCAGCAGTGGCCATTCCAGGATTGCCAGTAGTATTAATATAAACTTCTCCCTTTGGATTGGCAACTACAGTATTTGCCCCCTTTAACACAGTAATCACATTATATTTACTTGCTATATATTTAGCATATTCCACCCTGTTTCCTTGTATTTCCTTTATATTCCTACCTATAAGCCTAGAGAACTCACCAGGATGTGGTGTAATAACTGTAGGAAACCTCCTGTTATTAAATATATTCAAATCAACTTGGGATATGCAGTTTATACCATCTGCGTCCAAAACTATTGGCCCTTGGAAATTTAACAATATATGTCTTACTAAATCTATTCTTTCATCATCTACTCCCATTCCAGGCCCAACAGCTAATACATCCATATCCTCTATGAGCTTTCCAATTTTAGCTAGGCTATCTAAGTTAAAAGTACCCCTATTGTTATCAGGCACAGCTTTTATAATAGCTTCTGTAAGCTTAATAGAAAGGATAGAGCTTATGCTGGCAGGAACTATAGTATAAACAAGTCCGCTACCTGCCCTTAAACAAGCCATAGCAGTAAGATAGCAAGCTCCTGTCATCCCAATGCTTCCAGCAACAATCCCTACCCTTCCATAGGTTCCCTTATGGCTATCTTTTTTCCTTTTGGGAAGCATATCCTTAATAAACTGGGGAACTAGAATATTTTTCTTTATTCCATGCTTTTCACCTATAGCTATTGCAACAGCATATTCTTTTTCATGGCTTATAGAAATATGAATATTATCCATATCTAAACTATTCAACAAATTCTCTTGCCCCTTTAAGCTTACATAAGGCTTTCCCTTTTCATCATGATGTAGCTGTATATGTTTCCAATTGACTTTACCTATACCTGTACCTAACAGCTTAGATACAGCTTCCTTAGCAGCAAATAGCCCAGATACAGTCTGGGCATTGTAATTTTTATCCTTTATATAAGCTATTTCTTCCTTTGTAAATATCTTTTCTAGGAAGTTATCCCTATTTGACTTAATTATCTTCTCTATTCTCGAAACCTGAACAATATCCACACCAGTACCTACTATCATGGTAATACTCTCCTACTCAAGTATTTTTTTATCTAGCTTTTCTATTTCTTCCCTTCCAAGGAGACCATGCAAAAAAGTATAAACTGCTTGAATCCATTCTTGATAATCGTGTTTTTGGTTTATCAATTCTCTGGTTTTTTGCCTTATTCTATCTAATTCTTCATTAATATCTTTTAATTGTTTCTCCCTTTTTTTAAGATCCTTATAACCATAATAAACTGTAGCTTTTAGCAATTCAAAATTAAGCTCCATAATTTCTTCATGGATGTTTATCTTTTTTTCAGAAAGCTCATCTAATTGCTTGTTAATATTTTCAATTTTATCCTTGTATTCATCTAATAAAGCTAGATTATGGATTTTGTTTTCATTATTAATGGAATTGGATATACCTAGTATCATCTTCATAGCCAGCAATTTTTCTTCCTTAAGTTTGCTTTCTTCTCTTTCTAAGGCTTTTTTTTCGTTAATCAGGCTACTAAGCTCTTCTTTAAGGTTTACAATTACTTTATTATTAGATTTACTAAATAGTTTTAGCCAATTTTCATCCCTTATCAATAGTGGAATTCGATTCTTGATTATTATGCTTTCATCTAGTGGTACATTCTTGTAAGACATATGGCCTTCTCCTTTATTCCCAACTAAAAACTATCTATTAATCAAACTATAGCTAGCCTTTTCAGCCTCATACTTTATCTTTTCTATATCTAAGGTCTTTATTTCTCTTTTTTCCATTATAATCTTTCCATCTACAATTACAGTATCTACATCTGAACCTTGGGCTGAATAAGCTAAGGCTGATATCACATTGTGTAATGGATAAAGGTGAGGTTTGTCCATATCTATTAATATTATATCAGCTTTTTTATCTACCTCTATGGAACCTATTTCATGGTCCCAGCCTAAGCCTTTTGCTCCGTTTATAGTAGCCATCTTTAAGGCATCCTTAGCTGTTACAGAAACAGCATCCATATTTACAGCCTTATTTACTATTGAAGCTATATGGATTTCTTCGAACATATTCAAATTGTTATTACTTGAGGAGCCATCAGTTCCTAATGCAACATTTACACCCATTTTTAGCATCTTATCCACTGGCGCAAAGCCACTAGCCAGTTTCAAATTGCTACTTGGATTGTATACAGGAGTTACATTGTTTTCCTTCAAAATGGCTATATCTTCATCATCTACATGGACACAATGGGCAGCTATTGTGGGACGTTCAAATAAGCCCAGTTCATATACGTGTTTAATAGGGGATTTGCCATATTCTCTGAAGCTATCCTCCACTTCCTTCTTAGTTTCTGATAAATGGATGTGGATTCCTGTATCCAATTCTACTGCCAACTCTAATATATCTTTTAGATAGGCTGGACTACAAGTATAGGGAGCATGAGGAGCTACCATTACTTTAATCCTTCCATCTCCTCTACCATGCCATTCCTCATATAGCTTCCTAGTATAATCAATCTTTTCCTTTTCCAGCCCCTTTTCCTCTATAATTCCTCTAGTCAATACCCCACGCATACCTGCTTCTTCTGTGGCCTTTCCTACTTCTTCCATAAAGAAATACATATCACAGAAGGTAGTAGTACCAGACTGGATCATTTCAACTATACTCAAAAGAGTTCCCCAATATACATCTTCTGCTTTTAAATTAGCTTCTACAGGCCATATTTTTTTAGTTAACCAGTCTTGTAATGGCAAATCATCTGCATAGTTTCTAAGAAGAGACATAGCTAAATGGGTGTGGGCATTTATAAGGCCAGGCATAGCTACTTTCTTTCTTCCATCGATTATATTATCCACTTTCCAGTCTTCTTTAAGCTCACCAATATAGGCTATTTTATCTCCCTTAATGTATATATTGGTATTCTCAATCACATCATTATGGCCATCCATAGGCACTAGGGTAACATTTTTTATAAGTAAATCCATTTATACCACTCCTTAAAATTTATTTAAGTTAAAGTATACCTTTTGGATACAGAAACTTCCCTATTCTATCTAATAGCTCATATACATTCTCTGTTTCCAAGGATATTTTTTCAATAGGGCACAAGCCCGTATTATCTCTATTTTTAATATAAGGACAGCTTTTCTCATAGCTAAACTTAATAGCTCCTTTATCTAGCACTTCCATTGCTGCCTGAGACATAAGTAAACCATATACTTCTTTAATACCAATATGTTTGCAGAGTATGGCAGCTCCTTTACCAATTACCCTGTCTGCTAAGGAGCTACCCTCTACTCCCTTTAAGCCTTCTAAGGCCAAAGTGTATATGGGCTTAATACCCTTTTCATGGCTTTTAAATAGGACTTTTCCATTTTTTACAACCGCTAGACTTAAATTCTCTTTATTTAGGTATTCTTTTGCAACGTCTATATCTTTCATTTATTATTCAGCTCCAACTCTACTTATTATGTCTTAATACTGCTATGCTTTATAAATTTATAATAAAAACCTAGTGGCTTTAAGCATTTCCATAAAATCCTCAGTTTTAAACCTAATAGTTTTAGGCTCTACTAATTCTGTATGGGAATGGTTTAAGGCCTTTAGCACATCAGCATTGTCATTATATCTTATTTCTAGTTCATACACTTTTGGTAATTGGATTTTATATAAAGAAAAATCCTTCTTTAAGCTTTCCTCAACGCCTTTCCTTATCAAATCTAAAGCTACCTGTGGATGTATATTTACTGTGGAATTTCCTATTCCCTCTTTTACAGGAACGGTAACTATGTGTTTGTTTAGCCTATCAGCTTCCTGGCACAAGCCTAAGTCTCCACTTAAAAATACCACTGGCACTCCAATATAAGTGGCAATATAGGTGTGTAACAAAAATTCACTTAAGTATTCCCCATTCAATTTTACATAGGATATTCTAGTATTCATTGTATGGGATAGTGGATTAGTATTGGTGCCTCCAGCAGAATGGTAGCCTATAAATATTACAGCATCAAAGCTTTTATCTAGCTCCTGAACCATAGAGTACATATGGCCGCTCCAGTCCCTAATCAGCTTTGTATTTTTAGGCAGTAGGTTATGGTCAATATTCCTACCAGTATCATGGGCATCTTTAACCCATATTTCCTCTACTCCCATACTATTAGCACCTTCACAAGCTGCTTTTACTTCTAAAGTCATCTGATAGGCAAATTCTTTATACTCGGCTTCTTTCTTTATTGTCTCATCCCAATGGGTGACCCCTGTAACCCCTTCCATATCGGCACTTATATATACTTTCAAAGCCCATCCCCCTTTAATAAAAATATTTCACATATCCATTATATCAGGATTTACCAGCAAATTTAATGAAAATTAGACTATTGTTAGTCCTATTTTAAATTTCTAAATTGTCTTTTATATGAAAATGTAATAGTATATATGTGAAATTTTAAAATTGGGGGAGTACATATGGACCATCAACAACTACTAGAAGGAAATATTAAAAAGAATCTAATTAGGCTATCCTTACCTACTAGCCTAAGTTTTGCCCTTCAATCCTTCTATGATATGGTAGATATGATGTGGATTGGAAGGATTTCAGCTTCTGCCATAGCAGGGGTTACAATTTTCTCCACAGTTTTTTGGATAGTAATAGTCTTAAACGAAATAATAGGCACCAGCTCTGTATCATTAATAACCCAAAGCTATGGTAGGAAGGAGCTAGAAAGGACTAAAAGGGTTCTAGAGCAAACTTTAACCTTTAAAATTTTAGTGGCTATTATTGCTGCAGTAATTATTGCTATAATATTAGAACCTCTTTTATGGTTTTTTTCTAAAGATAAAAAGGTAATCCAAGCCGCTTTAGAATATGGCTATATAAGGATTTTCTTCCTGCCTATTATGTTTGCATCCTATTCAGTAAATACTGCTTTAAGGTGTTTAGGGGATGCAAAAACCCCTATGAAAATAATGATACTTTCCTCCATAATAAATATTATTCTTGATCCTATATTCATGTTTAAAGAAGTGCCTTTATTAGGTATACCAGGGTTAAATATGGGAGTTTTTGGAGCTGCTTTAGCTACTGTAATAGCAACTATTGTAGCCTTTGGCTTAGGCTTTTATGTGCTTATTAAAGGACAAGGCCCTATTAAAATCTCTGTAAAAGGCCTATTAAAACTAGATTGGGAAATTGATAAAAAATTACTCACCATAGGGCTGCCTACAGGTATTGAGGTACTCATGAGAAATTTATCTAATATGCTTACACTAAAGTTTGTAGCCATATATGGAACATATGCCCTAGCAGCTATGGGCATAGGCAGTAAGCTACTAAACTTTGCCTTTACACCTATTTTTGGAATATCTATTGGTTCTAGCACTGTAGTAGGCCAGGCTCTAGGGGCAGAAAGGATAGATATTGCTGAAGAAACAGCAAAACTTTCTGCTAAAATAAATATAATAATGTTATCTCTATTCGCTGGAATGGCTTTATTAGTACCCCACTGGATAATGAGGCTTTTTACTGATGTAAAATCAGTTATTGATACAGGTATTCCAATGATAAGGATAATAGTCCCTTCTATGATATTAACAGGCTGGGCCATTGGTTTAGGGACTGTCTTTACTAGTTCTGGACACAATACTCCATATCTTTTATCTAGTATTGTATCCAGGTGGCTAGTGCAAATTCCAATGCTCTATATAAGTACTAGCCTACTACATCTTCCAATCCTATATACCTGGCTTAGCTTTGTGGCTGCTGAAGTTTGTGAACTATTAACTATATATTATCACTATAAAAAAGGAGTATGGAGAGTAAAAAGAGTTTAAATAAATACATATAACAAAGGAGGAGATTTAGTGAGTAAGGTTACAA
>CALBUB010000008.1 GCA_937967955.1 uncultured Bacillota bacterium | reverse complement strand
ATAAATCCTAAAGAGCCTAAATATTTAAAGGTGGTGTGGGGCATTGGATACAAGATTGAAAAACATTAGCAGAAGAAAAAGCACTAAAATAATAGCCTTTATATTAACTGTTATATTCATAACTACAGGAGTAATTCTTATTGAATATCTGGCTTGTACAGGTGGAGAATTTGAAGCCTTATTTCTTGAAAAATATGAAGATAGCAACCACTTTTACAATAATCATGTTTCCCCAGCAAGGAATAAGCTTATCCATCTTATTCTAAACAAGGATGGAGTAAAAGATTTGCCTGAAGATTTAAAATACTACTATTATGTAAGTGATGGAGAGGTTGAATTTACAAATATTCCAGAGGATAGTAGGGAAATATTAGAACCATTTGATAAGGATTTTTATGCTTTTGAAGATAAAGAATACTATTATCATTATGAAGAGAATGATAACTTTACCTTATTGTTAGCTTTTCCTGATGAATATATGGATATTGAACAAGAGAAGTGGGAAAATGCTAGAGAAAGAATGATTCCCTTTTTAGTAATAATTGCAGTGGCTTTTCTATTGTCTTTAGCATTAATAATATACTTAATGGTGGTAGCTGGTAGGAAAGAAGATGATGATAAACTCCATATGTGGATAATAGACAGGATATATACAGAAATATTGGTTACTCTTTTTGTGACCATATTAGGTTTTTGGCTTGTAATAGGGGTGGATTTGTTTAATTATAACTTTAGCTTAACTAATGAATTAAGCCTAAGCCAGATTTATTCATTAGTTTTCTTTGGGCTAATAACTATAGCCTTTGTTTCCCTTATGCTAGCATTACTTCTTTCAATGGTAAGAAAGCTAAAGGCTAAAATATTTTTAAAACATTCTATTAGCTACACAATATATTTTATGATAAAGGACTTTTTAAAAAGCCTTTTTGACGGTAGGAGATTTGAAGGCTTTCCCCTTACAAAGGCCTTATTCTATAGGCAGTTAATATTTATTATTATCAGCGGAATTCTAGTAATCCTTACATTTTTATTTATACTCATACCTCCTCTTATGGTAATACCGCCAATTATAGAAATGGCAGTTATTTACTGGTATGTCAAATACAACAATAAAACCTATGAAGAAATCAACAGAGGATTTGATGAAAGCCTAGAAGAGCAGATGAAGTCAGAAAGGATGAAGGTAGAACTAATTACCAATGTTTCTCATGATCTAAAAACGCCTTTAACTTCAATTATTAGCTATATAGAACTATTATCAAAGGAAGAAGGGCTGTCTGAAACTGCTAGAGACTATGTAAATATATTATCAGAAAAGGCCTATAGGCTGAAGAATATAGTCTCAGATTTATTTGACTTAGCTAAAAGCACCAGTGGAGATATAAGTTTGGATATAAAAAAGCTAGACTTAAAGAAGTTAATTGAACAGACTTTAGGGGATATGGAAGATGAAATAAAGACTTCGGGTTTACAAATTAGAACAAAATTGCCAGAAGGACCTGTATATATAATGTCAGATGGTAAAAAGCTCTATAGAGTATTCCAAAACTTAATAGATAACGCATTAAAATATTCTCTTAAAGATACAAGGGTTTATATTGAACTTGAAGAGATAGATGGGAAGGCAGTAGCTACCATTAAAAATATAGCAGGCTATGAAATGGATTTTACTGCAGAGGAAATACTTCAACGCTTTAGTAGGGGAGATAAATCCAGGTCCACAGAAGGAAGTGGATTAGGCTTATCTATAGCAGAAAGCTTTACAAAAGTTTGTGGTGGAGAGTTTGAAATAAACATTGATGGGGATTTGTTCAAAGTTATAATAAAGTTTGCTATGGAAAAATAGGGGGACAATAAGTCTCTCTTTCTTGTTTAAAAATTTTTTGACAATAAATATGCTTTAAAAAGTTATTTTTGTTAACAAAATAAAATATTGAAGTATATTTTGACAAATTGGGAAAAACTAAAAAAAAATATAAAAAATTGCTGTTTTATAAATATATATTCCTAAGAATAGAACTTGCATAATGAAAATAGACTAGGTATAATCAAATAGGATGTAGGAATATTCACTAATTTTGAAGAAAAGGAGGATATTATGTCAAAACAAAACATACCTCAGCAAAACAAACAAGAAGTAAAAGGATTTTTAAAAACTGTTGAAAGATTAGGTAATGCTTTACCTCATCCAGCAATGATATTCTTTATTTTAAGTATAGCTATTATTTTAGTTTCAGCAATCGTTGCTAAAGTTGGGGAGCCTGTTACCTATTTCGATGCAAGAGCAGGAGAAGAAGTAACAATAGAAGTTGTATCTTTGTTAAACGCTGAGGGACTAAGATACATCTTCAATAGTGCAACAAGTAACTTTACTGGCTTTGCTCCATTAGGAACTGTACTAGTAGCTATGCTAGGGGTAGGAGTAGCAGAATGGACAGGTCTTATTAATACCTCTTTAAGGAAGCTGTTAACAGGGGTACCTCCAAAACTATTAACAGCTATAGTAGTATTTACAGGAGTAATGTCCAATATAGCATCAGATGCAGGTTACGTAGTTGTTATACCACTAGGAGCCTTACTATTTGCTAGTGCAGGTCGTCATCCAATTGCAGGTCTTGCAGCAGCTTTTGCAGGGGTATCTGGAGGTTTCTCAGCTAATCTAGTAGTTGGTACTACAGATGCATTACTTGCAGGAATTACTAATGAGGCCCTAAAAGGTGCAAATATTGATTATGAAGTTTTAACAACTGCTAACTGGTATTTCTTAGTAGTATCTACAGTTTTATTAGTAATTTTAGGTACATTTATAACTGAAAGAGTAGTAGAGAAGAATCTTGGACCTTATAAAGGGAAGTTTGCAGCAACTAATGAGGAGATTACGGAAGTAGAAAATAGAGGTTTAAGAAATGCAGGTTTAGCCCTTTTAGCATATATTGTTGTTATGGCATTGTTAATGTTCTTGCCAAATGCTCCACTTAAAGCTCTTGATGCTGATGGAAAATTAACATTAAATCAATTCTTAAGTAGTGGACTTATACCAGCAATATTATTACTATTCTTAATCCCAGGACTTGCATATGGTAAAACTACTGGAAAAATAAAGAATAGTAATGATCTTGTAGAGGGCATGACTGATGCAATGAGAAGTATGGGTTCATACTTGGTATTAGCATTCTTTGCAGCCCAATTTATTAGTTATTTCAGCTATTCACAAATTGGTACTATCATCTCTGTTAAAGGAGCACAGTTCTTAGAGAGTATAGGATTTAAAGGATTGCCATTAATAATCGTATTTATCTTCATTACAGCATTCTTAAATCTATTTATGGCTTCAGCATCAGCAAAATGGGCTATCATGTCACCTATATTTGTTCCTATGTTCTATAGACTTGGCTTAAGTCCAGAACTAACTCAAGTTGCATACAGAATTGGAGACTCCTCAACTAATATAATAACTCCACTAATGAGCTACTTTGCTATGATAGTAGTATTTGCAAAAAGATATGATGAGGATGCAGGCCTTGGTACGTTAATATCAACAATGATACCATATTCAGTAACATTCATAATTTTCTGGAGTTTACTATTGGCACTATGGTATGTACTAGGATTACCATTAGGTCCAGGAGCGCCACTGTTTGTAAATATGTAGTAAATATGTAATAGCAAGTGTATAATATATATATGGTTATAATATTGAAAAGTATGAGGCAATTGCCTCATACTTTTCATAATATATGGAGGTGTAAACTTATGATTGATGAAAAAAGGCTGTTAGATAGGTTTTTGAAGTATGTACAAATCGATAGCCCTACCAAATACGAAAAAGAATTTGCAGACTACTTAATGAAAGAAATGGAAAAAATGGGCCTAGAAGTACATATGGACGATGCAGGGGAAAAGGTTGGCAGTAATGCTGGAAATGTAATTGGAAGATTGAAAGGCAACACTGACGGCGAAACTATTTTATTTAGTGCCCATATGGATACTGTATCTCCAGGCAGAGGTATAAAGCCAGTAATTAAAGATGGAGTTATCTATAGTGATGGGACTACAGTTCTAGGTGGAGATGATAAGGCAGGAATAGCTGCTATTTTAGAAGCTATTGAAACGGTTATAGAAAAGGATATACCCCATGGAGACATAGAAGTGGTATTTTCTATATATGAAGAGGGAGGACTATACGGGGCTAAAAACTTAGATTATAGTAAACTAAAGGCTAAAAAAGCCTTTGTATTCGATAGTGGTGGAGACCCAGGAGAAATAATCATTCAAGGGCCAGCCCAAAACAAAATAAATGCTAAGTTTATAGGTAAAGAAGCCCATGCAGGGGTAGCTCCCGAAAATGGAATTAGTGCTATTCAGATGGCAGCAGAAGCTATTAGCAATATGAAGTTGTTGAGAATAGATGAGGAAACTACAGCCAATATAGGAATTATTAGGGGTGGTGAGGCTACTAATATAGTTACTAAAGAAGTTACAATTGAAGGAGAAGCTAGAAGCCTATCTAATGAAAAATTAAAAGCACAAACTGACCATATGGTTAAATGTTGCCAAGAGGCAGCTGAGAAATTTGGAGGCCAAGTTGAATTAGATGTACAAAATAGTTATGAAGCCTTTAAAGTAGAAGAAGATGCTGAAATAGTTCAAAAGGTAAAAGAAGCTTGTAAAAACATAGGATTAGAGCCTTTTACAACTTCTTCAGGTGGAGGAAGCGATACAAATATATTAAATGCCAATGGTATAGAGGCGGTAAATCTAGGAATTGGAGAGAAAAAGCCCCATACAGTTGAAGAACATATACACATTAAGGATTTAGAAAATGCAGCAAAGCTAGCATTAGAAATAATAAAAGTTTTTGCATAAATATAATAAAGGACTAATAACTTCTTACCAAAGAGCAATTCTCAAAATGTAAGGTGAGAATTGCTCTAAATTTTTTAAAACTTTATTATTTACCATGCAGGGGAGCCCAAATATGAAGGAATGGATTGGAGAAGTTTGAAGTTGGTATATGAAGAAGTAGATGGACAGTGGTATTTAGTAGGCATAATCCATGGCCAATGGACTATATAACTAAGTGTTAATTGATAGGAGGGCATATTATACATTTATAATATGTCCTCCATTTTTATTGCATATTACTAGAAAAATAATGAAACTGCACAATATACAAGGAGAAGGGCCATAACAGTATTTACCAGCCTGTCCCTTTTAACTAAAATTTTTTTAAACACGGAGCCAAACAGGGCCCAGCACAAGGTAGCTACAAAACTAGTAAGAGCAATTCCTATGGAGAATAGCACAAGGGAAATTGTGGAATTATAATAGGGGATTATAAAAGTTGTAACTGTTGTGATACAAAAAATTATTACCTTAGGATTTACAAATTGTAAAAGTAGGCCTGAAACTATGGATGTGGTAGTATTTCCTTCTTCCTCTGAATAGGGCTTACTCTTATATATTTTCCATGCCAAGTACAATATGTAAAGGGCCCCTATATAGGTCATAACTGGCTTAATGGAAGGTATAAAGTGGTATAAAGCTATACCAAATATAGATGATAATAGCATTATTATAATAAAACCAATAAAAACTCCCACATTAAAAGGCAAGCTTTTTTTAATCCCATATTTTGCTGCATTAGACATGGACATAATAACGTTTGGGCCAGGGGTAAAAATAGTTATTATTACATATGATACAAAAGCCATTAAATTAGGCATTAGCAAGACCTCCTGTGTATAAGTTTTTTATTGTATTATATTCAATCCAATTTGTTTGTCAATAATAATATGGAATATTTAGGTTATTCCATCCATGTTTATGAGGAAAAATGTTACATAACAATGTATTAATACACTAATTTGTAAAATACTAAAGAAGAAAATATCCATAAGGAGGTATATAAATGGCAAGACGGCTGAGGACTATGGATGGCAATGAAGCTTGTGCATATATTTCCTATGCCTTTACAGAAGTGGCAGCCATATATCCTATTACCCCATCTTCTCCTATGGCAGAGTTGGTTGATGCTTGGTCTAGCCAAGGAAAGAAAAACTTATTTGGCCAAGAAGTAAAGGTAATAGAGATGCAATCAGAAGCTGGGGCAGCAGGAGCTGTCCATGGTTCCCTGCAAGGAGGAGCCCTTACTACTACATATACTGCCTCCCAAGGTTTATTACTTATGATACCCAATATGTATAAAATAGCAGGAGAGCTCCTTCCTGGAGTATTCCATGTGGCGGCCAGAGCTATAGCTACCCATGCTTTAAGTATCTTTGGAGATCATCAGGATGTAATGGCAACAAGGCAAACTGGTTTTGCAATGCTTTGTTCCAATAGTGTGCAGGAAGTAATGGATTTAGCTGGGGTAGCCCATTTAGCTGCTATAAAAGGACGGGTACCTTTTCTACATTTTTTTGATGGTTTTAGAACTAGCCATGAAATACAAAAAGTAGAAGTGATAGAGCATGAGGATTTGAAGAAGCTTTTAGACATGAAGGCAGTAAGTGAGTTTAGAAACAGATCTCTAAATCCAGAAAGGCCAGTGCTTAGGGGTACTGCTCAAAATCCTGATATCTATTTCCAGCAGAGGGAAGCTGCTAATCCTTTTTTTGAGAGAGTACCAGAGATAGTAGAGTATTATATGAATGAAATAAATAAGATTACTGGCAGAGATTATAAGCTATTTAATTACTATGGAGACCCTGAAGCTGATAGGGTAATAGTAGCCATGGGTTCTGTATGTGAAACCATAGAAGAGGTAATAGACTATTTAAGGGTAAGAGGAGAGAAAGTAGGGCTAATTAAAGTCCGCTTATACAGGCCATTCTCAGCAAAACATTTCTTTAAAGTGCTGCCTAAGACTGTAAAGAAAATAGCAGTATTAGATATGACCAAGGAACCAGGTTCCCTTGGAGAACCTTTGTATCTGGATGTTAAATCCCTATTTTATAATTCTGAAATGAAACCTATAGTAGTAGGAGGTAGGTATGGCTTAGGCCAGAAAGATACTACTCCAGCCCAGATAATAGCAGTTTATGAAAATCTAAAAAGTCCAAATCCAAAGGATAGGTTTACCATAGGTATAGTAGATGACATAAGCCATACATCCCTTGAAATAAAGGAACAAGTGGATACAGCACCAGAGGGGAATATAAGCTGTAAATTCTGGGGGTTAGGTTCTGACGGTACAGTAGGAGCCAATAAGATGGCTATTAAAATAATAGGGGACAATACTGACCTGTACGCTCAAGGCTATTTTGAATACGATAGCAAGAAGTCTGGAGGTACTACTATATCCCATTTGAGATTTGGAAAAAAACCTATTAGGTCAGCATATCTAGTGTATGATGCAGATTTTATTTTCTGCAACAACAAATCCTATATATACCACTATGATGTGTTAAAAGGTTTAAAAGAGGGTGGAACCTTTGTACTGAATTGCCCTTGGAAAGTAGAAGAATTGGATAGGCATCTACCCAATCAGATAAAGAAATTTATAAAGGAACACAATATCAATTTCTATATAATAGATGCAGAAGGGATAGCTCAGGAAATTGGTTTAGGAAGAAGAATAAATATGATTATGCAGGCAGCCTTCTTTAAATTGGCAAATGTACTGCCAGTAGAGGAAGCTGTAAAATATTTAAAGGAATTTGTAGTAGAAACCTATGGTAGAAAGGGAGAAGAAATTGTCCAACTAAACTATGAGGCTATTGACAGGGGTATAGAAGGACTTGTTAAGGTAGATGTACCAGCTTACTGGGCAGAGGAGAAAGAGGTAGAACAAGAGGAGATAAAGGATGAACCTGAATTTGTAAAGAAAATTCAAAGGCCTATGGCAAGACACGATGGAGACCATCTGCCTACATCCGCCTTTAAAGGTATGGAGGATGGAACTTTCCCTATGGGAACTACAGCCTATGAAAAAAGAGGAATAGCCCTTATGATACCCCAGTGGCAGACTGAAAACTGTATACAGTGCAACCAATGTTCCTTTGTATGCCCTCATGCTGTAATAAGACCCTTCCTATTGGATGAAGAGGAGAAGAAAAATGCCCCTACTACTTTAGAGACTAAAAAGGCAGTAGGAAAGGGTTTAGAAGGGCTAGAATTTAGGATTCAGGTAAGCCCACTTGATTGTACTGGCTGTGGAAACTGTGCCGATGTGTGTCCTGCACCTAAAAAGGCCTTGGTAATGGTAGATGCAGATAAGGAGATAGAAAGGCAAAAGGAGAATTGGGAGTATGTAGCCAATAATGTAACTTATAAAGACCACCTTATGAGCAAGAAAACAGTTAAAGGCAGCCAATTTGCAAAACCTTTACTAGAATTCCATGGCGCCTGTGCTGGCTGTGGTGAGCCTGCATATTTGATACTGGCTACTCAGCTATTTGGAGATAGGATGATGATAGCTAATGCCACAGGCTGTTCTTCCATATGGGGAGCTAGTGCACCAAGTATACCCTATACTACAACAGATGAAGGGAAAGGGCCTAGCTGGGCTAATTCCTTATTTGAAGATAATGCTGAATTTGGTTTGGGAATGCATCTGGCAGTAAAGCAGATTAGGGATAAGATAAAAGACCTTATGGAGGAAGGAATTAGGGAGAATATAAGTGATGAATTAACTGGCCTTTTTAAAGAGTGGATAGAAAATATGGATGAAGGGGAGAAATCTAAGGAAGTATCCCAGAGGCTTTTAAATGTTATTGAAGATGAAAAGTATAGAAAGAACTATATAGTCCAGGAGATACTTAAAAGGAAGGATTTCTTAGTAAAGAAGAGTATCTGGATAGTAGGTGGTGATGGCTGGGCTTACGATATAGGCTTTTCAGGCTTAGACCAAGTTCTTTCTACTGGGGAGGATGTAAATATACTAGTATTTGATACAGAGGTCTACTCTAATACAGGGGGCCAATCCTCAAAAGCTACTCCTATAGGAGCTGCAGCTAAATTTGCCTATTCAGGAAAGAAGACTAGGAAAAAAGATTTAGGTTTAATGGCTATAACCTATGGAAATGTATATGTGGCCCAAGTAGCCTTAGGGGCCAATATGAACCATACATTGAAGGTGCTATTAGAGGCAGAATCCTATAAAGGGCCTTCTTTGATAATAGCTTATGCTCCCTGTGTTAACCATGGAATTAAGCTGGGAATGGGTAAAACTGTTGAAGAGGAAAAAAGAGCAGTTGAAGCTGGCTACTGGCATCTATATAGGTACGATCCAAGGCGGAAAGAAGAGGGCAAAAATCCTTTTGTGTTAGATTCAAAGGAGCCGACCAGGTCCTATAGGGATTTCTTAATGGGAGAAATAAGATTTACTCAAAATTTAAATACCTTCCCAGAGTTAGCCGAGGAGCTTTTTAAGGAAGCTGAAGAGGCTGCTAAAGAAAGGTATGAGCTATACAGGAAGCTTTCACAATTATAAAAGCTAATAAAAAGAGCAGAAAATCCTAATAGAATTTTCTGCTCTTTTTATTTTTGATTTTCTTCAACCCATTCTTTTGCTCTTATAACTCCTTCTAAGGTAGGAATTGGTACCCTGGATTCAGGCTGAAGTTTTTCAATATCGTAGTAGGCTGCATATCTATTTTCTTCAATGGGGATAGACATTTTCTTTTGTTTGTACTTGTTATCTATTTTACCCTTTGGTTTAGTCATATAGTTCCTCCTAACAAAGTTTATATATGAACCTTTAGAATACACTAATATTATTTACCCCTTTATACAAAATATGATATATTAAGATGGTAAATAATTATACAAATTTATAGGAGATGATTTAATGGTAAAAGATAAGCTAAAAAAAGATATCCAATTCATACTTGAGCTAGATAAGATGAAGTCTATTTTAAGGCAGACTACTTTAATAGATGGTTCTAGAAGGGAAAATGATGCAGAACATTCTTGGCATATTGCGGTTATGGCAATGGTTTTAAAGGAGTATGCTGATAAAAAAATAGATGTATGTAAAGTTATTAAAATGCTACTAGTCCATGATTTGGTAGAAATATATGCAGGAGACACCTTTTGTTATGATAAAGAGGCTAATAAGAATAAAAAAGAAAGGGAGCTGGAAGCAGCAGATAGGCTATTTGGCCTTTTAGATGAAGAGAAAGGTAAAGAACTGAGGGCCCTTTGGGAAGAATTTGAAGAAATGGAGACTGATGAGGCAATTTTTGCAGCAGCTATGGACAGATTGCAGCCCCTTTTTAGCAATTATTATTCTGGTGGTGGCACTTGGACTAGGTTTAATGTTTCAAAAGAACAAGTTTACAAAAGAATGGAGCCTATTAAACATGCTTCAGCCAAGTTGTGGGAATTTGTTACAAACATGATAGAGGATGCTGTAGAAAAAGGTTACATAGAAAATAAAAGGCAGTCCTAAGACTGCCTTTACTAAAAGGCTGGAATTACTCCACCTTCATAGTTTTCTTCTATAAACTGTCTTACTTCATCACTTTGTAGGGCTTCCATTAGTTTTTTAAATTTCTCCTCATTTTCTTCTCCTTTTCTTACGGCTACAATATTAGCGTAGGGTGAATCCTTATCTTCTAGAAGGATTGAATCCTTTGTAGGAACCAAACCTGCTTCAAGAGCATAGTTTCCGTTGATAACAGCCCCATCTACATCTTGTAAAACTCTTGGAAGTTGAGCTGCTTCTAGAGGAGTGAATTTCAGATTCTTTGGATTTTCAACTATATCATTTTCTGTAGCTAATATTCCTGCATCTTCATCTAGCTTAATAAGGCCTGCCTTTTCAAGGAGTAGTAATGCTCTACCTCCATTGGTTGCATCATTTGGAATAGCAATTTCAGCCCCATCTTCTAATTGGTCGATGGATTCATATTTAGATGAATATAGTCCCATTGGTTCCACATGTATACTACCAATGGATACCAGGTCTAAATTGTTTTCTTTTATAAAGTCATTTAAGTATGGTTCGTGTTGGAAGAAGTTTGCATCTAAGTCTCCATCTGCCAATGCTTGGTTAGGTGTTACATAGTCAGTAAACTCAACTATTTCAACTTGGATACCTTCCTTTTCTAAATCATCCTTTATTAATTCTACAATCTTTCCATGGGGTTCAGGAGTTACCCCTATTTTAATTACTTCTGCTTCTTCACCAGTATTTGTACTATCTTCTTTTGATTCTTGTGAACACCCTACAACAGTTAAAGCAAGTATTGCAATTAGTAAAACTGAGATTAATTTTTTCACCATTATTCCTCCT
>CALBUB010000007.1 GCA_937967955.1 uncultured Bacillota bacterium | reverse complement strand
CTTTTTTATATTATGTATTTATCTAATTCTTTAGCAAAATCCTCTGACACCTTTTTGAATTCGCTGATTTGCTCTATCATATTCTTAATTTCATTAGTATAAGTTATTACCCTAGAGTTTACTTCCTCACTATAAGCAGAATTTTCTTCAGAAATAGCAGCTAAGGCTTCTATATGTTCAGATATTTCATTCATAGACTTTGTTTCATTGTTTAGCCTGTCTATTAATTCAATTAGCAAGGAAGCTACACTTTGTACTGTTTCAACTGTCTCTTCTGTTTGTTTTGATAAGGCTTTGATATTTGAATTTTCTACTTCTAATATCTTATATTGCTTTTCTATACCTTTAACTAGCCCCTCAATTTCTACTACAAAGGCTTTTAAAATATTATTAATATCCTGTACAGCTTCTTTAGAACTTTCAGCTAGCTTTCTTATTTCAGTAGCTACTACAGTAAAACCTCGGCCGTATTCACCAGCTCTAGAAGCTTCAATACTGGCATTTAAAGCTAGTAAATTAGTCTGTTCAGCAATATTTTCTACTGTCTCAACTATATCTGTTACATCCTTGGCACTATTTTGTAAAATACTGGCTTGTTCCTTTACTTGGGAGAACTTTTCTATTACTTCATTTAGGCTATTAGATATTTCATTTAGGTTTTCGAAGCCTGCCTTTGTATTATTAACCACCTTTTCTAACTCTTCTTTACCTTCATTTTCCTTTATAGTAATATCATTTAGGGAAGCAATATTGGTGGCCAAAGTGTAAGAGGCTTTTTCTGTTTCTTCTGCTTGACTTACAGCACCTTGGGAAAACTGCCCTATTATACTTTCTATTTCGTCTGTTGCAGCTCTCATGTTTTCTGAAATCTCATTAAACTTATCGGCAAATACGTTTAGCTCATCGGTGATACCCTTAAAGCCAACGAAATCTGCCTTCATACTTAATTTAATCTGGTTAATATCTTCCATCATATTTTCCCAAAAATCCTTGGTGGATATGCTTCTTTGCAGGGATAAGTTCTTTTCCTTTAGTTCTTCTATAGCTTTTTTAATTTCCTTTATAGGGCTTAATAGGCCTTTTACAATTAGGGTAGGTATAAGGAAGGATAGTAGCAAAGAAGTTGCTATAATTGTACTGGAATCAAAGAAGTTTACTAATATGGATAGAGGAATTCCTACCAACAATAAAGAAGCTAGTCCTACTTTTAATTCAAACTTATTTATAAAACCTAAAGAGAAAAGCCTATTAAGTCTATAAGTTTTTTCAGCATATATTTCTTCTTCAAAAGTAATTGCCACTTTAGTAAAATCATCAGTCTTTTCTAAAGTTTCCACTTCAATCTTTTCATTAAAATATCTAGCAGCTCCTTCTATTAAGCCATGGAAGTATGCAAACATACCCCTTGGAGATGAATAGGTCATTATAGCTTTATTTTTGTCAACTGGCCATATTTTCAGTATAGGAGGTTTTGCACCAGGAATCCTTTTAACTACTATTACGTGGATATCATACATAGCTTCTAAAAAGGAGTAAAGATTTTTATATCTAAAGAAGGCAGGATAATCCTGGGCAAAAGTTTCTATATTTTTTATACCTATTTCCCTCCACACAGCTTTGGGATTTTTATTCAATTTATTTGCCATATAATCTATAAAACCGAATATTTTTTCATCTTCCACATCTTCAGTAGGGGTAAAAATTTTTTTAGAGGCTATTCCGTTCCTTTCCAAGGCCTCATTCACCAAGCTTTCTCCAAAAAGGGCTTTACTAGTCTTAACCCAGGTGGACACAATAGTTCCCTTCATAAATAATCCTCCTTTAGCCATATATAACAATTATACCACAATTATCACTTATGAAACTTTTTTTCATAAAATATATTAACGATGAATTTAGGAGGAAAAAAGATGGATACAGCTTACAAAATCAAGTGTATTGATAAGGAAAAAGGTATAGAGTTAGTGTTGCCCCTAGAAGAGTTAGTCTATATATTGTTGAGGAATGAAATAGATTTAGACTTTCATATAGAGGCCTTAAAGGCCCAAGCTGTAGCTATTAGAACAAACCTTATAAGAGCTTCTGGACAAATAGAAGTTAATAGCCTGGATATAGATTCTAATAGGGAGGCTGAATACAATAAAAAAGTAAGGCAAGCAGTTGAGGAAACAGAAGGGATAATAGTTACATTTAATGGAAAGTCAATCGATGCCAAATATCATATTGCCTGTGGTGGAAGCACAGAGAATGCTGAAAATGTGCTAAAAAATTCTGTTACCTATTTAAGAAGGGTTTTATGCCACTACTGTAAGGCTTCTCCCTATTGGTGGAAGGAAAAGAGTTTTTCAGTTGAAGAAATAGAAAGGCTTTTAAAAATAAAATTTCCCAATATGGATATAGAAAAAAGCTTTCAAATAGAAGGTTTTATGGACGATATTGAAAGGGATGAATGTGGAAGAGTAAAGGCCATAAAAATAGGAGATAAGACCTTCACAGGTGTAGAGTTAATGGAGCTTCTATCCTTAGATTCCACTAGATTTTCCATATATCCTTCCCAAATAAAGTTTATATCTAGGGGTAAAGGCCATGGCCTTGGCTTATGCCAATATGGTGCCAACAAAATGGCTGAAGAAGGCCACTCTTTTAGAGACATACTTTCCTATTATTACACAGGGGTGGAAATAGAAAACTTAATCCTTCCCGATGAAAATAGGCCACTATATGGAAAGAAAATAATGTTAGACCCTGGCCATGGAGGAGATGATATAGGCCATAAGGGTGACTATTTAGGCCTATTAGAAAAGGATATAACTCTTAAATTAGGTTTAGAGCTTAAAAGGAAGCTGGAAGGACTAGGGGCCACTGTTTATATGACCAGGGAGGAAGATAAAAATATATATACTACAAAGCGTATAGAGGAAGCTAACAAGACAAAACCCGATTTTTTTATTAGCATCCATATGGATTACTTTCCAAGGGCGAGTGTAAAGGGAGTAGAGATGTTCCATTTTGAAGATGATAATGAGAGTAAGGGGCTGGCCTTAAGCATACTGGAAAGGTTAAAGGAGTATGAACTTCCTACTAGAGGGATTAAGGAAGGGAATTTTTATGTTTTTAGGGGAGTAAGCGTAAGCTCCCTTTTGATAGAAGCAGGTTATTTGTCAAGTAAAGAAGAAGAATGTAAATTAAATAAAGATGAATATGTGGAAAAGCTGGTAGATGCTATAGCTAGAGGAGTAGTGGATTACTTTTTCCCATAAAAGTAGTAAAGTAACATTTGACAAAGGAGCATTTTCATAGTATAATACTAGGATTTTGACAAATACTAATTTTTGTGATATAATAAATGCACGGGTGTCCCTTTACACTCCTTCTGCCCCTATCATAGGGAGAATATGATGGAAGGTGATCGTTTTGTTAGAGAAGAATAGCTTGGCGAGAATCCGTAAAAATGTTGAGGGTTTTGTAGGAAAGAAAGTAATTCTAAAAGCAAATAAGGGTAGGAAAAAGACGATGGTTAGAGAAGGAATATTGGAAGAAGCATATCCAAGCTTGTTTGTAGTAAAGATAAGTAACAAATTCGATTCAGTCAGAAGAGTATCCTATACTTATTCGGACATTCTAACAGAGACGGTAGAACTTACAATTTATGAAGATGATGATAGACAGATTAAGATAGGCTAGAATAGAATAAAAAAAGGCTCTCCTAATTAAAATATAGGAGCCTTTTTTATTTTTGCCTAAGATAGGAAAATCATATTCCACTGATATTTTCCCACAATAGGGTATGCCTTTCCCTATTGTGGGAATTTTTTTATGACTTTGTCCTACTTTTTGTTCTAAAGGGATAAGCTGTTGAATAGCATAAGTTACAGGACTATTCAGAATAGTAGTATAAATAACTATTAGACTTGCACCGTATATTTAATGAATAGATAAATGGAAGGGGAGGTTTTATTAAAAGATTCATATTAGAGTTTGGAATGGGGGTTGATTTTCACGGTCAGGATGTAAACAGAGCAGCAGAAAAGGCAGTATTAGATGCTATATCTAGAAGCTGTCTATGTGGACTTGAAGAATTATTGGATATTAAGGATTTTAATGAGCAGGTAGCCGTTAATGTGACCTTAGCTGTATCAAGACCTGAAGAGATTGATGAAGAAAGAATTAAAAAATGTCTTCCCATAGGCAAAAAGAAGGTAACTGCAGTAAAAGGAGGCCTTAGGATACCTGGCCTATACATACCAGAATTTGGGGACAAGGACAATAGCATTGAGGCAGCCCTTGCCTGTGTGGAAGTAGAAATACTTTAAAGGGGGGTCTTTAATTGGATTTATCAAATGAAAAAATAATCCAAATGTATAGGACCATGAAGAAGATTAGGGAGTTTGAAAGTAAAGCTGCAGAGCTCTTTGCTGATGGAAGAATACCAGGCTTTGTCCACCTGTATATTGGGGAAGAGGCAGTAGCTACAGGAGTATGCGCCAACTTAAGGGATTCAGACTATATAACAAGTACCCATAGAGGTCACGGTCACATCATAGCAAAAGGTGGAGACTTAAAGTATATGTTTGCTGAGCTCTTTGGAAAGGAAACGGGATACTGTAAAGGTAAAGGAGGGTCAATGCATATAGCCGATGCTGATAGAGGAATTCTAGGAGCTAATGGTATAGTTGGAGCAGGCCACAATATTGCTGTAGGAGCAGGATTGAGTGCTAAATACAGAGGAACAGACCAGGTATGCGTATGCTTCTTTGGTGATGGCTCTACCAACCAGGGAACATTCCATGAGGCCTTAAACATGGCCAGTATTTGGAAGCTGCCAGTAATATTCGTATGTGAAAACAACTTATATGGAATTTCAATGCATCAATCTAAACATCAGGCTATCCAAGATGTGGCAGATAGGGCAGTAGCCTATAATATTCCAGGGGTAGTGGTAGATGGAAATGATGTACTAGCTGTATATGAAGCATCAAAAGAAGCTATAGAGAGGGCTAGAAGGGGCCAAGGCCCTACCCTAATAGAATGTAAAACTTACAGGCATAGAGGCCATTTTGAAGGGGATCCAACAACCTATAGGGAGCCAGAAGAAGTACAAGAGTGGTTACAAAGGGATCCAATTCCTAGACTAATTGAATTTATGCTGGAAAATAATGTGCTTAATGAAGAGGATATGAAGAAGATAGATGAAGAAATAGCTGCTGAAATAGAAGAAGCCATTAAATTTGCAGAAGAAAGTCCATTCCCTCCTGTAGAAGCGGCTGTTGAAGATATATATACCGATATAGTGGAGGAGGTAAGAAGATGATAAAGACTATTACCTATTCTGAAGCTATTAGAGAAGGCATGCGAAAAAGGATGAGGGAGAATCCCAATGTATTTATACTTGGTGAAGACGTAGGAGAATTTGGAGGCTGTTTTGGGGTTACTGGGGATTTGATAAAAGAATTTGGTCCGGAAAGGGTTAGGGATACTCCCATATCTGAAGGGGCAATAGTTGGCTGTGCAGTAGGAGCAGCAGCTACGGGCCTAAGGCCAATTGCTGAGCTTATGTTTAATGATTTTGTAACTGTAGGTATGGATCAATTAGTAAACCAAGCAGCCAAGATGCGATATATGTTTGGAGGAAAGATAAAGTTACCAATGGTATTAAGACTTCCTGCAGGGGCAGGCTCTAGAGCAGCTGCTCAACACTCCCAATCTCTAGAAGCCTGGCTAACCCATGTACCGGGCCTTAAAGTAGTATATCCTTCAACTCCTCAGGATGCTTATGGCTTAATATTAAGTGCCATAGATGATGATAATCCAGTGGTATTTATGGAGCATAAGCTTTTATATGCAGTAGCTGGAGAGGTGGATTTAGATATTGCTCCTATACCCCTGGGAGTGGCAGATGTAAAGAGGAAAGGAGAAGATGTGACCATAATTGCAACAGCTAGAATGGTCCATGAAGCTTTAGCTGCTGCTGAGGAACTATCTAAAGAGAGAATTGAAGCAGAAGTAGTAGACCCAAGGACCCTATTTCCCTTAGATAAGGAAACCATATTCAAATCAGTAGAAAAGACTAATAGGGTGGTAATAGTTACAGAGGAAACAAAAAGGGGAAGCTATGCAGGAGAAATTGCTGCAATAATAGCGGAAGAATGCTTTGATTACCTTGATGCACCTATAGTTAGAGTTTGCTGCCTAGACACGCCAATACCATTTTCGCCAGTCCTTGAAGACTATGTAATACCCGATTCTAAGGATATAATAAAGGCAGTTAGAAAGCTGTTTTAAAAGAGGCAACTTTATGTTGCCTCTTCTATAAGGTCATGAGGTGAGGAAATGAAAGCTATTGGAATAATAGCCAATCCAGCATCAGGAAAGGATATTCGAAGATTGGTATCCCATGCAACGGTAGTAGACAATAATGAGAAGGTAAATATAGTAAAGAGGATAATTCTTTCAGCCCAAGGCTGTGGAGTGAAAAAAATATATATAATGCCTGATACCTTCCTAATTGGATACAAGGCTATACAAGATTTAAAGATATCAAAGGAACTAAAAATAGATGTAGAGATACTCAAAATGAATATAAAGGGAAATGTAACGGATACTATAAAGGCTACTAAGATAATGGAAGAAAAGGGAGTAAAATGCATAGTAGTATTGGGAGGAGATGGCACCAATAGAGCCGTAGCAAAATCTATTACTACTACTCCCTTGATTGGCGTATCTACAGGTACTAATAATGTGTATCCAGAGATGTTAGAAGGTACAGTAGTAGGTATGGCTGCAGGGGCTATAGCTACAGGAGTTTCCAATATAGATGAAAGCTGTAAAAGGGAAAAAAGGATTGAAATATATAAGGCTGGCCAGCTGGTGGATATTGCTTTAGTTGACTGTGTTATCTCTAAACAAAAATATGTAGGCTCAAAGGCCATATGGAATATGGAAGATATAGATATGGTAATAGTAGCAAGAGGCCATCCTGCCTCAATTGGCTTTTCCACCATTGTAGGCACAAGCCTCATAGTAGGAAAGGATGAGGATTTTGGTGCCTTTATCCGTGTAAACTCAGGCAGCAATAGGATAAAGGCCCCTATTGCAGCTGGTACTATTCAGGAGTTAACTGTAGATGAACCAAAGGTTCTTAAATTAGGTGAATCAGTCCAATTTAAACCAAACTATAATGGGATAATGGCTCTAGATGGAGAAAGGGAAGTTCCCTTTAAAATTGGTGAACATTTTCAAATTAAGGTTACAAGGAATGGCCCTTATAGGGTCCTTGTAGATAAAACATTAGAAATTGCTCAGAAAAACGGCTTTTTTAAAACATAAACTTAAAGGGGGCATAGGTATGGCGACTAAGGTAATTATGCCAAAGCTTGGTTTAACTATGAGAGAAGGTAAAATAATTAGATGGTATAAAAAGGAGAATGAACCAGTTAAAGCAGGAGAGCCTTTATTTAGCATAGAAACGGATAAGCTGACCAATGATGTGGAAGCAAAGGAGGATGGAATTTTAAGAAAGATAATCCGTAAAGAAGGGGAGGTAGTTCCCTGTCTGGAACCAGTGGCAATTATAGGGGCTGCTAATGAGGATATATCAAGCTTATTAGAAGAAGTAGCTTCTCCATTAGTAGAAGGAAAAGAAGAGTCTGTTGAAGAAAAAGCTGTAGAAACTAAGAAAGTCCAAGATAGAAAAGGTAGGAGGATTAAAATATCCCCAGTGGCTAAGAAGTTAGCTTTAGAACACAATATAGACATAGAAGAAATAGTAGGTACAGGCCCTGGTGGAAGAATAGTTTTAGATGATGTAAAAAAATATATTGAAAAGAAAGAGAAAATAAAAGCCACTCCAGCAGCAGTTAAAGTTGCAGAAAAATTAGATGTGGACCTAAGACAAATAGAGAAAGAAGATAGAATCAGGAAGGAAGATGTGCACCAATTCTATAAGAATAGGAGATTAACAGAAATAGCAGAGCCTGAAGAAAAAAGAATACCCATGACCACCATGAGGAAGATAATTGCTGAGAAAATGTCTGATAGCTGGCATAAGGCACCAGCAGTCCACTTTAATATAAGGGTAGATTCTACTAGGATGCAAGAGTTAAGGCAGCAATTAAAGCCAGTGGCAAATATTACTTATACAGATATAATAGTAGCAGTAACCTCCAGGGTACTACTCCAATTCCCATTACTTAATGGAACTGTAGACGGAGAGGAGATAATTTTAAGAAATTATGTAAATATGGGAGTTGCTGTGGCCTTAGAAGATGGCTTATTGGTACCAGTAGTTAAATATAGCCATATGAAGGGACTTAAAGAGATATCTGATGAGATTAAGGACCTTTCCTATAGGGCTAGGAATAACCAATTAACCACTGATGAGATAACAGGTGGAACCTTTACCATAACCAATTTAGGTATGTTTGGGGTAGAAGCCTTTACTCCAATAATTAATCAGCCAGAATCAGCTATTTTAGGAGTAAATGCTATAGTGGAAACACCAGTTGTAGAAAATGGAAATATTGTAGTAAAGCCTATGATGAACTTATCCCTTACTGCAGACCATAGGATAGTAGATGGTGCAGTTGCTGCCCAATTCTTAGCTAAGCTGAAGGAATACTTGGAAAATCCGGCTTTGCTTCTACTATAAGGGGGTAATAGAATATGAAGGTAGCCATTTTAGGAGGAGGCCCTGCAGGGTACGTATCTGCAGTTAAATTAGCCCAATTAGGGGCAGAAGTTACCTTAATAGAGAAGGAACATATAGGAGGAACCTGTTTAAATGAAGGCTGTATGCCTACAAAGGTACTCCTTCATACTACAGAACTGTATAATCGCCTAAATAAGGACTCCATAAGCTTAGGTTTGCATATAAGAGATTTAAAACTAGATTGGTCCCTAGTCAAAGAGAGAAAGGATATGGCTGTATCACAATTAGTAGATGGAATAAAGACCCTCTTGGAGACCAATGGGATAAAGGTGATTCAGGGAGAAGGAAAGTTTTTGACTAGACATGAGTTAGAAGTAATTACAGCTAATAAAGAAAGGCTAGTGGTAGCCTTTGATAAGGCTATAATAGCTACAGGTTCAAAGCCTATTAAAATCCCTGTAGCTGGAGCAGATTTAGATGGAGTAATAACAAGCCGAGAAGCCTTATCCTTGGATTCAGTGCCTGAAAGCATATGTATAATTGGCGGAGGAGTAGTTGGAGTAGAATTTGCCAATATATTTTTAAATGCAGGCTCCAAAGTTACTATAGTGGAAATGCTGCCTAATATATTAGCTAATATGGATGAAGATGTGGTAGAATGCTTAAAAGCTGAACTTGTTGGAGCTGGAGCAGAAATACATACGAAAGCAAAAGTTGAGAAAATAGAAGCAGAAGGAAATAAGCTGAAAGTAATAGTATCTACTTTAGAAGGAGCTAAAGAGATTGTTGCAGATAAGGTGCTTATGGCTACAGGAAGAAGGCCTAATACTGAAGGCTTAGGCTTAGAAAGAATAGGGGTTAAAAGGGAAAAAGGGGCCATAGTGGTAGATGACTCCATGAAGACTAGTGTAGAAAATATATATGCCATAGGAGACTGTAATGGAAAAGTACTCCTTGCCCATGTGGCCTCAGCTCAGGGAATAGTTGCAGCAGAAAATATAATGGGTAAATTTACCCCAGTAGATTTTAGGACCATACCCTATTGTGTCTATACAAAACCAGAAGTTGCAGCAGTAGGCCTTACTGAAAAGCAGGCCTTAGAAAAGGGCTATAGAGTAAAGGTAAGCAAATTCCCCCTATATGCCAATGGTAAGTCTGTCATAATGGGAGAAGTAAATGGACTAGTAAAGTTTGTAATAGACCAAGATACGGATGAGATATTAGGACTAAGCATAGCAGGCAATAGTGCCACAGAGCTTATCCATATAGGGGCTTTAGCCCTAAGGCTAGAAGCTACAGTAGATGAAATACTAACAACCATATATGCCCATCCTACTGTAAGTGAAGGAATACTAGAGGCAGCCTATGGGGTCAATGGCCATCCAATACATTTACCAGCAACAAAATAGGGATACGACTAGTCGTATCCCTATTTTGTTCTACAGGAGTTATCTTTTTTATTTGTCTGCCATGAAGAATACCTGCCTGCCTGTATTGTCAATTCTACAACAATATAAGACGTATTGCAATAGCCAATATTAATCATTGTTAAAAGCAATAATAATCATTTTTGTCAATTAAATTTCAAAAAAATATACCACATTAGCTTCAGGTACCTTGCGGGTGATAATGTCGCCTATGGTGTTTGCCATATTATAGGAATCTTCATCATTGTAGTTGATGAAAAAATTCCATTTTTCTATGGTTACCATATTGTAACGGTATATACACATGTCAATAAACTTATTTACTGCTTCCTTATACCATTCTTTTTCCAAATAACTACACCTAAGCCTTATATCCATATTGAAGTCAGATGTTTCACTAAAGTTAACAAGTATGTCTAAATTTTGCCAATTAAAGTAAGGGACATTGTCCTTAAATTTAAAGTTGTTTGACCCAAATAGATCCACTACTACATTCCTAGGGGCCCTTTGGGGCTTTATCTTATCCAATTTGTAAAGGTATTTCAACTTTACAAAGTTATCAAATAGATAAGTGGTCTTCCAAATATCATTTTGGGCATATTCAGGAAGCACTATATTTTCCATATATTCATCAATCATTTTTTTAATATCTTCTAACTTTAAGTTTTCATAATCAAAAGGACCTTCCATATAAGTTTCACAAGCTTTCCTATACTCCATTGGGCTACAGTTAAACCATTTTTTAAAATGCTTGTAATAGTATTTTGGATGGGAAAAACCACAGTAATAAGCAATATCTGATATGCTCATATTACTGGTAAGAAGCAGGTGTTGACACTTTAATACCCTTTCATAATTAAGCCTTTCATTGAAGCTAAAACTGCTTAAGTTCTTCCAGAAATGGGAGAAGTAGTTTTCTGTTATATATTCTTCTCTTGCAATATCTTCCAGGGTAATCTTCTGTCGATAGTGCTGGTGGATATATTTAACAACCCTATGGTATCTGTCAAGCTGCATCTGGCTTATTTTATCGCTGCTTTTTTTCAGAAACTGTAGCCAGTTGAATTCCTTCACCATAGATGAAACCAGCTGGTATATAGAATCCATAAGTAATTCCTTGGCCATAGAATCCTTGCTTATAGCATCCATAAGAAGGCTTATAAATAGGTTCTTAAATCTAGTCTTATATCCTATTTTTACCTTATCCTCTACATTGTCGCTTTTAGAGTGGCTTGCTCCCTTATTATATATATTGCTTCTAAAAAACATATATTTTATATGGGGAAATTCCTTTTCAAAATAGTTTAAATCTAAATAGAGGCTAATAACGATTGCGCCAGAATCACTTGTAATAGAGTGAATACTCCCATTATTTATAAACCAAAAATCTCCTTCTCTTACTAGAATCTTCTCAAAATTTACATTTACCTCTATAGAACCTTTAATAGGAAGTACTATTTCAGTAATATTCTCATGCCAATGGATAGGATATTTTTTTATGTTTTTTACTTCAATTAAAAAGGGTATATCCTTGTGGAATTGGATGGTTTTTATTTTCATTTTGTTCCCCCCCCTTTTTGTAGATGGTACTAGAACTAGGACTATATTCATAGGCTTGCTTAAATTATACCATGGTTTGTCAAAATATATCGAAAACCTATGAAGAAAATTTATTTTTTCTATAGGAATATAAATAATAGGGGGACAAAAACAAAAAAATGTCCGACACCAGGTCGGATTAGTAGGGAAATGAGTAATTTTATGTTATGGGGAAGAAAGACCATTTGGGAAGTCTCACCTTTATTATATGTGGAATAATAGAGGTAGGTAAATAGGCCTTAGGTATGATATGGGATGTTTTTCTACAAATTTCTCCAAAGTCCAGCTTAGAGCTTTATATATTATGCTGCTGGCTGCAGTTAAAACATACTATTAGTATGGGAGTCCTAATCCTCTTCCATTACCTCCAGTATGTAGTTTGGCAAATAGAAGGCTCCCTTATGAACCCTTTCATTATAATATCTTGTCTTTAACTCAAGTTTTTTCCATTCTTCAGTCTTATGGTCTTTTAAAGGGTCGTATTTTTTAGATGCATATCCAAACAGCCAGTGGCCAGAAGGATAAGTAGGAATATTAGCTTGGTAAGCTGTTGCTATAGGGAATATATCTTTTAATTTTTCTATAGCCCTCTTAAACTCCCTTCTATCCCCTTCAAAATATACTGACTCACACTGGTTTACTAAAATTCCCTCTTCAGTTAAAGCATTGTAACAATTGGAATAGAATTCTTTAGTGAAAAGGCCCTCTCCTGGACCTATAGGATCTGTAGAATCTATAATTATAAGGTCGTAGACATTCTTTTTATCTTTTACAAATTCAACCCCATCTTCAAAATAAGTATTAATTCTATGGTCGTCAAAACCACTGTTTACAAAGGGAAGGTATTTTTTAGAAACTTCTACTACTTTTTCATCTATTTCAACAAAATCAATATTTTCTATAGTCTTATACCTTATAAGCTCCCTTAAGGTTCCTCCATCCCCAGCCCCTATTACCAGTACATTTTTGGCATTTAAATTTACAGCCATGGGAGTGTGGACTATCATCTCATGATATACGAATTCATCCTTTTCAGTTAACATTACAAAACCATCTATAACTAAAACTTTACCGTATTCATAAGTATCTAGAACATCTATCTGTTGAAAGGGGCTTTTTATAGAACATAGGTGTTCCTTTACCTTAAAGGAAAACTTACTATACTCATTGTGCATCTCGGTAAACCACAATTCCATTAATACCCCTCCTATACTATTTTTTGTTTATACACAACCTTATCATACTTATTGTAGGAATAGGCTTTAATTTTTTCTACATCTCCCCTGTCTATTTCCATAGTTTCAGTCTTTTCCGCCTTCAATTTTTCCTTTAAATACTCGAAGGCAACCCAAGGATTTACTTCTTCCCCGCAAGTAAATAGATCTATGGCTGCATAACCATATTCAGGCCAGGTATGGATAGCTAGATGGGATTCTTGAATGACTACGACTCCACTGACTCCATAGGGATTAAAGGTGTGAAATACCGATTTAACCACTGTAGCCTTTGCTTTTTCTGCTGCTTCTACCATGTATTTTTCGATTGCTGCTGTATCCTTTAGTATGTCTACATTACAGTTGTAAAATTCAGCTAGGATGTGTCTTCCTAATCTTCTATCTTCCATTTTACCAGCCTCCTTATGGGTATTTTATATGGGCAGGTATATTTAGCCATTTAAAGTTAGAAGGTTGAAAATATTTAATAATAATAAACCTAAAGTTTATAATTGATAAACTAAGTAGCAATAATATAATATTAATAATTTATTCCAGTGTCAATAATTTTGTGAAAATAACTTATAAAAATTTAATCATTTTTTTGGACACCTAAACATATATTTTTCTATAGGATGTAAAGTGTATAATTGGGGGGATTGAGATGGAAATAGTAAAGGATACTCTCAAGGTTGAAGAGCCAATAGGCTATGAAGAAGCAGAACCAATGGTTGAAACTGAAATATATGTGGATCAGACAAAACCTGATATAGAAAACATTCTCTGGGCAGATGGAAAAGTTGAAATTTTAAGTACTAAAGTCATCCAGGACAAAATACTCATAAATGGTTTAGTAAAATTTAAAGTGGTTTATAAATCTACTGAGGAAGAATTGAACATATATTCATTGGAAGACAATAAGGACTTTAAAGAGGAAATATTTATAGATGGCCTTGATGAATCTATGGCAGTAGATATAAAGCCAAATGTGGAATTTATAGAATACGATTTAGTAGATGAAAGAAAAGTTTCTCTACAGGCCCTTATTAGCTTATCAGCTAAAGTAGAAAAGGCAAATACTGTAGAGATAATCCAAGAGATTACAGAAAAGTCAAATCTACAGCTATTAAAAGAAAAAATCCAATATAACGATATAATTAGCAGAGAAGAATCCTATGCTTTAATCAAGGAAGCCTTTGAAGTAGAGGATGACCAGCCTCCAATTGAGGAAGTATTAAAGGTAGATATCCACCCCTATGAAAAGGAAGTAAACATATCTAGCGATAGAATAATAGTATCTGGAGTATTAGAATGTTCTATAATTTACTTTGGAGGAAATAAGATAAATTCTACTAAAAGGGAAATTCCATTTACCCATTTTATGGATGCAGAAAATATTGAGTACGATTCTAAATGCCAATTGAAGATGGAAGTAATAAGTGGAGAATATGAGGTAAGGGAAAATTTAGAAGGCCAGTCTAAGATATTAGATCTGGAAGCTAAGGTGAGAATCTCAGCCAAATTATACAACCAAAAAGAAAAGGAAGTAATTGTAGATGCTTATTCTACTGAAGAAAAGTTAAACTTACAGTTAGATGAGATAAAAGTGATAGAAAATATTAAGGAGATTGTAAATAAAGAAGAAGTATCCAGGGAGATTAGCTATAAGGAGTTTAAGGAGATATATGCAATAGAAGGAAGTCCCAAGGTAATTGACAGTCAGTATGTAGATGATAAGATAGTTGTAGAAGGCCTCCTTCCTATAACCGTATATTATATGGATAAGATAGATGATAAAATTACTACCTATAAGGAAGAAATACCCTTCAAATTCTATATAAATGCCGATGATTTGGGTAAAGATGTAGTTATAGATACAGAAGCAGCCTTAGAGAGCATAAGATATGCCTTAAGGGACGATGTGTTATTAATCGATGCCACAATTAAGAATAGGGTATCTGTAAATAGAGAAAGAAAGATCAAGGTAGTAAACAATATAGAGGAAACAGGAGAGCTAATAGACAAAAAGAATAGACCCAGTATAATAGTATATATGGTACAAAAAGATGATCAGCTATGGGATATAGCAAAGAGATATAACACTACTATGGAAGAGATAATAGAATCTAACAATATAATCAATCCTTCTAGTTTGATGCCAGGAGAAAAAATAATAATAGAAAAGAAGGTGGATATAGATTTCTAACATCATATTTTCAATTTTATGATATAATATATCCGTCAATTTAGTAAAAGGAGATATATAACTTATGGATGAGGTAGTTATAGATGCATATGGGAAGATAAATTTAGCCTTAGATGTACTGTATCCAAGAAATGATGGATACCATGAGATAGACACAATAATGCAACAGATTGCTTTAAAGGATACTATCACTTTAAAAAATATTGAAGGGTATAGGCCTATAATAGAATGTGATAATAAGGATGTTCCTTTAGATGAAACAAACTTAGCCTACAAGGCTTGGGAAAAGCTAGTTGAAAAGACTAATGTTAGAAGAGGAATCCATATAACCATAGAAAAAAACATTCCAGTGGCAGCAGGCCTAGCTGGAGGTAGTACAAATGCAGCAGCAGTCCTTAAAGGCTTGAATATATTGTGGAATTTAAACTTATCAGAAAAAAGCCTTATGGAAATAGGCTTGGAAATTGGTGCCGATGTTCCTTTCTGTATATTGGGAGGGACAGCCCACGCAAGAGGAATAGGGGAGAAGCTTAAAAAGATTAAAAGCTTTTCCAATAAATTAATCCTTCTTGCTAATATAGGCGAACAAGTATCTACTGCCTACGTATATAAAAATTTAGATTTAAAGAATAGGGATAAAAGGATAGATGTAGGTAAAATAGTAGAATACATAGAAGAAGACGATTTAAAAAAGGTAGCAGAAAATATGGCCAATATAATGGAGAGTGTAGTCATAAGGGATTATCCAATAATAGCAGATGTAAAAAAAGCCATGATAGAGCATGGAGCCTTAGGCAGCCTTATGAGTGGTAGTGGCCCTACTGTGTTTGGAATATTTGCTGATGAAGAAAAACTTTTAAGGTGTAAAGAATTTTTGGAAAGGAAAGTAGAAAAAGTATTTATAACTAAAACTATATAAATGTGTATAAAAAACCCACTTTCTGCTTACTATAAATAAGTAGCAGGGGGTGGGTTTTTTGTATGCCTATTTACAACTAATTCAGGAAAAATATAATGTGGGAACAGTTCTTATTCTTATAGCCATAGCCTTATTCTCCTTAATATATGATGGTAGAAGATATAGGGCCCAAAACAGTGTGAAAGAATACAAGATAATAAGGGCCATATCCTACTTTTACATAACATTGGGAATAATACTGTTTATTCTCTTAAGAATAGGATAGGAGGATATGGATGACAGATAAGATTTCAAAGGATATAAAGGTAAATATCCAAAGGTTTAAAGAGCTATTTAAAGATGCTGATGATGTGGTTTTTAGAAATATACAAATAGGGAAGAAGAACAAAAAAGATGCCTGCTTTATATTCATAGATGGTTTGGTAGATAAGACAGTAATAAGCGATTATGCTATTGAGGTTTTATTTGAGGAAACTGAATTAGACCAAGCTGATTTAAGCTCCTATAAAGATTCTTTATCGGAGAAGATATCAAAAGAATATATTGCAGTCCACGATGTAAAAGAGGAAAGCAATTTTGAAAAGCTAGTGGAGATGATTTTATCTGGTGAAACTGTTCTATTAATAGATGGTTCAGATGCAGCTCTTTTACTATCTACAAGAGGTTGGCCTACAAGAGGGGTACAGGAGCCTCAGGCTGAAACAGTAGTCAGGGGACCTAGGGATGGTTTTGTAGAAACATTAAGGTTTAATACAGCTTTATTAAGAAGACATATAAAGGATCCTAAGCTAAAAGTAAAGTCTATGCAGGTGGGAAGAAGATCTAAAACAGACGTGGCAGTTGTATATATTGAAGATATTGCCAATGAACAAATAGTAAATGAAGTTATAAATAGGATTCAAAGAATTGATATAGATGCCATATCAGGCAGTACAGACTTAGAAGTACTAATTGAAGATAACTATCTATCTCCTTTTTCTCAAATAGAAAACACAGAACGTCCTGATGCAGCTGCCGGCTCCCTTTATGAAGGCAGGGTTGTAATAATTGTAGATAACACTCCTTTTGTTTTGATAGTTCCTGCAACAATAGGTACCCTATTTCAATCTACAGAGGACTATTATACCCGCTGGCTTATAGGAACTTTAATACGATTTATTAGGATATTATCTGCCATACTTACTACCACATCTCCTGCCTTATATATATCTTTTACAGCCTACCATCCAGGGCTGATACCAACACCCTTTACCCTGTATCTAGCTGCCAGTAGGGTAAATGTGCCCTTCCCGGCAGTGGTAGAAGCTTTTTTAATGGAAACTACTATTGAAATTCTAAGGGAGTCTGGTACCAGAATAGCAGGGCCGGTAGGTACTACTATAGGTATAGTTGGAGGTATTATAATCGGTCAGGCTGCTGTAGAAGCTGGGATAGTTAGCCCTTTAAAGATAATAATAACTGCTATAACTACTATTTCTTTCTTTGCTATTCCCAGCTTCGAATGGGCCTCTTCTCTTAGGATAGTTAGGTTTATATTAATGCTTTTAGCAGCAGTATTAGGCCTTTATGGAGTTATGATAGGGATAATAATACTTATGGTCCATTTTGCAAGGCTGGAAAGCTTCTCCGTTCCCTTTTCAGCTCCTTACTCTGGCTTAGGCTTAAAGGAGGGGGACTTAAAGGATACCTTAGTAAAGGCACCTTTACAACACCTTAAGTATAGGCCAAAATTTACATTCCCTAAGGATAGAAAGAGAATGAAGTAAGGTGAGAATATGAAAGGAAGAGAAACTATATCTAATCAACAGATTAAAAACTTACTAATTACTACTGCTATAGGGGTAGGCATATTATCCCTACCTAGTCAACTGGCTTTAGTATTGAATAATGATGGTTGGCTAGCCCTTATAGTAGGGGTCTTGTTAATAATACTTATTCTGTTTTTGATAGATAGGGTCTATAGGCTGTATCCTAATAATAGTTTTTACAAAATAGGAATTGAAGTCTATGGAAAAGTAGTATTTAACATATTAGCCATAATATCGGCAGTCTATTTTATAATGCTGGCAGCTTATACTTCTAGGGTTTTTGGAGAGGTAGTTAAAGCCTACCTACTGGAGATTACCCCAATAGAAGTCATTATACTTACCATGTTATTAGCTACAGCTTATTTATCTAGAGCTGAACTGCAAGTATTAGCTAGAACTGCCAATATGGTCTATCCTATTCTATTAGGTTTAATCATCTTTCTAGTAGTCATAAGTATACCAGCTTCAGACCCAACCAATATGCTGCCAGTATTTAATTCAGATTTAAAAAGGCTGCCTAAAGGCCTATTAGCAGGCCTAGTTTCCTATGCAGGCTATGAAGTAGTATTTATGATGTATCCCTATTCAGATGATAAGGATAATGTATTCAAATATAGTATAAGAGGTTTGCTCATTGTAGCAGGAATATATATAATAGCCTTCGCAATGTGCTTATCCCTATTTGGAATTGACCAATTAAAAAGAGAACTATGGCCTACTGTATCCTTAGCTAATCAGGTAGATTTGCCTGGCTATTTCTTAGAAAATCTAGAAGGTATAATACTGGCTTTATGGGTTGTAGTTGTCTATTCCACATTAGGGCCAGAAATATTCTATGCTAGTAGGATATTAGCTAGAGTTTTTGATACTAAATCCCATGATTTTTTCGTACTCCTTATAATCCCTATTATATACATAATTGCAATGCTACCTACAAATGTAATCCAAGTTTATGAAATAATGGGAAACATAATAAGCTATTTTTCTCTAGTAGCAGGAGTATTCATACCAGTTTTTGTGTTTATTGGAGCCTGGGTAAAAAAGAGGAGGAGTAAGGCATGAAAAAGGTTCTTAGCCTTCTATTAATACTCTTATTCTTTTTAACTGGCTGTTGGGACAATGAGGAAATAGAGCAAAGGCTCTTTGTAACAGCCATTGCTATAGATATAAATGAAGAGGTTACAGAGGGAGATGTAGATAGGCTAATTGTAACCTTTAGCTACCCTAATATAAATACAATAGGTAAAAATACAGGAGAGGGCCCTAGCAATTTCATAGTATCAAAGCCTTCTAGTAGCATATTTCAGGCAGGAAGAGAGTTTATGGGAGAGGCACCCTTTCCCTTTTATTATAAACATTTAAAGATTATCATATTTTCAGAAGATGTGTTAAAAAATGAAGAGTTGGTTAGGCATGTTTTAGATGAACTAAATAGGGATACTAAGATAAACAAAAGGGTTAGAATACTAGCTGCAGAGGGAAATGCAAAGGAGGTTTTAGAGAAGGCTATTGAAAATCAATATGTAACGGAAGGGACAATTTTTGCTACAGTTAGGGATAACAAATATAGTGGTCGCTTTATCGTGAAAAGCTTAACAGACATGATAAAGGATTTTGACATAGCAGGAGTTACCCTTATTCCAAGGATAGCAGTAGAAGGGGATAAGTTTGTAGTATCTGGAAGCTGTATACTTAAGAATTATAGATTTTTAGATTGGCTAGATGCAAACGATACAAGGATTATAAATTTAGTAGATGGTAACATAGCTGCCGAAACCATAGATGTAATTCACAATGGGGAATTTCTATCCTTTGCAGTTACAGGGACCAGCTCTGATATGAAAATAGATATAAAGAATAATATACTTGTAAAATTTGATATAAAATTGGAAGGCTATCTACAAGGTTATAGCATGCGACATGGTGAATCCCTATATGAAGTTGGAGTATTATCAGCTATGGAAAAAACTATAGAAGAAGAATTAAAGAAAAAACTAGTAAATGTTAATGCTTACTTAATTGAAAAAAAAGCTCCCCTATTTGGAGTAGGAGAACATATGAGCAAATTCCATCCTAAAGTGTGGGCTAAGGTTAAAGACCACTGGGATGAAATGATGGAAGATGTGAAAATTGAGTTTAATATAGATGTAAAAATAAGAAGAACAGGCCTTGCTAGGTAATAGGGTTAGTTTCTATTTTTAGTGATTAGACTAATACCAAGTCCAATCAGTATTAAAGGGACTAATATTTTAGCTAATAGCCTGAAGAATAAGCCAACAGTAATAGAAACTCCTGTAAAGACTAATATGACAAAGGTTAAAACAATAGAAAAGACAAATACAATGATAGCAGTCAAGCACCCAAACAACATAACAAGCTCCTTATTTCAAAATATTCAATCTATTATAATTATAGCATAATAGGATTTAAATTTGACTAAAATATGCTTTCTATTAGATTGTTTTTCCTCCTT
>CALBUB010000006.1 GCA_937967955.1 uncultured Bacillota bacterium | reverse complement strand
AAGGAAGGCTAAGCAGAAGATGGATATCTCCAAAGGGAAAAGGATTGTGGTTTAGTATTATACTGAAGCCAGACTTAAAGCCAGGTAAGGTTTATAAAATCACATTGATTGGTGCAGCAGCAGTAAAGGAAGCTTTAAAGGAAATGGGGATTAAAGCCTATATAAAGTGGCCTAACGATATTATAGTAGAAGGCAAAAAAGTGTGTGGAATCTTAACAGAAATGGGTTGTGAAAAGGATAGGGTAAAATATGTAGTAATGGGAATTGGCATAAATGTAAACCTAGAAGAAGAGGATTTTGCTGATGAACTAGTGAGAAAGGCCATATCTCTAAAAATAGCAGTTGGAAAAGAGGTAGATAGAAATAGACTATTGGCATATGTGTTAAACCACATAGAAAGGCTTTACATACCCTTCAAAGAAAAGGGTTCTTTAGATGAAACTATTAGAATATGTAGGGAAGCTTCCATATTAATAGGCAAAGAAGTGCGAATAATTAGAGGCGATGAAGAAAGTCTAGGTAAGGTATTAGATATAGATAATGAAGGCTACTTGTTGGTCCAATATGGAGATGATAAAATAGAAAAACTCTTATCAGGAGAAGTGTCCATAAGAGGCAAGGAGGGCTATATATAACCCCAGCATATTGCTGGGGCTATTTTAGTTTTAAAATACTATCAATGGCCATTTTAGGCATTCCTATGGGTTCTACAATTATCTGGCCAGCTTGATGGGAATTGTTAACAAGGCCCTTTTTCATAAGCTGCATGGTAACGGTCATATTGGCTTTAACTGTAACTCCAAGAATCTTTCCCGTATCAGAGTCCATTCCAGAAGGTATGTCTATGGACAGTATGTAATTACTGTTATTATTAACGGTAGAAATCACGTCCTTATACAAACCTTCTACATTCCTAGAAAGGCCTGTCCCAAATATAGCATCTATAGTCATATCTGTAGACTTTAAAGATTGGTTCAGTTTTCCTAAGGCTTCTTCTGAAGCAATATGTATAATTTCTAAGCCCATATTTTTAAGTATATTGTAATTAGTATTAAAGTCTTTGCTTCCCTTATCCATATTTCCTATAACAAAAACTCTAACTTCCTTTTCTAAAACGTATAGATGCCTTGCTACAGCTAAACCATCCCCACCATTGTTTCCAACTCCGCAAACTATTGTAAAGGAATTAAACTTATCTAAATCTATATTCTTTACTACTTTCAAGGCTGCATTTTCCATAAGAACTATACTTGGTATCCCTAATTTTTCTATACAGTAATTATCTATGGCTTTCATTTGCTCTCCAGTAACAGAAATCATCAAATCCCCCCTGAAAATATTATATCAGAAAAGGTATATTCTTCTCTATCCATATTTTCTTGCTGTAGCTAATAAATATATAAGAAATATTAGATCCCAATATATTATGGTTATAGCAGTATTAATGTATATCCCTAGTTACTTCTAGTAGCGAAAACCTATTGATGGTAAATATTCTGTATATAGTAAGCTTGTATAGTGTCATTTTTTCAATTAATATAATTCTAATATTTTATTCATTATACTATCCAATTTACTTTGTAATCTATTATAATATATGGCTACAAATTTCTAAAAGAATATATATGACAAGAGAATTTTAAAAGATGAGGTGGCTTTTAGCCACCTCATTTTAAAAGTTGGAATTCATCCTGCCAACAAGCTTTGAAGTAACAAAGGCTGATAATATGGCTTTGAGCATATCTCCAGGAATAAATATCAAGCAGCCTGTTTTTATTGCAGTCACAAAGCTAATTTCTGTTCCGGCTACATAGTTTAAAATAAAATACATATAAGGAATTCCAAACAGATAGATAACAAAAGTTCCTAATAAAAGGGTAAAAAATATTTTGTTAAAGCTTGTATATTTTCTTTCATGTATAATTTTGCCTACTAGATAAGAAGCAAATATAAAGCCCATTAAAAAACCAAAGCTAGGCTTAAAAATATGCTGAAGCCCTCCTGAAAAATTGGAAAAAATTCTTACCCCTAAAAGTCCCAACAATATGTAAATAATTTGGGATAAACCTCCTAGCTTAGGACCAATTAAAGCACCTGCTAATAAAGTAAACATGCTTTGTAGGGTAATAGGAACCTCTCCTACAGGTATACTCATAAAAGCTCCAATGGCAGTAAGGGCTGTAAATAAGGATACAAGTACCATTTCCCTAGTAGTCAGTTTCAATACGCCACCTCCCTTAATACAATTGGATTATATTAAGGGAAGCAAATATTGTCAACTGAAAAATGTGTATGTTGAGAATAGTTTGGGGATAACTGTTACTTACGGATTAGTTTGCTGTGGATAATTTTTATCTTCTAGAATTCCTTTCTTGTAATATTCCTCCATTATACTTTCTGGAACTAAGCTGCCTCCTGTGGCCCAACAAATGTGGGTAATATTGTCCTTCTTGCTATATAAATTATGCCTTTCTAGATATTCTCTTCCTTTTTCCCCAGATATGAGAATTGGACCTAAGAAGCCTGCTAAAGCAGAGGGTTCTAAATAGATATTCTCCTCATCTACCAAGTTTGCAAGGAATTTATACAGCTTACTGTCATCTATAGTAAATTCTCCGCTGAGAAGTTTATCCATTATCTTACCAACAAAAGATGAAGGACGGCCTACAGCCAAACCATCTGCTTCAGTCTTATTGTCTATGCCAATATCCTGAACAGAAATCTTGTCATGTAGCCCTGTAATAAGGCCTAATAGCATTGCTGGAGAATGGGTAGGTTCAGCAAAGAAGCAGTGAACATTGTCCTTAAACATGAGCTTAAGCCCATAGGCCACTCCTCCAGGGCCTCCACCAACTCCACAGGGAAGGTATACGAACAGAGGATGATCATCGTCAACGGGAATGTTCATTTCCTCTAGCTGTTTTTTAACCCTTATTCCTGCTACTGCATATCCTAAAAATAGATCTTTTGAGTTTTCATCATCTACAAAGTAGCTCATTGGATCATTCATGGAAAGTCTTCTACCTTCCTCCACAGCTTTAGAGTAATCAGAAGAATACTCTATTACTTCTACCCCCTTTTCCCTTAAAAGCTCTTTTTTCCACTGTTTTGCATCCTGTGACATATGTACTTTTACCTTAAAGCCTAGCTTTGCACTCATAATGCCGATACTCAAGCCTAAATTTCCAGTACTGCCTACTTGAACCGTATATTGGGAGAAGAATTCCTTAAATCTATCTTCAGCTAAAAGAGAATAGTCATCTTCTTCAGTTAATAAGCCATTTTCTATGGCCAAAGTTTCAGCATGCTTCAATACTTCGTATATTCCTCCCCTGGCTTTAATGGAGCCTGCAATTGGAAGGGAATCGTCCCTTTTGACTAACAAGCTGCCATAAATACTTGTTTGGAAATCCTTTTCCATTCTTCTCTTCATGTTTCTTATTGGGGATATGGGAGCTTCTATGATACCATCCTTTGCTTCTGGAAAAACTCTTTCTATATAAGGGGCAAATCTATTCAATCTTCTTTCTGCATCCAACACTTCTTCATAGGATATGGGTAGACTATTTGCTACTTGGTCAAAGCTAGTATAGTTATCATTTAACCAAAATACTTCTTTTAAAGCTTTCATATCCTCAAGTAGAGGCTTATCCTTTTTAGATACAGAAAGCTTGTCCACACCTATCCCTCCCTTAATATATTTTTTTATATTAGTATATATTAAGTTGTTTGCTGATTAAAGGAAAAAAATGAGTCAAATGTAGACTCATTTAGATAAATAGCTGAATATTAGAATCTATTGCATCCTTTAGATAGTCTTCTGCAGTAGCTATTTCTACATTCTCCAGCAGTTCTTCCTCTTTAAAACCCATTATTTCACAGGACAGTTTACAAGCCTGCATCTTTATTCCCCTTTTAATAGCTCCATTTACAAAGTCGGTAAGGCTAGGTGCATCCTTATCTTCCATCATCTCTTTTAACATTTTCTTGCCAATACCAGCAAAATTCATCTTTGATAGAGGAAGAGCCTCTAGGTATTTTGGAGTCATATTAGCAAACATCTTTTCATAGGCAGTTTTATCCTCTTCTGATATACTATTAGGATTCCTTACAAGGAGCAGTCCCCAGAAAGCAAAAAAAATAGAAACATCCATGCCCATATCCTTAGCCGTATTGGCTAAAATGAAAGCAGCTAGTGCCTTGTCATACTCTCCACTAAACATAAGTATATTCATCTTTTTATTCATAAAAAAACCTCCTTTTTAATTAGTTTTAAAAAGGAGGAGGGCTTTTATACTTTTTGTTGTAAAAATCTATATTATTTCCTATGTGATTTAATAGTTCTATTAATATATTTATTTCTTTTAAATCATTATACATTCCATAGCTTATTCTAACAGTTCCAGGCCTTGAAAGTTTTGTATCTTTCTTATATCTTTCTATTTGTTTTTCTGATACCCTTAGTAATTTTTGTATATAAGGCTGTGCACAAAAACAGCCATTCCTTACACCTATTCCCCCTTCAATAGAAAGGATAGTTGCAACTGTTCCATGGTATAGGCCTTCAATATTAAAGGATACTATAGACACCTTCCTACTTACATCCCCATCATCGTATATTATTATATTTGGAACAGTCTTCAATCTTTCTAGGGTGTACTTGGTTAGGCCCTTTTCGTAATCAGCTATCTTCTTCATGCCTATTTTTTTCAATGTTTTTATGCTCTCCACTAAGGCTACTACTCCAAGAAGGTTTGGAGTTCCCCCTTCTTCTCTTTCAGGAGGGGGAGCCCATATAACTTCCTTCGGGGTTACTAAATCTACTGTGCCGCCTCCAACTATATCCGAGTAGCCTTCCATAAATATTTCCTTAGGAGCAATAAGGACTCCTATTCCAAAAGGTGCATACATCTTATGAGCAGAAAAACACAAAAAGTCAATGTGTGCCGGATCATCTACTGGTTTCATATCTACAGGATGATGGGGTACTAGTTGAGCACCATCTACCAATATTTTACTTCCATATTTATGGGCAAGTTTTGCTATTTCATGGATAGGGTTTATGTAGCCTGTTACATTAGAAGCGCCAGTTACAGTTACCAGCTTTACCTTGCCCCTATATTTTTTTAATAGATGTTCTAAATGGTCTAAGGACAGCCTTCCTTTCTCATCTACATCTACATAATCTACATTGTACTTTGTTCTCCAGGGCAAATCATTGGAATGGTGCTCCATATAAGTGGATAGGACTATACCATCTTTTATCCAGTTTTTAAGCCTGTAGGCTAGTTTATTTATAGCTTCTGTTGTATTTTTTACAAAGATGGCTGTATAGTATCTTGGATCAGCATTAACAAAATCTAGAACTATGTTTCTAGATCTATCGTAGAATAGGGAAGAGACTATGGATTTATAGCCTGTACCTCTGTGGATAGAAGAATAAAAGTAGGAAAAACCTACCACCTTATCTATAACAGATACTAAGGGGGGAGTAGTGGCAGCATTATCAAAATTTATATAGGGAACTTTACCGCCATTTCCTAAGGGGACTAGGGTGTTTAAGCCATATACATATTTCCTGTACATATAACCACCTTTTTGCCATTTTATAGTATCATTATATTCTTATGGGGCAAAAAGGTGATTACATTATATGTCCTATTTATTTTCTCTATATTTTTTCATTATTTCTGTAAATATTTCTCCAGTAGAAGGAGGTGTATAAGTAATGGCATTAGCTCCTGCTTCTATAGTCTCAAGTATGCTTTCATCTGTTGGTCCACCAGTAGCAATAATTGGCAACTCCTTGCCAAATTCCTGCCTTATCTTCCTTACCAGTTCTGCAGTCCTAGGGCCTCCAGATATATTCAAAATTCTGGCTCCTGCCTCAAGCTTTCCTCTATAATCATCATTTTCTGATACTACCGTTGCTATAATTGGTATATCTATGGTATCGTATATTTCCTTAATTACTTCATTAGGAGTTGGTGCATTTACCACTACTCCATAAGCCCCTAGAAGCTCTGCTTGAAGAGCTATCTTTACAGATCTGGCTCCTGTAGTAAGCCCTCCACCTACACCTACAAAGACTGGTACTGGTGCAACTTCTAGAATAGCTTGGGTAATGGAAAGTTGGGGAGTAAAGGGATATACTGCTATAATAGAATGAGCATTTGTATTTTTGATAATGGCTACATCTGTTGAAAAAAGTAGAGATTTAATTCTAGTTCCCAATATCTTTATTCCCGTTGCCTTATATATTACGGAAGGCACTTCTATTATCCGGGATCTTAAAACAGATTTAATTTCAGGTACATATTTTTCCATCTTATCCCTCCTATTTTTTAGTATCAGTTAGTATCAGGAAAAATTATACCCATCTAAATTAGATTAAAATAATAAATTTATTTATTTGTCAGTATTGGTTTTTTATTGTAAAGGGGTAAATATAGTATAATATATTATGCGATGAAAGTGGTATAAAAATATTACCATAAAGGGGGAAAAATATGTTTAATTGGAAAGAAAATTTTAGTGTAAATATAGGAAAGATAGATGAGCAACATAAGGAGCTGTTCAATATTGGGAATTTCCTTTATGATCTAATAGCCATAAAAGACCATATAGATAGGTATGACGAAATAATGGAAGCTTTAAATAGATTGAAAAACTATGCCATATACCACTTTCAAACAGAAGAGAAACTGATGCAGGAGTATGGCTATCCTAAATACGAAGAACATAAAAAACAGCATGATGCCTTTATAGCTAAAATTAATTCTTTAGATGAAGATATTGTAGATGAAGATCAGAGAAAGGTAGAATTAGATTTAGTAATGTTTATTGCCAATTGGATAGAACAACACATTTTAAGGACAGATATGGAGTATAAGGAATTTTTTAATGGAAGAGGAGTGTATTAGCAAGGAGATATACTCCTCTTTTTTTGTTTTTAAAATAGATATTGAATAACTGTTATAGGAGTGTTATTATAATAATAGATACACTTTTGAAGTATCACAGAAATGTACTGATACATATACTACAGTAGGAGGGCTTTTTATGGAAAGGAGCAATTTAAAAATATGGACCAGGTATGCTGTACTCATTGCATTGACTACAGTCATGACTATGGTAATTCAGATACCTACTGTTGGCACTAATGGTTATCTTAATTTAGGGGATATGGTTGTATTTATTGCAGCTTTAACCATGGGGAAAAAAGCAGGGCTTATAGTAGGTGGTATAGGTTCTGCTATGGCCGACTTGCTTTTAGGATATACTCACTATGTACCAATTACTCTTGTAGTTAAGGGCTTAGAAGGGTACATTGCAGGAAGGATATTAGAAACAAGTATAGGCAGAAGAAAACCAATAATAGCTACAGTAGCCGGTGGACTATTCATGGCCTTTGGCTATTTTGTACCAGAAATATTCATGTATGGAAAAGGTGCAATAGCTTCCATCCCAGGCAACATAGCCCAAGGATTATTTGGAGCTGTTACAGCAGTAATATTATACGGGGCTTTAAAGGGGACTGCATATTTAAATAGAAAATAGTGGAGAATTACTCTCCACTATTTTTATTTAAAAAGCCCAATTTCCATTTTCAAATACTTGTACTTTTTCTCCGTCTCTTGTTTCTCCTATTATACTTAAATCTTCTGTTCCTACCATAAAGTCAACATGGGTTAGGGAATCGTTGACTCCAGCCTTGTCTAGCTCTTCTTCCTTCATATCAGGACCGCCTTTTAAGTTGGTTGGATAAGCTTTGCCTAGCGCAAAATGGCAGGAAGCATTTTCATCGAATAGGGTATTATAGAATATGATATTGGAGTTTGAAATTGGAGAATCATGAGGAACTAATGCAACTTCACCTAATCTTTTAGCCCCTTCATCTAAATCCAATAAATCTTTCAGTACATCATAGCCTTCCTCAGCTGTAAAGTCAACTACCTTTCCATCCTTAAAGGTTAGGCTGAAGTTGTTGATTAAATTACCTCCATAGTTAAGAGGTTTAGAGCTGTAGACTACACCATTTACTCCGTATTTATGGGGTAGGGTAAATACTTCTTCTGTAGGCATATTAGCTACAAAGTATACTCCCTTTGAGTTTTTGCCTCCTCCTCCAGCCCAAATATGGCCTTCAGGTAGTTCTACCTCTAAATCTGTACCATTGGAGGATTTGTAATATAATTTTTTGAAATTCTTCTCATTTAGGAAGTTAACCTTATCTTCAATATTCTTCAGATGTTTTTTCCAAGCTTCAACTGGATCTTCTTCATATACACGTAAGGCTTTAAATATGGCATCCCATAGTTTTTCTACTGCTTCCTCATCAGAAACATCTGGAAAGACTCTCTTAGCCCACTTCTTTGTGGCTATTGATATAACACACCAGGAATTAAGGTCGTTCATGGTATATTCTCTAAACTTCTTTAAACCTATAGATGAAGCCTTGTTATTTGCAGCAATCTTCTTAGAATCTATTCCCTTTAGAAGATAGGGGTCACGGGCTGAAATGGATATGAAGCCAGCTCCCTTTTCAGCATAATCCTCCATTCCATCTGCATACCATTTGGGGAAATTTTCAAATACTTCCATGGGAGCGTACTCAAACTTCATTCTAGTTAATTCATCATCATTCCAATTAACGTGTACTTCCTTTGCACCAGCTTCATAAGCATGCTTAGCTAATAGCCTTACAAACTCAGCTCCTTCTACAGGTGCAGTTATAACTAAGGGCTGGTCTTTTTGAATATT
>CALBUB010000005.1 GCA_937967955.1 uncultured Bacillota bacterium | reverse complement strand
AAAATTAGTCATAAATCTATAGGACAAACTATATAGATATAAGGACAGGCTTTAAATATTAACGGAAGAGAGGGGAGATAATGAACTGGTATAAGCAGAGGAAAGAAGATGTATTAAAATACTTAGGGACAAATATGGAAAAAGGCTTGACTGATTTAGAGGTAGAAAAAAGGCTAGAAAGATATGGGACTAATGAATTTAAAGAAAAGCCTAAGGAAAGTTTTTTGTCTAAGTTAATAAAGCAATTTTCAGATTTTTTGGTGTTAATTTTAATTGCAGCAGCCATATTTTCCATATTTATAGGAGAAATAAGGGATTCTATTGTAATAATTGCTATAGTATTCATCAACGCCCTATTAGGAATCTACCAGGAAGGGAAAGCAGAGAAGGCTTTAGAGGCCCTGCAAGAAATGACTTCTCCCACTGCTAAAGTAATTAGGAATGGCCATTTGGATGTAATTCCTACTTCTAACTTAGTACCTGGAGATTTAGTAGTACTGGAAGCGGGGGATATAGTTCCTGCCGATATTAGGCTTATGGAAAGTTCCAATTTAAAGGTGGATGAAGCATCCCTAACTGGTGAGTCGGTGCCAGTAGATAAAAATAGTGATAGGGTCTATAAAAAGGATATTCCCTTAGGAGATAGGGAAAATATGGCCTATATGGGCACTGTTATAACCTATGGTAGAGGAAAAGGGATAGTAGTAGAAACAGGCCATAATACAGAGATGGGTAAGATAGCAGAACAGCTCCAATCCTATGAGGAAGAGCTAACTCCACTACAGAAGAAGTTAAATGAGCTAGGAAAGTATCTTGGTATAATCACCATAATAGTCTGTATGATAGTATTTGCTGTAGGCATATTCCAAGGAAGGCAAGTAATGGATATGTTTATGGTGGCTGTTAGTCTAGCTGTGGCTGCCATACCTGAAGGCCTACCTGCTATTGTAACCATAGTACTAGCTTTAGGCATGAACAGGATGGTAAAAAGGAATGCTATAGTAAAAAAGCTGTCAGCTGTAGAAACCCTTGGTAGCACTACGGTTATATGTTCTGATAAGACTGGTACACTGACCCAAAATGAGATGACTGTCACTAGAATATTTACAGGAAACAAGGTATATGGTGTAACTGGTGTAGGCTATGAACCAAAGGGAGAATTTTTGTTGGGGAAAAACAAGGTTAAAGTAGAGGATATTCCTGATTTAGAAAGGCTCCTTACTATAGGTGTATTAGCCAATGATGCTGATATAAGCAGTACTAGTGGAAGTTACAAAGTGGTAGGGGATCCAACGGAAGGGGCCCTTATTACCCTAGGCCATAAGGGGAAAATATATAAAAAGGCTGCTAATGAAAAATACCCTAGGATAGAAGAGATACCCTTTGATTCAGAAAGGAAGATGATGACCACCTTCCATAAAAACTATATACCTGACGGGATTGTGTCTTTCACTAAGGGGGCACCAGATATAGTGGTTAATAGGTGTAAGTATATAAATATTAATGGGCAAATAAAACCTTTAGATGAGGCCTTAAAGAAAAAGATACTAGATGTAAATAGTTCCTTTGCTAAGGATGCCTTAAGGGTATTAGCTTTAGCCTATAGGGAGTTTACTAGCCTTCCAAAGGACATATCCTCTGAAAATATAGAAAGAGATATGATATTTGTAGGGCTGGTTGGTATGATAGACCCACCTAGGCCTGAAGCTAAGGAGGCTATAGCTAAGTGTAAGGAAGCGGGAATTAAGCCTATTATGATTACTGGGGATTATAAGGAGACAGCCTTTGCTATAAGTAAGGAACTGGGAATTGCTAATTCTATGAAGGAGGTAATGGTAGGCCAAGAATTAGATGAGATTTCTGATGTGGAACTTAAGGAAATAGTTAAAAATACTACTGTATACGCAAGAGTTACTCCTGAACATAAGGTTAGGATAGTCTCTGCCCTTAAGGCCAATGGAGAAATAGTAGCCATGACAGGGGATGGGGTTAATGATTCTATGGCCCTAAAGAAGGCAGACATTGGAATTGCCATGGGTATTACTGGTACTGATGTGGCTAAGAATACTGCAGAGGTAATTTTAACAGATGATAATTTTGCTAGTATTGTTTCGGCAGTAGAAGAGGGGAGAGTCATATTCAGCAATATTAGGAAGTTTGTTTTCTTCCTCCTATCTTGCAATATTGGTGAGATATTAATAGTATTTATGAGTATATTATACAATTTACCAGTGCCTCTGTTGCCAATACAGTTATTGTGGCTAAATTTGGTGACTGACAGCTTCCCTGCCCTAGCTTTAGGTATGGAAAAAGGGGAAGAGGATATAATGCAGCTTAAGCCAAAGGAGCCTGAAGCTCCTATAATTGATAGGTATATGCTGGTGGATATTGTAGTCCAAAGTATAGCTATTGGGGCTACATCTTTGCTAGCATATGCTTGGGCTTTAGGGGCTTTTCCTAATAACTTAATAAAGGCTAGGACCATAACTTTTGCAACACTGATTACAGCTGAACTGTTAAGGGCTTATTCCAGCAGATCTGAAAGGCATCTACTATTTGAAATAGGTTTGTTTTCTAATCCAACTATGGTATATGCTACAGCTTTATCCTTCCTATTACTACTGGCAGTTATATATGTACCAATACTACAGCCCATATTCTATACTACTTCTTTAGGACTTACCCATTGGGGCATAATTCTCAGCTTTGCCTTTATCCCATTGATAATAAGTGAATTGTATAAGGCCCTATTTACTAGAAGGAGTACAGTTAAAGTTACTAAGCAGTTTAGACAATCTAAGACGGATTTAGTGGAGTAGCTAAAAAACCCTAATGTCTTATTTAGATAGGCATTAGGGTTTTTTTATGTT
>CALBUB010000004.1 GCA_937967955.1 uncultured Bacillota bacterium | reverse complement strand
TATTTTATGTGTGTATTTATTATTCATTAGATAACCAACACCTATCTAATTATAGTATATCATAATATTAGAAAAGTAAATGTCAATTTACCAATAGCCTTAATAGATACAGGCATAAAAATAGCTAACAAAATCTCTCCTGACCTTAAAGTAGCTGGCATCAAGGAAGAAGATTTAATGGGAATAATGGAAGCTATAAAAAATGGAGCAGAAGGAAAAATAATAGATGTAGAGGGAGAGGATGGACAAAAAGTTGAAATAACAGTAGAATAATCCCATTTATTGGGATTATTCTTTTATTTTATGCCTATCATATATTATCTTAACTCCAGCAGCAATTAATAATACTGGCAATAGGTAGAATATAAACCTCCATAGCTTAATCTTAAGCATAGTCTGAGAGGAGGATAAAAAAACCAAGGCTATTATAACCATAGTAGAAGCCAAATACTTTGGCCACTTAGAATGAGAGGCCCTATAGCCTACTATATACACAATATAAGAGGCTATTCCAAATAGTAGATATAGAAGCCACCTTAAATCTTTCAATACTATTTCCCTTATTAGCCTATATAAACCAAAGGAAATAGACAAGGTTCCAATTATGAGTAAGGCTTTATTTTTCTCTTTACCATAGATTATTAAAGCTGCAAGTCCTAATATGCTTAAAAATAAAAAGCTTTCTATATCTATTCCTATAAATACATACTTATCCAATATCAAAATAGAAGAAATTCCTAACAGTATAATACCAAATACTAAATAGCCAATAGATCTTCTAATTAAATATGCTATTAAAACTCCAATTGATAATATTAACAAAAGCCATTCTAAGGTTATAACTTGAAGATTCATTAAAAGAAACAATATACCTACAAATATGAAAAATATACCTAATAAATAATCCCTTTTGTCCATAGATCTCCCTCCTTTAAATAAATTTCTTTTTCCCAAAATCTAGCAGGAGGTTGAATAAATCAATAGTCTGTAAATAAGTTAGTATTAATGAATTTTTTATTCCTTCTACTAGAGTGGAAGCTGGAAAGAATACAGCTAGCCGGTTAAAAATCAGATTGAAAAAGTAAACTATAAATATGCCCTTAGCTAGTCCAAATATGGCCCCTCCTATTTTATTCAGGCCCTTAAATACAGGCAGCCTAAATACTAAAGAAAAGATGCTTAAAATTGTTTTTATTACCATATTGGATAGGAAAAATATAAGGCCTATTGCTACTATAGATATAATAAACTTTATAAAGCCTTTTGATATGAGCTTCAATAAAAAATCAGGATTTTCCTCTATCCTAGAATAAAACAATAGGCTTAAGATTATTTCTGTTATCTTTTCAAAAAACTTATAGAAAAACTCATTATTAATGATAAATTCATATATGGAGCTATAATATCTTACAGCTATAAATACTGAAAGTAAAAAGCTGGCTATACTAAAAAGAGCTGACACTAATCCAAGCCTTAAACCTTTATAAACATAGTATGTTAAAAACAATATTATAACTATATCTACCCAATTCATATGGACTATCACCAAACCTTATTTTATTCGTATGAAATTATATCTAATCTATTATGATAAACCACTATTAGATGCTCCTTTTTTCCAATTACATCATATATCTGGTCATTAGACTCATATTTAAAAATTTCTTCCCCTTCCTGCAAGCCTATTATATGGTTAGGACCCCATAGCACTATATAGTCATTAAAGGAAGTTATTTTATCATAATATTGCATAGAAGTATATTTTTTTTCCACATTTCCATCAGGTAATAAGCTTTCAAATGTATTAGCTTTTAAAATATTTATATTTTTATTCTCATCTATGTACATATCCTTTACTTCTTCCAACTCTCTATTCCATTTAATAACTCCCTCTTCTATGAAATACAAGCCTTTATCTGTCAAAACTAATAGCTTGTTTTCTCCAATAAACTCTGCTTTTAATGAAATTTCATCAGCTAAATGGATGGTAGATAAAAGTTCTCCCTTTAGGTCATACAGCTTAATTTCTGTTCTAATGCCTTCCTTCATTAAGTCTAAAGTACAAATTCCATATATACTATTGTCATCATCCATACAATAAGTGAGTATATTCCCTTCTACTAATTTAGTGTCCAATATATTTCCATCAAAAGCTAGTATTTTTAAGACTTCCTTATTTTCTTCAATAGTATGGACCATTAAATATTCCTTACTATCTTTAAGGCTTTTTATCTCACTGCCTATTTGAAGGCTTCCAAGATTATTCCCATAAAAATCAATTAGATAAATATCCCCTAAATCCCTATCATAAACATAAATTCTTTCTCTTCCAATATAAGCCTTAGGATTGTTTAGATTAAACTCTTTTTGTATTTTTTTTGAGCCCTGATAATCATAAATAGTAAGCTCATTGTTTCCCCATATAGCTATTATATTATCATCACAAGCTACCTTTTCTACTGGTTTATATATAGAAATAGAGTTTAATACTTGTAAACTCCTTTCCTCTTCCTCCTCCCAATTCTGCTTATTACTAGTAGATATAGAGCCTACAAGTTCCAAAAATTTGTCCTGATTCTTCTTGTTAGAAAAAAATAATATTAAGCCTATTAATAAAACAATAAAAACCTTTAATATTTTACTACTCTTTCTACCTTTATTCACCAGCTTATCACCCCATATTAATTAATACTTCTCTATTTTTTTACTATTTCCTTCATTATATTTCTAGTTGTTTTTTTATTTGTCAATAAAAAAAGGTCTATAGATAAGGCTTCAGTTATCACTATAAGATAAAATAGCCTGGTAGATAAATAAAATCTAAATATATGAAAAAACATGCTAAAAGTAAAAAAGAAAAAGACCATTTATAAAAACTTGGATTTATTTATATAATAAACCAAATTATCCCCTTACTAAAATAGTTCCTTTTATATATCATTTATGATAATATGGCAAAAA
>CALBUB010000003.1 GCA_937967955.1 uncultured Bacillota bacterium | reverse complement strand
TTATACAGGATAAACTTTATATTCTTCATTCAACAAATCATAATCTATTTTATACTTCTGGCTCTGCCTGTATTTGAAAAATTCTAAGGCTACCTGTGGAAACATAGCATAAGTTAATACATCTTCATCTTGTTCAATAAATTCTTTTATTTCTTCTTTTATATTATGGATTTCAGGTTCTAGTAAATCAGCAGGTCTACAGGTAATTATTTCCTCATCACCTATGATTATCTTCCTAATATCCTCCTTAATTGGCACTGTTGGTTTTCCATATAGTCCTTTCACATAGTTTTTAACTTCTTTAGGTATCACTTTATATCTTTCGCCAAGGACCACATTGAAGACCGCTTGAGTCCCTACCATTTGACTCATAGGAGTTACCAATGGAGGATAACCTAAATCTTCCCTTACTTTTGGCACTTCTTCTAGAACTTGCTCTAATTTATCTAAGGCTCCTTGGCTTTCTAATTGAGAAACCAAATTAGATAGCATCCCACCAGGAACTTGATATCTTAAAGTTCTAACATCAACATTTAATACTTTCTCTTTAAGCAGTCCTTCCTTTAAATATTTATCTCTCAGCTTTTTAAAATACTCTGACACTTCTAATAATAAATCCAAGTCTATATTGTCTGGGTAATAAGGAGAGTCCTCAAGAGAAGCAATCATAGATTCAGTAGCAGGTTGACTAGTTCCCATGCCTAATGGTGAGATAGCCGTATCTACAATATCAGCTCCTGCCTCAATTGCCTTCATATAAGTTTGATTTGCTATACCACTTGTAAAATGAGAATGGATTTGTAATGGAACTGATATTTTCTCTTTTATCTCTTTAACTAGCTTTTCTGCTACATAAGGAGTCAAAATACCTGACATATCCTTTATACATATGGAGTCTGCACCCATCTCTTCCATTTCAGCAGCTAAACTAACATAATATTCAATATTATGGACAGGACTAACCGTATAGGAAATGGCTGCTTGAGCATGGCCATCGTATTTTTTAGTTGCTTCTATTGACTTTTTTATATTTCGTGTATCATTTAAAGCGTCAAATATTCTTATTATATCTATACCATTTTCAATAGATTTCTTAATAAATTCTTCAACTACATCATCAGGATAATGTTTATAACCTAATAAGTTTTGCCCTCTTAATAGCATTTGTAATTTTGTATTCTTAAAAGCTTTTCTCAAAGCTCTTAATCTATCCCAAGGGTCTTCTTTTAAAAATCTTAAACATGAATCGAAAGTAGCACCTCCCCAAACTTCTAGAGAATGGAAGCCAATCTTATCCATCTTCTCAGCAATGGGTAGCATGTCCTCTGTTCTCATTCTTGTTGCTATTAGAGATTGATGAGCATCTCTAAATACTGTTTCTGTAATCTTGATACCTGCCATAATTTATCCCTCCTAAATTTATAATTTCTCTAACCCAAAAAGGGTAGGCGGATTATTTCTTTGATTAATAAATTTAAATTTTAAAACATTAAATTTTCTTTGATCTAATGATGTAAAAAAATTTAATAGGGCATTGTATTCTTCTTGGCCACCTTCATGTCCAGTATAAGAGGTAACCAATAGTATACCATTCTTTTTTAAAAGGGAAAGGGCTTTATTTATGCTTTCTAAGGTAGTAGAAGCTTTAGTAATTATTGTTTTATCTCCCTTTGGTAAATATCCTAAATTATATATTACAAAGTCTAATTTCTCCTGGATATAAAGGTCTATGTGTTCGTGGCCGTCATTTATTAATACTACCCTATTTATTAAGTCATTCTCTATTAATCTATTTTTAGTTATCTCTATGGCTATAGGTTGGATATCAAAACCGTATACTTTACCACTCTCACCAACTAATTTTGCCAAGTGTAAAGTATCATTTCCATTTCCTACTGTACAATCTAAGACTACATCTCCTTCACTTATTGTCATGTCCATTATTCTTTTAGCAATTGTAACTGCACTTTTAAAAGTTTTAGCCCCCACAATATATCACCACTCTATTATTTTCTCATGTCAATATTATAACAAATTATAGTTATATTTTCTTTAAATACTCTATTTCTTTTTCATTTAAATATCTCCAGCGACCAATTGGTAAGTTACCTAATTTTATATGACCAATGGCCACCCTTTTTAGTTTTATTACTGGATGACCAATAGATTTACACATTTTTCTAACCTGCCTGTTTCTACCTTCATATATTTTTATTCTTAAAACTGCTGAATCCTTTTCCTTTCTTAATATGTCCACATAAGCTGGGCTAGTTTTTCTTCTATCAATAATGATTCCATCCCTTAATTTTTGTATTTTTTTGTCATCAGGTATCCCTTTTACTGTTGCAATATATTCTTTCCATACTTGGTAACTAGGATGAGTCAATTTAAAAGCTAAATCTCCATCATTAGTTAATAATAAAAGGCCAGTAGTATCCTTATCAAGCCTACCAATAGGAAAAATCCTCTCTCGTACACCTTTAATTAAATCTAAAACTATTTTATCTGAATATTTATCTTTCAAAGTAGTAACATAGCCAGTAGGCTTATTTAACATAATATATACCTTTTTATTTTCTAATTCTACCACTTTATTATCTACCATAACCACATCCTTTTCAGGCTCTACTTTTTTTCCCAACTTGTTTACAACTTGCCCATTAACTTTTACTCTTCCTTGTAAAATTAACTCTTCAGCCTTTCTTCTAGATGTTAAGCCAGACTTAGCAATATACTTTTGTAACCTCATATTTTTCCTCCTATTTGATTGATACCCAGCTTATATTATATCGCAAAACATTTATATATATCTTCTCTTTTATATATTATCTTGCTTTATATCCCTAAATCTTTCTAAAAACTTCTTAAACAATCCCATCTCATCTATATCCTCTTTTGATACTATATCTTCCTTGTGGATTATCTTTCCACTTAAGTACACCTTTATTTCTCCTAATTTTTCTCCCTTGGCAACTGGTGCTTTAACCTCCTCAATTAAATCTATGCTGATACTTATCTTATCCAATTCTTCTTCTTTTAACGGATATTCAAAAGCATCTTCTATAACTGCCGCCACTTCACCTTCTTTTCCATCAACTACTGGAATATTTTTAACAAATTGGCCTTTATCAAATATTATATAGCTTTTATAATTATTAAAACCATAGTCCATAAGCCTATAACAATCTTCAAACCAATTCCTATCATTTAAAACTACTGCTACCAGCTGGGTACCCTCCCTTGTAGCGCTAGTAACCAAACACCTTCCAGCTCTAGTAGTGTAGCCAGTCTTTACTCCATTTCCTCCTTCATATTCCCATAAGGTCTTGTTTTTATTATAAAAAATATTGTTTTTTTCCCTATTTGCTCTCCACACCTTTGTATTTACTATTTCTTGAAACTTTTTATTTTCTAACGCTTTGCTAGCAATTAAAGCTAAATCATAAGAAGTAGTATAATGATTATCATGGTGTAAACCGTGTGGATTCATAAAATTAGTGTTGTTTGCTCCAATTTCCTTTGCTTTTAGATTCATTAGTTCAACAAAATCTTCTACACTTTTTCCAATATGTTCAGCTATGGCTATAGCTGAGTCGTTTCCTGACCTCAACATTAGACCATATAATAGGTCCTCTAAAGTGAGGATTTCACCTTCTCTTAGGTAAATACTTGAACCTTCTATGCCCACTGCACTTTCTTTTATTATTACTTCTTCCTGACAATCTCCTTTTTCTAAAGCTACTAATGCTGTCATAATTTTAGTTGTACTAGCCATTGGTAATTTAATATAAGGATTGTGTTCATATAATACTCGCTTTGACTTGGCATCTATTAATATTGCACTTTGTGCACTTATATCTGGAATTTGAGCAAAGCTACAACTGCTAATAAATATAAAAAATACTAAAGTTAAAATTATACATCTTTTCACTTTAATTACCTCCCCTTATATAAAGTAATAGAAGCAGAAAATATCTGCTTCTTAATTAGTCTGGCTATTATCCTCTTGATTTGTATTATTAAGTTGTTCATCCTTTTTCTTACTAACTGCTTGTTGTATAGTATCAGTTAGTTTACTAGCAAAATCAAATAAGTTACTTAACGCAGTATTGCCTTCATCTACAGTTAGTAATCTAATCTGATTATTACCAGCAACAATAAAACCTACTGGCTGTACAGAAACTCCTGCACCACTTCCACCGCCAAAGGGAAAATTCTTCTCTGAAGGCTCATTATCCGTATTTCTACTAAACTCGCTACCTCCTGATGCGAAACCAAAGGAAATTTTAGATACAGGAATAATAACCAATCCATCTGGTGATTGTACAGGATCTCCTATAATAGTATTAACATCAACCATTTCTTTAAGGCTATTCATTGTGGTTTTCATTAAACCTTCTATAGGATGTTCTGTCATTTTTTTCACCACCTTTATAGATTTTTAATAATCTTATCCATACGTTTATAATATAAACCATTCTTATCTTTATTATGCAATTAAACCTAGTCTCTAATAAATTGATATTATAATTAGGAAGAACCTGAATATTTATTTCATCAATTTCCTTTTTTGATAATATTAAGCTATTGATAAAGCCTTTTATCCACCAAATACTTCCATAAAACATACTTAGATAAAATGGATCTTCATATCCAATTTTTGTCCTCCAGTTTAATTTTTCAATAACAATCTTATCTAACAAGTAAGCAAAAATTTTTTTATAGTCCCCATACTTTTCTAATGAAAATGTTTCATTTTTTATATCCTTATCTTTATCAAATTTTTTTTGTTTTTTATTATCCCCATTTGGAAATACCTCTGGCCTAATTAGCCCGAACATATAAGAGGTGGAAATATTTAGCTTACTTTTTCCATTATAGAATATGTAAACAATATTTAGTTTCACATAAGATAATAGGAGTATTATGATAAATATGGGGATGAACAGAAATAACCATTTCATTGGTGCACCTCTTTTTAAATGTATATCCAATTAATATAATTCCATAAAAAAAAAGAATAATACTAATTTCAGTATTATTCTTTCACAGAACCATCATTATTTTCTTTGTTTAGCTCATCAATTGCAGGTAACTCATCTAAATCCTTTAACCCAAAATATCTAAGGAACTCATCTGTAGTCCCATATATAATTGGTCTACCTGTTCTTTCTAATCTTCCCAGTTCCTTAATTAAATCTTTGCTAAGTAAAGTTTCTAAAGCTTTATCACATTTAACTCCCCTTATACTCTCTATTTCCGCCTTAGTTATAGGTTGCCTATAAGCTATAATTGCCAAAGTCTCTAAAGCAGCTGTAGAAAGACTATTTGCTTTACGGTCTTGAAATAATAAGCTAATCCACTCATAATGCTCTGGTCTAGTAGTTAATTGACATTTATCCTTTACTCTAATTATTCTTAGTCCTCTTCTACTATTGTTGAACTCTCCAATCATTTCATCTACCAATTTACTAGCATAAGATTCTTTAATTTCTAGTATATTTGCTATATCCTTAAGAGCTAAGGGCTCTCCCCATACAAATAACAAACTTTCTATTATTGCTTTGAGCTCTCTATCATCCATTAGTACAGTCACCTTCTTCATCTAATTTGCTAATCAATATATCACTAAAACTGTTACTTTGGTATGCACTTATATATTTGTCCTTTATCAACTCTAGTAAAGATAAAAATGTTGATATCACCTCTTTTTTATTTGGCCTCCCTTTGAAAAGCTGGCTGAATTTTATCCTTTTTTTAAACTTTAATATGCTCTTAATCTTCCTAATACACTTTTTTAAACTATATTCTTCAGTTTGAATTTGTCTGATTTTAAATGAGCCTTTATTTGCTTTTTTTCTTATAAGTTTCTTATAAGCATCACTTAGCTTGTATATATCCATATTATCTAATTTTACTTCTTTACTATAATAAATGTTATAATCCTCTTTAGGTTTGCAAAAAACTTTTAATTGAATTTTTTCAAGCTCTCTCAATTTATTTGCAACTTGCTTATATTTCCTATATTCAATTAGCCTTTTAACTAATTCAATTCTAGGATCTACTTCCACTATCTCCAACTGTTCAGCATCCAGTGCTTTTTCTTCTGTAGGTAATAACA
>CALBUB010000002.1 GCA_937967955.1 uncultured Bacillota bacterium | reverse complement strand
AGTTACAGTAAATGCAGCCCTTGCAGTAGATACAGTTATAACTTTCAGGATATTTAAGCGTTGTGGAAATGAAGTTGAAAGAGAAATTCAATCCTTCGATGTATCCTTTGGTTTAGCCTTAATAGCTGGAGCATCAATACCAGTGGCCTTTAGCATATGCGATCATGAAGATTGCGAATCTAACTGCTGCACTTACAGGGTAACAGTGGAGGCTACTGCTACAGAAGCTGTAGCATCTGCTATAAACATTAACCAAGGAACTATATCTGCAATAGCTACAGATCTTTGCTAATTATGTAATAGAAAAATAGGATGGTTTTAGCCTTAGCTTAATCAATTAAGTAAGTATGTCTGAATTTAATACTTGGAATTCTCCTTTCTAGTGAGCTTGTTTTAGGCAGCCTAGAAAGGAGAATTATTTATTTTTTTATCTTTAAAAAGCCCATTCTATTTTTAGTCCTTTCTTCAATATTTTGTAGCTTATCTTTGATTAGTTTTATGTCCTTTTTTATCAGCTTTAGGAGCTTGTGATTTAGCTTTATTTTCCTTCTCTTCTAAATTAATACTATCTTTAATATCATCTTTAACACTATCCTTTTCCCCCTTAAGGCTGGCAGCCTTAAATTCGTTGAACTCCTTTAAGTCCTCATGGAAATCATCGCAGTAAAAAGAAATACTAGCCTTATCTATACTTCCATAATAATGATTTATCTTATGGCGGAGCCTATTCAAAGATAGGTTATAGTATTGGACTAAATAAAGGGGATGGTTGACTATGGAGGTCTTATCCTCTAAAATCCAACTATTGCCATGGTCGTTGGAAACCAGATTATAAATCTCATTTCTTTCGGCATATAATATATTCAATCTATTATATTTTTCTAACATAAGGGCATGGGAATTGCTGCCTGTAATTTTTGGTAGTTTAATCTCTCTCCAATGGAATTTATCTTCTCCAATCGATGAAAATCGCTTATACTTGAGTAGATATTCTCCATTATTTGAACAATACCATAATATATGTACATTATTTTGAGTATCTACGAAGATGTAAGGGAGAATATTATCGACAAAGGATGATGATATTTTAGTAGGATTGGGGGCCCATTTCTTATTAAAGGTATTAAAGAATAAATAGTAGACATTATAGTGGACAGATTCCTTTCCGCTGTAAACCAAGTATATATTTCCAAATTCATCCTGGTCAATGTAGAAGGGGTCAAGTGTTTTATCAGAGAATATATTGGTCACCACGTGTTTTTGCCAATTATCTATATTTTTTACGATGTGTTCAATTGTCCAAAGATTTAAGTTTATTATATTAGCGGTAGCATAAAAGATATTTATGGTGTTTTTATGTATTAAGAGGGTTAAATATTTATACATATTGGATTGTATATCAAGCCTGCCTATTAAATTTTTGTGCCATGCATTTTCAGAGTATGTACAATATATAAGCTCACCGCTTTTATTGAGATAGAGTAAGTGTAACCTATTATTTTCATCGATAGTAGCTGAAAAGTCCATTATATCTTTATCAATTATCATTGAGCTATTATCAATGTTGATTTTGTTAAATAATAAGTTTTCGTTATTGTCTTTAAACAGCATAAAGGAATTGTTTAATGAATCTTTTATGAAGACACTCTCCCTGATACTATAATTTTTTTTCATTTATATCCTCCTTAGCCTAAACAAAAAATCACAATTCTACCTATACTTCATAATATGAAAGTAGGAATAGTTTTATTAAATAAAAGGAGTGAAAAATATGGCTAAAAATAAAAATCTTCATGACTTTGACGGAAAAATTGAATTCGATTTAAATAATATAAGGGAAGTAGATTGCGTCATAGTAGATAAAGTATATGCTCAGTGTCAAAGTAGGGAGTGCTTCCCATCAGTTGAAGTGGATACCGGGGAAGGCACTTTCAGTTCAATAAAATTTAAGCAGGGATTTATTTTACCTGACACATTGAGGATAGATAATATACCTAATAGGCCAAACTTCAAAAGAGTCCGGTTTACTTTAAGAATCCCTTACAAGATAACTCTAACAAATGGAGAAACTATGGAAAATAATTTGCCAGATATAGAGAAGGACATTGTTCTGTTTATCCCTGAAGCTAGGGATGAGTTTCAATTTAATATTGTAGCAGAAACCAGTTCAAAAGTACTGGGTCAACCAGTAGTTACTGATGGTAATGTGGTCTTTGCAGTTGGAGTATTTATAATTATAAAAGTAGTAGGCAGAGTACAACTTCTAATACCTACATTTGGATTCTGTCCTGAACCACCACCATGCCAAGAATTTGCACCAGAAGATGTTTGTGATGATTTTGATAACCATCCATTCCCACTATTTTTCCCACTTCAATATGGAGACTTATTCGGAAATGATTAATATGAGGGGCTTAGGCTCCTTTTTATTTTATAGAAGAAGGTAATGCCTTAAGTGGTGATTAAATAGCATGCCTTAAATGAATTTGAATGTTGACAAAAATACTAGGGTATAATATACTTATTAAGGAAAACCAAGCGATTTACTTGGAATTAAAAGAGGTGGTTTGATGCGATTATCGACAAGGGGAAGATATGGATTAAAAGCTATGTTTCAGTTGGCAATCCATTACGGCGAAGGGCCGATTCCCTTAAATAGTATTGCAAGTGCACAGAACATTTCGGAAAACTATTTGGAGCAGTTGGTTTCAACCCTAAGAAAGGAAGGCCTATTAAATAGCGTTAGAGGAGCCCAAGGAGGCTATATGCTAGCTAAAGCACCAAGTGAAATTACCGTGGGTAATATCCTTAGGGCTTTGGAAGGAGATATGGCTCCAGCAGATTGCGTTGTAGAGGATTTTAGTGGTTGTGAAAGGGAGGAAAATTGCGTTACAAAAGTAGTTTGGAAGCGGATGAAGGACAGCATCAATCAAGTAATTGATTCAATATCATTACAGGATATGCTTAATGAAAAGGCTAAAATGGAATTGGAAAAAAGAGAAGCTTAGGAGGAATCTTTATGGAAAAGTATGTTTATATGGATAACTCGGCTACAACTCCTGTCAAGGAGGAAGTGCTTAAGGAGATGTTGCCCTATTTTACCAGTAAATATGGCAACCCTTCAAGCGTTTATTCCTTAGGGAATGAATCTAAAAATGCAATCGAGATTGCTAGAGAAAAGGTAGCAAAAGCCCTTAATGCAAAGCCTAATGAGATATTCTTTACTGCTGGTGGTTCTGAGGCAGATAATTGGGCAATTAAAGGTGTAGCTTATGCAAATAAGGGTAAAGGAAACCATATTATAACTTCCAAAATTGAACACCATGGAATTCTTCATACCTGTAAGTACTTAGAAAAACATGGTTTTAATGTAACCTATTTGGATGTAGATGAGTATGGCTTGGTGGATTTGCAGCAATTAGAGGAAGCTATTACTGATGATACTATCTTAATAACTATTATGTTTGCCAATAATGAGATAGGGACGATACAGCCTATAAAGGAAATTGGTAAAATTGCAAAAGATAAAGGAGTACTGTTCCATACAGATGCTGTTCAGGCTGTAGGCCATGTAAAAATAGATGTTGATGATTTAAATATCGACTTATTATCCTTGTCTGCCCACAAGTTTTATGGACCGAAAGGCGTTGGAGCCCTATATGTAAGAAGGGGCTGTATACCAACTAAATATAAAAGTAGTCCTGTGTTAACCATAGAATG
>CALBUB010000001.1 GCA_937967955.1 uncultured Bacillota bacterium | reverse complement strand
TGCTATGCTAAATCTGAAAGGGAGCAAAAGGGCTATATTGAGTATATTGATGAACAATACAATTCAGAGAGATTAACCAATATACTTAAGGAAGTAACAGAAATAATTGGGGCCCACATATTAAATATTTCCAAGCAAGACTATGAACCTCAAGGCGCTTCAGTGGCAATCCTTATTACAGAAGAAGCCTTACCTCCTGAACTTATAGATGAATCCTGTAATAGAGGAGAAATAATGTGTAGATATAGAAATGGTACCTTAGGCCATTTGGACAAGAGCCATGTTACAGTCCACACCTATCCAGAATACCATCCAGATAATGCCATATCAACTTTCAGAGTAGATATAGATGTATCCACTTGCGGAACCATTTCCCCCCTTAATGCTTTAAATTTTTTAATAGATAGCTTTGATTCAGATATCATAACTATTGATTACAGAGTCCGAGGCTTTACAAGGGATGTAAATGGTAAGAAGTACTTTATAGACCATGAAATTAAGTCCATCCAGGACTTTATAGATGAGAAGACTTTAGCCAAATATGATACCATGGATGTAAACGTTTATCAGTCAAATATATTCCACACTAAGATGCTGATAAAAGACATAGACCTTAACAACTACCTATTCAACAGGGATGTATATGAAATACCACCAAAGGAAAGATTAGAAATTACCAACTTGCTTAGAAGGGAAATGATTGAAATATACAGTGGTATGAATATCTACTAGCAGGAGGGTTTTAATTGAAGAGACTTTCTCAAGAAAATGCCCCCATATACGAAGCCCTTAAAGCCTATAAGGAAAATAGGATAGTTAGATTTGATGTACCAGGCCATAAGGGCGGCAGGGGGAATAAGGAGTTAACAGACTTTCTAGGGAAAGACTGCCTTATGGTAGATGTAAATTCCATGAAGCCGCTGGACAACTTAAGCCATCCTGTATCAGTAATTAAAGATGCGGAAGATTTAGCAGCTGAAGCCTTTGGGGCAGAAAAGGCCTTTTTTATAGTAAATGGCACTACAGCTGCTGTCCAAGCTATGATAATGGCTGTATGTAAGGCGCAAGATAAGATAATAATCCCTAGAAATGTACACAAAAGTGCAATAAACGCTTTAATCCTATGTGGTGCAATTCCTGTATATGTAAACCCAGGAGTAGATAAGGATTTAGGCATACCCTTAGGTATGGCTGTGAAGGATGTAAAGGAGGCAATAGAAAAAAATAAGGATGCTAAAGCTGTATTTGTAAACAATCCTACTTACTATGGAATATGTTCCAACTTAAAGGAAATTGTAAAAATAGCCCATGAAAACAATATGCTAGTATTAGTAGACGAAGCCCATGGTACCCACTTCTATTTTGGTGAAGATATGCCCATATCTGCCATGGAAGCTGGTGCCGATATGGCTGCAGTAAGTGTCCATAAAACTGGCGGTTCCCTAACCCAAAGTTCAATACTACTCTGTGGGAAAAATGTAAATGCCGACTATGTAAGGCAGATTATAAATTTAACTCAAACTACCAGTGCTTCCTATCTATTGCTGGTGTCCTTAGATTTGGCTAGGAAAAATTTAAGTTTAAATGGTAAGGAAATATTTAAAAGGACTGTAGAAATTGCCAACTATGCTAGAGAAGAAATAAACAAAATAGGAGGATACAAGGCCTTTTCAAAGGAGCTTATAAATGGAGATACTGTGTATGATTTTGATATAACAAAGCTTTCCATCTATACAAGGGACATAGGTTTGGCAGGCATAGAAGTATACGATATTTTAAGGGATGAATACGATATACAAATAGAATTTGGAGATATAGGAAACATACTGGCCATCATATCGGCAGGAGATAGCATGCTGGATATAGAAAGGCTCATATCTTCCCTTTCTGAAATAAAGAGGCTCTACTCTAAAGATAAAGCTGGAATGCTTGAGTCAGAATATATTACTCCAGAAGTTGTCCTTACTCCAAGGGAAGCCTTTTATGGTAGGAAAAAGTCTGTACCCTTAGATAATAGCCTAGGAGAAATTTCTGCTGAAATTGTAATGGCCTATCCACCAGGAATACCAATCCTTTCACCAGGGGAAAGGATTACTAAGGATGTACTAGATTATATCTACTATGCTAAAGAAAAGGGTTCCTTGCTCACAGGACCAGAAGATATGGCTATTGAAAGGATAAACATAGTGGAGGGATTGTAAGTGGAATTGTGGTATACAGAGGAACATACGGAAAATGTTAGGTTTTGTATAAAGATAAAGGATGTATTATATAATGGTAAGAGTCCTTACCAGAAGATAGAAATCTTAGATTCAGTAGAATTTGGAAAAATATTAACCTTAGACGGCCTTATAATGTTAACGGAAAAGGATGAATTCATCTATCACGATATGATAGTCCACATACCAATGGCTGTAAAGCCAAATATAAGAAAGGTTCTAGTAATTGGCGGGGGAGATGGAGGCACAATAAGGGAATTAACTCGATATAAAACTATTGAAAAAATCCATCTGGTAGAAATAGACAAGCTAGTAGTAGATGTGTGTAAAGAATACCTGCCTGAAACGGCTTCTAAGCTAGATGAGGCAAGGGTAGAGCTGTATTTTGAAAATGGACTTAAATTTATCCGCTCACAAGAAGATGAATACGATTTGATAATAGTTGATTCCACTGATCCCTTTGGTCCTGGAGAAGGCTTGTTTACAAGGGAGTTTTACGGCAACTGTTATAAGGCCTTAAAAGAAGATGGAATTATGGTAAACCAACTGGAAAGCCCCTATTATTCTCTTTATATAAGTTCCATGAAAAAGGCCTATAGGAATATAAAGGAGTTCTTTCCAATAGCTAAAGTATATCAGGCCCATATACCTACTTATCCTTCAGGCTATTGGTTATTTGGCTTTGCTTCAAAAAAATATCATCCAATAGACCATTTAAAGGAAGAAGAATGGAATAGGCTTAGTCTTAAAACTAAATACTACAATACTGAACTCCATAAAGGAGCCTTTGCACTACCTAATTATGTAAAGGAGTTGCTAGAATATGAATAAAAATATTCTAACCTTCCTAGGCTGTGATGGTGAATATGAGGACAGCAGGATAGTGGTATTTGGAGTCCCCTTTGACGGTACCACCTCCTACAGGCCTGGAGCTAGATTTGCTCCAGCTTGTATGAGAATGGATAGCGAGTATGCCATAGAAACCTATAGCCCCTATTTAAACAAGGATTTAACCGATTACAGTATATTTGATGGAGGAGATTTGGAAATCCCCTTTGGAAACACAAAAAGGGTCTTAGACATAATAGAAGACTATGTTGAAAGGCTTATTAAAGATAATAAGATAGCCTGTATGCTTGGTGGGGAACATCTGGTGACCTTAGGAGCAGTTAGGGCTTATGGAAAGTATTATGATGATTTACATATAATCCACTTTGATGCCCATCCAGATTTAAGGGATGAATATTTAGGTGACAAACTCTCCCATGCAACAGTTATGAGAAGGTGCTGGGAAATAGTTGGGGACGGTAGGATATTCCAATATGGTATAAGAAGTGGAGATAGGGAAGAATTAAGGTGGGGAAGAGAACATGTTAAAACTCACATGTTTGACTTTGCAGGTATAGAAACTTTAAGGGAAAAGCTAAAGGATAAACCAATCTACCTAACCATAGATTTAGATGTAATAGACCCGTCCGAATTTCCTGGCACAGGTACCCCAGAAGCTGGTGGAGTTACCTTTAAAGAGCTATTAAAGGCATTAAGCCATCTTCAGGGCTTAAACATAGTAGGCTTTGATATGGTAGAATTGTCCCCTCCAAACGATCCAACGGGAATTTCAACAGCACTAGCTTGCAAGCTCTTAAGAGAACTGCTTTTACAAATAATGAGCAACAGCTAAAGGCTGTTGCTCATTTTAAATGTCTATATATCAATACCTAAGAAGTGTTTTACTACAATTCCTATTACAAAGGAAAGCACTGCAACAGAAAGGCTTATGGTAGCCATTTCTAAAAACCTCTTTTTAAAGGGCAAATCTTTTGCTACAGATATATAATAGGTAAAAGCAAGGATAATAAGCACCACAATAAATAACATAGAAATAAGTGCAGGTATATATTTATGGCTTGGTAGCAATATATAAGGAAGTACTAGTAATATTACTGCAAAGATGTACATAACTCCAGTATATAAGGCGGACTTTTTTGCATTAGCACTACCTTCAGAACGGGCTGATAAATACTCTGATGAGGCCATGGATAAAGTGGCAGATATTCCAGTTATTAGACCTGATAGGGCTACCAGCTTGTTATTTTGTAATGCAAAGCTTAGTCCGGCTAAAGTTCCCGTCAGTTCTACCAAGGCATCATTTAAACCTAAAACCATGGAACCAACGTATTGTAAACGGTCTTCATCTAACATACCTATAAGTGCATGCTCATGCCTTTGTTCATCTGCATATATTTTAGTAGCAATAGGAACTTCCTCTGCTAGCTTTCTATAGGTTTCTTTAGATACTCCTTCATTTTTCTCCATTATCTTTATAACAAAAGTGTATCCAAATATAATGCTTAAGAAGGAATATAAAAGTACTTTTAGCCTTTGAGGTTTGGGATTTTTACCTGTATATTTACTCCATAGTTCACAGTGGTATTTTTCTTCTTTAGCTATACGTTCTAACAATTCTTTATCTGATTGCTTCTTTACTTTTTTTGCTAAATTCATGTAAATAGCCTGTTCAGTTATCTCTTTTTGTTGGATTTTAAGAATAGTTTCTTTTGTCTCTTGTGATATAACAATATTTTCCGTCAATTATCCTACCCCCTGATTTTAATACTATCCTATTGATACCCATTAGATAAGGGAATACACAGCTAGCCAAGCCTTGCAGCTAACTAGGTAGCTGTTAATTTGAAAAGTTTTTCACAATATATTATAACATATATTTAACCTCTATTACACCAATAACATGGGCATAATTGCTGCTTTCCATCATTTACAATATGAACTATTAAAAGTTTAGCGTATAATATAGATATGCTTGCTACTCAATTAATATCAATCAAAATAGGAGAAGTGAAAAATGAGTAAGTTATGGAAAGAAAGAAAACTACTTTTCCAGCTTATAAAGGACTGGAAAAGTGGAGGCTATAGAAAATTATCAAGAAGTACAATACTTATGATTATAGCTGGCTTAATATACCTAATATTACCAACAGATATAATAGTAGATGCTATACCATTACTAGGACTTATTGATGATGCTACAATTTTTGCATTTATTATAAGGCAGATCAAAAAAGATCTTACAGCTTAAAGGCCTATAGCAAAAATTATTTCTTATCCTTGCTATAGGCCTTTTATTTTAATCTCCTGTTGGGTCATCAATTAGGGTTGCTACTATAAACTCATGAATATGGTTAGCGTCTATAGTAGTACTTCCCTCTGCAAAGTGCACATGCCTACCTCCACCTACAGGAATTGCTGGACCAGTTTCTATTGGAATTTCATGGAGAAGTCCTTCAGTAAAGTCTATATTAGTGTATATTACATGTATATGGCCACCGCCAGGTAGACGGATTGCCTCACTAGTAACTCCTGCAAAAGGATAGCTGTGCCTTCTATTTTGTAGACCAGCAATTTTAGTACTACCTACAAACTTTGGTAAATGTTAATTTGATGGAGGGCGGTTTTTGTGTAGGTTCTATTGTTTTAAGCTGTTAATATGGTATAAAATATTGTTAGATTGTATTACATATGTACTACATATGTTCCATAATAATACAAAAAATCAAATTTATAGGATAATCAACCAAGGAGGAATACAAATTGGCATTAAAAAAGAGTGACTTATACAGTAAAATATGGCAAATGTGTGATGAACTAAGGGGTGGGATGGATGCCTCCCAATATAAAGATTATGTACTTACCCTTTTATTCGTAAAATATGTTACTGATAAATACTACAATGATCCAAATGCAGTGACCATAGTACCAGAGGGTGGAAGCTTTCACGACATGGTGAAGCTTAAAGGAAACAAGGATATTGGAGATGGGATGAATAAAATCATCCATAAATTGGCAGAGGCTAATGATTTAGTAGGTGTAATTACCTTAGCCGATTTTAATGATGATGATAAATTAGGAAGAGGAAAGGAAAAGGTAGACAGACTTACTAAATTAATAGCCATATTCGAAAACCTTAATTTCAGTAAGAATAGGGCCGATGGGGATGATCTTTTAGGAGATGCCTATGAATATTTAATGAGAAATTTTGCAACAGAATCGGGAAAATCTAAGGGGCAATTCTATACACCAGCAGAAGTATCTAGGGTAATGGCTAAATTAATAGGGGTGGAAAACTCTAAAAGCAAGTTTGAAACAATCTATGACCCTACATGCGGCTCCGGTTCTTTACTACTTAAGGCAGCCGATGAAGCTCCCCATGGACTAACCATCTATGGACAAGAAAAGGACAACACAACAAGGGCCTTAGCTATGATGAATATGATACTCCATGATGAGGATATTGCAGACATTAGGCAAGGGGATACTATAACCTCTCCTGCATTCCTAAATAAAGATGGAAGTTTGATGACCTTCGATTATGCGGTAGCTAATCCTCCCTTTTCCACTAAATCTTGGAGCAATGGATTAGACCCAGAAAACGATCCTTATGATAGATTTAAGGAATTTGGAATCCCACCAGCCAAAAATGGAGACTATGCCTTTTTACTCCACTTTATCAAATCTCTAAAGCCGGGCAAGGGAAAGGGAGCCATAATACTACCCCATGGAGTCCTATTTAGAGGAAATGTGGAAGGACAGATCCGCAAGAACATAGTAAAAAGAGGGTTGATAAAGGGGATAATAGGCCTTCCTCCTAACCTATTTTATGGTACAGGAATACCAGCATCTATAATAGTAATCGACAAGGAAGGTGCTGAAGAAAGGGAAGGCATATTCATGATAGATGCCAGCAAAGGCTTTATGAAAGATGGAAATAAAAATAGGTTAAGGGAAAGGGATATCCACAAGATAGTAGATGTTTTCAAAAATAGGGAAGAAATTCCAGGATATTCTCGCTTTGTAAGCAATGAAGAAATAGAAGAAAACGACTACAACTTAAATATACCAAGATATATAGATAATCAAGAAAAGGAAGACATTCAAGATATAAAGGCCCATCTATTTGGAGGTATTCCCAATAGGGATATAGATGACTTAGAAGCATACTGGACAGCTTTTCCCAACTTGAAGGCTAAACTCTTTTCTCCAACAGAAATGGAAGGCTATAGTAAATTAAAAGTAGAAATAGAAGATATAAAATCTACAATATTTAATGATGATGAATTTATATCTTACTCCAATAGAGTAAGGGATATACTAGCCAACTGGAGCAATAAGTATATACCTATATTAAAATCCATAGATTCAACTACTAGCCCTAAACAGCTAATTTATCAAATATCAGAAGATTTACTGGATTCCTTTGAGGATAGCCTGCTAATCGATAAATATGCTGTATACCAGCATTTAATGGATTATTGGTTAGAAACCATGAAAGACGATGTATATATGCTTAAAGAAAATGGATGGATTGCCGATAGCGAACTAATTCCTACTCACTTGATGATAGATAAGTTCTTTAAAGAAGAAAAAAGTAAGCTAGAGGAATTAGAAATCCAAAGGGATGAAGCCCAAAGGGAAAAAGAAGAGTTCGAAGAAGAACATACAGGAGAAGATGGAATACTAGAAGAATTGAAAAACGATAAGGGAAATATTACAAAGACAGCTGTAAACAAGCGTATAAGAGAGATAAAGAATGATAGTGATTACCAAGAAGAATTAGAGATATTGCAAAAATATCTAGACTTAATAGACAGAGAATCAAGCCTTAAAAAGGAAATAAGGGATAAAGAAAAAGCCCTTGAAAAAAAGGTACAGGAAAAGTACAAGGAACTATCAACAGATGAAATTAAAAACATCATAGTAAATGACAAGTGGATAGCATCTATAACAGATGCCATAACTACAGAAATGGATAAAATATCCCATAGACTTACTACAAGGATAAAGGAGTTGGCAGAAAGATACAAAGAAACTTTACCAGAAATAGAAAAGGAAGTAGAAGAACTAAGTAAGAAGGTAGATATGCATATAAAAAAGCTTCTAGAATGTGAAGGACAGGCTGAAGAAACTTTTAGCCAGCTGTAGATTGAGGAGGTATTAAGATTGGCAGATAGGAAATTTAAGGATACAGAAGTAGGCAGGATACCAGTGGATTGGGAAGTTAAGAGGTTGGGGGAGATAGTCCAAATAGTTAATGGTGGAACACCAGATACACGAAATTCATTGTTTTGGAATGGTGACATTAAGTGGTGTACACCTACCGATATAACACAGTGTAAAGGCAAGTATATTAATGATACGGAGAAAAAAATTACAAAATTAGGGTTAGATAACAGCTCGGCTACTTTGCTTCCAATTGGCACATTGCTGTTATGTAGCAGAGCTACTATAGGTGAGGTAAGAATTGCTAATACAGAAATTACAACAAATCAAGGATTTAAATCTTTAATATGCGGCAATAAAGTTTATAATGA